>CAZOZW010000001.1:0-62475 GCA_964584385.1 uncultured Candidatus Peribacteria bacterium
CCAAGGTCTATCATTACGCGAGGTTTGTGGTAATAAACAAGCTCACAACAAGATTATTGAAGCGATTTATTTTGGATCACAAAGATGTAATCTTCTTTGAAAAAGCAAAGATGTGCTAGAATTTCATCCGATGTATGCAAACCTTATGAGATTATTCGCAGAGATTTTTGGCTGGTACGGCGCAGCGGCGATTGTGGGAGCGTTTTTCTTGAATAGCTACAACATTGTTGAAACCACCGACCCGGTTTATTTCTTTTTAAATATCAGCGGTTCGGTCGGCATTATCATAGTTAGTATGATGAAACGCAATTATCAACCGGTTGCGCTAAATGCCGTGTGGCTGGTGATTAGCTTGGGGGCGATTTGGCAGTTGAATCAGGGATTGTAAGCTGACAGAAGACCAAGACTCGGTGAAAAATAAGTTGACAAAATAGACGATTATTTTGTGTGTAAAATTGCTTCTAGTGAATAGTATATTTTCGGGCGCACAATTTATTAATGCGAATATTAAATGATTCTTCGCACCGCGACTGAGAATTGTTCTCATAAACTTCGATATGAACGCGGCGATTTTCAACTTGCCAAGATAATGATAGATGGTAAAGTAGCCGCCTTTTTTCATTCACAATGAATTTTCGTTCTTTTAGGTTCCGCAGAGCATCGGCGATTCTCTTCGTTCTCGGTTTAGTGCATATCGCTTGCCCGGCGGATGCCGCCTCGTTAGAACCCCCCGAAGGTGTTATACAGATGCAGCTCAACGACACCGGTTACACGCGGTGCGCCGATAACAACAGCCCCTATCGCGCTTGTTCGGATGTGCGCAACCAATACCCCGGGCAAGATGCGGAATACGGACGCGATATCGACCCGCTTCGCAACAGTGATTTCGACGGTGCAGCGGGATTCTCGTTCACCAAACTGGATGCCGAGGGCAAGGTACTTGCCGGTGATGCGGGTGAGTGGAGCTGTGTACGCGACAACGTAACAGGGTTGATCTGGGAACGCAAACGACGACGGACGAGTAATAATAACCGACACCAGGGTTTGCATGATGTCGCTAGTCGGTATGGTTGGGGGCAAACGGTAGACCCCGGTGGGAACTGCCAAGCCGACGACGGCACCGAATATGAATGTTCGACGGCAAAATTTACCGAACTGGTAAACGAAGAGGCGTTATGCGGTATTACCGACTGGCGGTTGCCGGTGCGCCAAGAACTGCACTCATTGAGAAACTACAACACCGCCTACCCGGCGGTTGATACCCGGTTTTTCGGCGATATGGCGAGCGGCTCTTACATGTGGACGAGTAACCGCCTGCCGGTGGTCGACGCACTGGGGAATCTGGGTGTGGGGACGGCAACCGAGAGCTGGGGGGTGAACATCACCTCGGCGCAAGGAACGATCTCTCCGTTCGAACACACCCGTGGCTTAGGGGTTATGCTGGTAAGCGGGCAAAAAGCATCGTGGACCCATCCCGAACGGTTCGAGATACTAGAGGAGACCGACGAGGTGATCGACCATGTCACCGGTTTGGCATGGCAGCGGTTCGATAGTAGTAAACATACCTGGCAAGATACGCTTAATAACGAATACGAATGGGAGGATAAGACAGGCAAAGGACCGGATTACAAATGGCGCCTGCCGAACATCAAAGAGCTCGATTCGATCGTCAGCTTGGATATTATGCCGGGCGAGTATGAAGACGGTGCCCACAGCTGGCGATTCAAACCGCTCGGCAATATCGACCATGGCAAGTTCTGGACGAGCAGCTCGGAGGTAAAACGGGTGTATTCGGCATGGGTGGTCGATTTCAGTAGCGGGCGGGTGATCACCGGGCGAAAGGTACGGGTCAACTACACCCGAGCCTCAGAGTACGGTTCGATTCGGGTGCGTGATTACTACACAATGCCGGTACGCTACCAACCCGATGAAGAGACCGATAACGATGATTTTACGGATGATAATGATGAAGACAACGAAGAGCCGATACCGATCAATACAGAGCCATTACTCTTCTTAGAAGGTGAAGAAGAAATAACCCTTTACACCAGCGATACCTTCGAAGAACCGGGGTTCAACGCAACCGATGCCGAGGACGGGGAATTGACGTCGAACGTTGAAGTGCGGATGTACAATAGTGATAAACATACTGTTTTGAGCATCGATACCAGCTCGCCAAGTGAGTATGAGATCGAGTATCGAGTGAGTGACAGTAACGGTTCGGAGGCAGTGAAGACGAGAAAGGTTGTCGTTTTGCCGAAGCCGGAGTTATTGTTGCTGGATGAAGAGGGATTTGCCGATACCGATGGAACAAAACGCGGGGTGGATAAGGTAAAGGCGACGGCGAATGAGGAGGAGGTGACGTTCAAGGTTTTGTATCGGGATGAGGCACAAGTGCAAGATATAAAAAATGTTCGGGTAGAAGCCCGAATAGTCGCGCATTTTGCCACGCTCTTCACCGAAGCGGGCAAGTTGATGAATCCGGCAGTTGAATATGGAATTAGCACCAGAACAGCCCCTACCGGCAGCATGTTTATTGAGCTTGATAGCCCCCAAAGCGTGGTACAACTGAACATAGCGGGTACGGAATCGAGCAGCGATTTCGAACTAAGGGTTTTTAGTAGTAACGACCAACTTCTTCAAACCGTTTCAGTTGCCGCCAGTGACCTCACCGGCGATAAAACCGAAAACATCATTATATCGTCTGAGAACGATGATATTCAGAGCATCGAGATCGTCAATCTTATCAACAAGAATAACCCTTTTTCTATCACCAAGTGGTTCTTCGCCAAAGATCACGAAATGACCAGAGGAGATACAGAACAAGATGAAACCTCTTTCTCTCTTTCTGAAACATTATCGCAAGGCTCATACTCATACTCGTTTAAAGCGATTAATGGGATCAGACCACTGGAGCTTGTACAAGAGAATTTTGAATTTGAGACGGGGTATAGCAATGTGGTGTTTTTGCCGGGAATACAGTCGAGCAGACTCTATCTTCAAGAAGCCAAAGATGGAGTTTGTATTAATTGCGAGAATCAGTTGTGGGAGCCGATTTTTAGTGGCGATGCCATGAAGCTTAATATGAATGAAAACAGCAATGGGCTTAGTGAGATTGATAATATTTATACGAAGGATGTTGTCGATGAGGTCTTTGGTGCTGCTTTCCTGCCGAATATTTACAAGACTTTCTTAATCGAGATGTCGAACTGGAAAGAAGATGGATTGGTAAACGAAGTGACTGCCATACCGTACGATTGGCGATATGATTTTGACCACATCTTAAGTCATGGGGTTAAAATCGGTAATGAAATACACTTTTCTCAAGCATCGCGTGATCCATACATCATCAAAGAGATTGAAAGGATGATTGACACTTCGGCAAACGGACGCGTTACGATTATTGCCCATAGTATGGGCGGCCTAGTTGCTAAGCGCATGTTTTCGAACCTGGCTAAAGAGGTAACACCCCGCAGTGAAAAGATATTGCACAACACAGAAAACTTAATACTTGTTGCATCACCACAGCTCGGTACTCCAAAAGCGATAGCTTCGCTATTGCATGGTTATAAGCAGGATGTATTACTTGTCGCCAAAAAACCTGCTATCAGGCTTGGGCGATACATGCCATCTGCGTACAATCTCTTACCATCCAATAAATACATGAACTCCCTCATTCAGGGCTCAGATTACAGCAATGAAGATTACAACAACGTAAAGCCAATAACCTTTCATTATAATTTAAGGCACTTAGAGGATTCCGACCGTAAGCACCTGCTGAATTATCACGGTATTTATGGTGACGCAATTAATTCTTTAAATGAGTACTTTTCATTCTTGCGAGGCGATGAAGGACGTGAAGAGTTTGATCTTGAGATTCTTGGGCGCTTTCCTATTAAGCTATCTAACACTCTGCTGGAAAATAGTATTGAATTGCATGAGGATATCGACAACTGGACTCCGCCCGAAACGATGAGTGTAATACAAATCGCAGGCTGGGGAGTGAATACGATGCGAGGTATTGAGTACTATGCAAAATGTATAGACCCGAATAAAACCGAACTCGACCAATGCCCTCTTCAACAGCGTATACTTGGCTATGACGCACTTTTTACCTTTGACGGCGATGAAACGGTGGTTTCGCCAAGTGCAATTGCCATGAAGGATGTAAACGAAGTTGATACGATTTATTTAGATTTATACAGAAATAATGAAAACCAGTTTGTGAGCAATACGCACGCAAGTATTCTTGAAGCTGAGGATTTAGGTCGCTTTCTGCTGAATATTGTCAATCGAAACTTTAAAAAGAATAATAGCGACCTCGATTCATACAACTATTTAACGCGTACCAAACCAGAGCATGATGAATCATATATTCACTTAAAGCTCAACGCGAATGCCAATATCACCGTAACAGACAATACTGGGAACACCACAGGTGCTTATCATAAGGAATCGCAAGCAGAGGTGAAAGGATTTACCGAGAGTATACCGAACAGTTATTACACAGAGTTTGGCGATAAAAAGTACACCGGCGCTCCAAAAAAAGTAAATCCGGCAATCGAGATGACAGCAGCAGAAGACGGGCTCTTCACTTTAAAAATCAAAGAAGCCATTGGTGACACAACGGTGCATTCAGCAGAATTCACAAACATACCCTTAACCGCAATAAGTATTGCTACGGTCGATGTTACCGCAGGCGACAACCCGGTAATGTTAATAGATGGTGACGGCGATGGTGAGACCGATGCAACGATTGAATCTACCACAGAAAATGTTAAACAAAATCCTGTGCAAAAGCTGGAAGTGATCTCGGCTTTGCTTATCGGGACGAATATGGAAGGTGAGCTACAAGAAAAGCTTTTACGTAAGCTCATGGTCACCGAAACAAAGTTGCAAAAGGGCAAGCAGCAAAAAGCGGTAAAACGTATTCACCAGATTATTAAAAGATTAGAGCGCGAAATAAAACGCAACACCCGGTTCGCCGCTCGTAAAGAGCGTGTTACAGCCCGGGAAGCGAAGATACTGCAACGAATCGAAGATGCTCAAGAGCAGATCGGTGAAGAAGGGCGCACCGAAGTGCTCGAAGAGATTACCGATAAAAAAGAGTTGAAAAAATTAAAGCGCCAAGCCAAAAAAGATGCCCGCTTGCAGGCGCGCATTCAGCGACTTGAAAATAAGCTCGCCGCCAAAAAAGAGCAGTGGGCAAAGTGGGAGCAAGAGCACCTTGGCATAAGAGTTAAAAGTGACGATGCCCAAACCTTAATCCTATTTCTTGAGAACCTTGTTACTCTAATAGATTCTCAGAATTGAAAAACAAATAATAAAGAAGTAGAATGAAGAGGTGTTTGATTATAAACACCTCTTTTCTTTAATTTAAGTAGAAATGAAGTTTAGAAAATGGATTTTGATATTGTTAATTTTTGTAACCATATTTTTCTTAACCAGTATTATTCTTTACAACTCAAAAGAGCTTGGTTTTTGTCAAAAGAGTGTCTGTGATGTGAACTACATGTATGGCGGCATTGCTCCACCTCTTTTCTCTTTCTCGCTGGCTGCGTTCATACCCTTGTTCTTATTCTATTTCGTAAGCGACAAAGCCTTTTGGGATTGGCTCATGTTTTCTGTTGGGTTTATTGCTTTCGCCGGCTGGTGGATATATCGAGCACCGGTGGTACCACCGGGCTATTTGCCAATGCCATTTACAGACAAAGGTACTTCAACGATTGGGTTTAGTGTGCTCTACCTGATTCTCTCTTTGGTTATTATCGGCGCTCACACTCTATTCGGTGGTGCAAAAAACAGCAGTGTTAATCATCATAAAACTAGCAATAATTCGCACACCAAAAATTTGAATGATTAGACCGTGAAATAAAACGTAATACGCGGCTTGCCGCCCGCAAAGAGCGCATTTCTGCCAGAGAAGCAAAAATACTGCAACGCATTGAAGATGCGCAGCAGCAAATAAGTGAAGAAGGTCGCACAGAGCTATTAGAAGAAATCAACGATAAAAAAGAGTTGAAAAAACTAGAACGCCAAGCCAAAAAAGATGCCCGCTTGCAGGCGCGCATTCAGCGACTTGAAGGAAAGCTCGCCGCCAAAAAAGAGCAGTGGGCTAAGTGGGAGCAAGAGCACCCCGGCATAAGAATTAAAAGTGACGATGCCCAAACCTTAATCCTATTTCTTGAGAATCTTGTTGCACTCGTAGATTCTCAGAATTGAAAAACAAATAATAAAGAAGTAGAATGAAGAGGTGTTTGCATATAACACCTCTTTGTTTAAGGTAATCATGAAAAATCAAAAATACGTATTAATATTGTTGGGGTTAATACTTTTTTTATTAATAACTAGTTTAGTGATCAACTACTCACTTGGTAGTGGTGGCTGCAAAAAACACATCTGGGATGCCTACTATATGTGTGGCGGCATTGCTCCACCTCTTTTCTCTTTCTCGCTGGCTGCGTTCATACCATTGTTCTTATTCTATTTCGTAAGTGACAAAGCCTTTTGGGATTGGCTCATGTTTTCTGCTGGGTTTATTGCTTTCGCCGGCTGGTGGATATATCGAGCACCGGTGGTACCACCGGGCTATTTGCCAATGCCATTTACAGACAAAGGTACTTCAACGATTGGGTTTAGTGTGCTCTACCTGATTCTCTCTTTGGTTATTATCGGCGCTCACACTCTATTCGGTGGTGCAAAAAACAGCAGTGTTAATCATCATAAAACTAGCAATAATTCGCACACCAAAAATTTGAATGATTAGACCGTGAAATAAAACGTAATACGCGGCTTGCCGCCCGCAAAGAGCGCATTTCTGCCAGAGAAGCAAAAATACTGCAACGCATTGAAGATGCGCAGCAGCAAATAAGCGAAGAAGGTCGCACCGAACTATTAGAAGAAATCACCGATAAAAAAGAACTTAAAAAACTGCAAAAGCAGGCAAAAAAGGATGAACGACTCCAGCAACGAATCGAGAGGATCACCAAAAGACTTGAGACCAAAAAAGAGAAGTGGCTCCAGTGGGAGCAAGATCACCCCGGGCAGCGGATTGCGAGTGATGATGCCGAAAAGTTAATAGCGTTTATTCAGGGAATCATCAGCACTATGGAATAACGAGAGTAATGATGGTACGATTTAAAGGAGGCAATCAGCCTCCTTTAAACTGAATGAATAATGACCGTGAAACTTCTGAATAAACACGTGCTTTTAGCAGCAATTATATCTATTGGGATTATTGGTTTCCTTTTCCTATTCCATGATATTATATACAAGTTTTCGCCAATTACTGAGGAGCTTGTTTCAAACAAATTCTTCTTTGGTTCACTACTTGTTCTTACAACTTTTTTTCCATCAAGCCTCTTGCTGCTCTTCTGCAGTGAAAAAGTCACCGCTGCTTGGCTTAGATTTGCCGGTTTCACACTGCCTGCCTATGCATATTCACTCTACTTGGCAAGCGGGGTAAGGGCTACCGGTGGCATGACCGGTACAAGCATCACCGGTGGAACCGATAGCGAGGAAATGGTTTTTACCTATGTCATTTTTCATATCATTTTTTCGCTGCTGGTGATTATTTACCATGCGAAATATTACTACAAACTCAAAAAAGCAAAAGAGACGCAGTCAAGAAAACCCGTACCGTTTTTAAACTTGTTCGAAAGAATTATCGTCGGTCTGATTCTTCTTTACTTTTTTTGGATATTCTTACAGGCACCTGATTTCTTTGTACAAGTGATCTTGCCATGGTTTGCGTCATACTACATCGGAAAATTGATCTATATGGTGATCAAGGGTGAATAATCACCAGTTCTACGCTTGGAGAGCGTGAAATAACGCAAGGGGGCAAGCTGGTATTCGAGCTTGCAACGAGGCTGTGGAAGAAATATACGGTTTCGAGCAAGATGAGCTGGCGAAAATGACACCACTCCCCCGCCCCGCTGATTTGAGATAACAAAAAAAGACCATTTCTAAAAATGGTCTTTTAAATGCGTTCTAACAAGAATGGCGCTCGCGGAGGGACTCGAACCCCCAACCTACTGGTTCGAAGCCAGGTACTCTATCCAATTGAGCTACGCGAGCACGGTGGTTTTTAAATAACTATGGCGTTCCCGGCAGGAGTCGAACCTACGACCTTTTGGACCGCAACCAAACGCTCTATCCACTGAGCTACGGGAACAAATTGCCAAAGGATTATGACAAGAAAAACATGGCAGAGCAAGCAAAAGGTTATGAAGCCGACTATTGCATCTGGTTATCGCGCTTGCCTGCCCCGCAAAGCTCTACCTCCAAGTGTCCGCGCCGTCCTCCCCCTTGATAAAGGGGGATTGAGGGGGATTTTACTACAGGAATGGATTGCGAAGATTAACTCTGGTACTAAGACATGTTTCGTTACCTTGTGATTTGAAATAGTCGATGTTGAGTAAGCAGAAATCCCCCTTGTTTTCCCCCTTTACGAAAGGGGGAGGAGTCACGTTTTTTTGCTGATAATCTTATTACTCCGTTTACATAAAATGATCCTGTTGTATTTATTCTCATTGCTAGTATTCGCGATTGACCTAAAAACCCTACGGCACAATCTTTAACTACTAAGTTGCGGCGTTGCCCTCCCCCTTGATAAAGGGGGACTGAGGGGGATTTATCTTACCTCAAAAGCTCTAATATCTTAGATCCAATTACTTGATGCACTCCTTCGCGATTCGTATTCACGTCGGTATTGCTAAAGCGTAACACGGCAATCCCCTGCCCTTCGAGCAGCTCATCGCGAAGTTGATCATTTTTCTTGCCTTTGTTCCCGTAGTGCTGCCCACCATCAATCTCTATTGCGAGTCTGATTGAAGGTGCGTAAAAATCGAGGATGAAACTTAAGATGGGTTTTTGTCGATAAAAGCGAATTCCATGTATCTGTTTCCGACGAATCATACTCCATACAATTACCTCTTGTGGAGTGGCATTTTTTCTTAAGTCTCGTGAAAATTGCTTGAGTTGGCTGTTGTATGGGGTGAACATGTGGTTTGAGTAAGGCAGATAAAGTAGCAAAAGTTCACAAATAGAAAAAGAGGATTGTGCAAAAACCCCTTTTGAGTTTTCTTGCTATTTCGCCATCATTTTCAGCACAGATAACTCGATTCGGCGCAAAAGATTGGCGAGAAGGCGTCTGGACATTCACCTTGATAAAGGGGGTTGAGGAGGATTTTGGTACCGCAAGGAATCGCGATAATCTACCTTGGTGCCAACAGATGCTTCGTTGCTTTGTGTCTTAATACTGAGTTAGTTGAGTAAGTAGAAATCCCCCTTGTTTTCCCCCTTTACGAAAGGGGGAGGAGTCAAGTTTTTTTGCTGATTTGCAAATTACTGGGTTTGTATTTGAATTACTCGTATTGCTACTATTCGCGAACGAGCTAAAAACCCATACGGCACAACGACCCATCTGCCACGAATCGGCGTTGCCCTCCCCCTTTGCCTGCCCGCCGTAGCCTTGGCGGTGGTGGGATAAAGGGGGATTGAGGGGGATTTTGCTCTGGTTGAGTGAGTAGAAATCCCCCTCTAACTCCCCCTTTTATGGGAGTGATGATGCAAGTTTGCTTGTTTGTGAGTTGTTGTGTTTGTTTAGGGTAAAGGGGGAGGACAACTGCGTTGTAACGCAAAAAGCCCAGCCTATTCAATAGGCTGGGCAATTTGCAATTTTGAGAAGAAATCTTCTCTACTCTGAGCTAACCATGGTGATTAGTTAGACTTTCGAGTATGTTCGATTTCGTTAATCGAGCTTGCAGAACCAAGGTCAATCCATTGTACTACGGCACCATCGGCTCCAGTTGAACCACCGTCAATCCAAAAGATATCGTCTTGTCCTGTAGCAGGTGTTGAACCATTGATGCTGATCTTTGTTGTGATAGCGTCATCAGTATTACCAGCAGTATTTGTAGCAATATCTGCTCGGATGGTATATGTTTCTCCGTTTACACTAATAGGCTCCCCAGGTTGATTACCCGCAAGCAGTGTAGTTGCATCAGCAACAACATCTGGGCTCAATGGCAACGCTGAATCATTAGTACCAACTACTAGTGTGAAATCAGTTTGATCAAGAGCTGTTGCTTCAGTTGCTGCTATCAACTCATTATCTCCGTTATAAAGATAAACTATACCTGCTGTTCCGACAACAGGATCACAGTCAAAGGTTGTATCGCCATCAACACATGCGTTTGAACCCTCAAGAGTAACGTCAACTCGATGGATATATGGTTCATCCGATGTATCACCTGTAAAGTCTACGTCAAACTTAAGCATCTCCTGTCGTGTACCTGTAATAAGTACAGCAGTCGGTTGGTTCGCACTTTCTTCAGCAATAACCTTGTTATTAAAGACATAGATACTATCTGAAGCGTTTGTAGCAAGAATCTGAACATTGTCATTATCTTCTACATCATCACCAGCAGCAGCTGCACCTACAGTGTTTGCAAGTGTTGCTGTAATAGTTGTTCCATCAGGAATTGCAGTAACTTGAGTCACCTGCTGTCGTGGAGTTCCACGCGCAATTACAATGTAGTCATTCACAGCAAATGCTGCGCTTGAATCTACGGTCATCGCTACAGCTGCTCCATCTGAATAGTTAGCAACATCATTGATCAATGTTGAACCTTGACCAGTTGGGATTACATCAGCTCCTGAGTCGACACCACGAATAGTGGTTTCTCCGGTTTCTGCAAGAATCAACTCTACGTTAAATGCATGACCTGATTCAGCAGTTGCGCTTGAACCACTATCATCCATTTCAGCAAGGTCTACACGTACTTCAACCAAAAGATCTTCGCTGTCTTCAACAATAAGATCAAGGTCTTGGAAGAGGGCGATATCGTTGCCATCTACCGATGAAACACTAGCTGCTTGACCCGAAGTCTTCTTTACAGCAGTACCGTCATCGTAGTAATAGAGAGAAACAGCGTCGATTGCATCTGAATCGTTTGCAGCGTCAGGATTCGTAATGCCATTTGCATAGAAACCTGCAGCACCCGTAACGATTTCGTTAACCTTAACGGCCAAGTCTTCAACCTCTACAGATTCGTTCACTGCTTCGAATTTGAAAACTCCAACAGGAATATCGGTCAAACCAGCAGGTACTAATTCAGTATCTGTTTTATTATTATCAACTGTTACAGTAATAGAACCGTTATCTTGAATGGTAAATATTGCACTATCAACAGGTACCCCTGAGACTGTTGCATCGTCACCATCTTCGTCTTCAGCATCAGCTGCGGTCAGAGAAAGATCGATTGTTCTACCAGAAGTAGGATTAGAGGCAATGTTTGCGGTTACAACAATGGTGAATTCATCACCGGCAGGTACCAGCAGACCACTTGTTCCTCCGTCCTCATCCAAGCTACTAAAGGTTACACCGGCAGTAGCGGTTGGAGTCTTACCTGTTTCGACAGGAGTAAGAACATTTCCTTCTTTTTTGTAGATCGAGTAGTCGTCTACATCACTGTTAGTAGCAGTGGCGGCACCGTCATTCTCAAAGGTTAGGTCACGTATATATATATCTTCAACAGAGTTTGCACGTACCGTTGCTTCAAACACTACAACGTTCTCGGCATCTGCAACGTAATCATCATCACCAAGTGACTTGGTTGTAAGAGTTACTGTTGGCTTAGCGACTGTGTATTGTTTTGTTGAAGGATCACCACTCGGGCGAATATCATGGTTTGTTCCACCAGGCCCCTTAGTAGTCTTGTTCGACTCTACACCCTCAACTTCAACAGTATCCATGTCGATTGCAAAGGCATATTCTTCACCTTCAGTTGCCGTATTCTCTACGTCACCCTGAATTGAAAGAGTAATAGTTTCTCCAGTTTCTAGAATAGTTTCATCGTTAAACACAATGTTATCCTTATCATTCAAATCCTCAGGACCCATAAATGTGGCGCCTGTTTCAATGTTAACCAGTCGGATATCGGAGATATCAGTATTAGCATCATCGTCATCAGCATCTTCATCATCAACATCATCAAGTCCGATGAGAGTAAGACCTTCTTTCAACTCTACTGCTTCACCCATGTTCGTGATTGTAAGAACACCAAATTCTACGTTATCTGTATCAGGTGCAACGTCTCGTGAACTTGAGTCAATTGCGAAGGTAATGTCACCACCGTTAATGCCGATAAACGAACCGGTTGCAGGTGGCCCCGCATTTCCAAGTGGATCATTCGTTTCAGATAATCCAACACCAAAGCCGAAAGTCAAACCTTGAGCCAAGACATCGGAAGTAACCTCGTCAAATTCAACAACAAGATTTTCATTAACACCAGCGAGGATGTCTCCTTTGATACGGAAGGTCCGGTTATCTCCGTCTTCCAAAATCCAACCTTCGTCGTCAGTATCAGTAAGGTCGAAAGTTGCTTTTTCATCTTCTACCAATTCCACAATGTCTGAGACACGTTGACCTTGGTACTCAATGTACATGTTGCCAATATCGCCATCATCTGGTCCGTTAAACTCAAAGGTCATTGCTTGGAGCAATACATCTTCTGCAGAACCAGCTTCTACTTCAATTTTAGCTAGCTCAACATCTGTTTCGCCTACTTCAATTGTGTTGTCAGATACATTGTTGTAAGTAAATTCAAGACTACCAACTTCAACATTGGCAATAGTCATGGTTTCACCACTAGCCGGGAAGTCACCAACGATCTCTACATCGCCACCGGTTTCTGCACCAACAGCAGTAATATCTTCGCTAGAAGCAATACTGAAGTTGTGCTCACCACCAGAGGCAGACGCATTGATATCGCCAGCAATGATGATAGTTTTTGTTGCGTCAGCCGGAACGGTTACCGGGTCTGATGCTAAGTTCAATGGAGCGATTTCTTCGTCGTTTGTAAACGGACGATCTGTTCCACGTTGCTTGATGCCATCGAAGACTTTAACGTCTTGAATCTCATCTTCATTACCAAGTCCACCGTGTGAAACGGTAACACCGGTAACCTCGATATCTTGATCACCATTATTGGTAAGGTCAAGTGCCAAGAATGGAACATTCGAACCATTTCGTGGAATTGAAGAACCTTCTGGGGTTTCGCTCGAAACGCTTACTTCGAGTGAACCAACCGGAGCAGGTGGATCCTCTGGATCATCTTCATCACCTGGATCTTCTGGATCCTCTGGGTCTTCTCCATCAACTGGATCTTCGGTATCGGTACAGATGTCTTCACCATCGGCAACCTTCATCGAGTTCAAGAGAACTTTTGCTACTTCACCACGGGTAATGTTTCCGTTCGGTGAGAAAGTGGTTGCTGTGGTTCCGTTTACAATACATTGATTGTAAGCGGTTGCTACATACTCGTAGAACCAGTCGCTTTCAGCCACATCGGTGAAAGGAGGCTCTGGCATGAGCATGGTTTCGATATCGCCGGTTAAGAGTAAAACCTTAAGCGCAGCCGATCGTGTGATCGGGCTGTTTGGGCCAAAGGTTCCGTCAGGGAATCCGTTTACGATATCGAGGCCTTTTGCTACTTCGACATAGTCGAAGAACCAATCGTCGGCGCTAACATCGCTAAAGGTAGGATTCGCTCCGTCGGCGAATGCATCGGCGAGGTCTGATACGGTTTCACCGTAAAAGGCTTCGATCGCCAATTTCGTCAACTCGGCTCGTGTGAGTGAGTTGTTCGGAAAGTACATGGTTTTCGGAGTACCATCATCGTTATGTGTCGAGATGATATCGTTTTCGGCGAGGTCAATGATAAACTCCTCGGCCCAATGGCCAGAAATATCAGTGAACTCAGGCACTGCTGCTGCCACAGGTGTTGCGGCGACCGCGAATGCAACAGTCAAGCTTGCCACGCTTGCTGTGAGTTTCTTCAGAAGATTCATATCTTCGTTATAAAAAAGAAAAATAAGAAACCTACCGCTATACATTATGTATTACGTAGGCGGAGTTTTCTTGGGTTTGGTTTGTGCTTCATAAAGGTTTCATTCCGATAGCCGCTGAAAGCACGCTCGGCTACGGATCTTGTGCATTGTTTTCTTCTCCGTGAATCTTTCGATACGTTTTGCCTGCAAAGAGCAAAACATATTTTGCAAACAACAATGTATTGTTTGCGGTTTCGTTGGTGTTAAGGGTCGAATCGTTTTTGGGGTTATCCCCGGAGTTGTCGTAGTTGTTTCGCGCTCCTTTGCCTCCTCGGAATTTTTTTACCCACACAGTATCTAGTAATTCGTACCGAAAAGTCAATCGATCGATACGGATTTTGCTGTGCTTATATGCCGCAGAGTGTTGCGGCTCAAGTGGTGTGTGGGGGGTGAAAGAAAGTTCGCGACTGGTTTTCGCGACTCACACTAACTAACGCAGGGGGTGCAAAAATGTTTCAGTTTTTTTATTGATTGCTGAAGATATATGTTTTAAAGATACATTTTTGGTGTATGAAACAACCGAGACAGGCAGTTGTTCACGGCTTGGGGATTAGTGATTGTTGTGCGGTTGAAACAGGGATCGGTTTGAGCGCTTCAATTACTATTCTAATTGATGATGGTGTATTTATGTATTGGTTTGGGTTGATTTATGGCGATGAATGAGTGGGGAGAAATCACCCTCTCACACCCCCTTCTATGGGAGTGATGATGATGTTTTGCTTGATTGCAATTGAGTGTGTTTGTTGAGGCGAAAGGGGGAGGTACGTTTCGTTGCTTTTTGGCTATTAACGGGATGAATGACCGAACAGATTGCTAACGTGAGAGTCTCGCTTTTGTAAAGAGCCTGTCCCGAGAGCAAAGCGGCTCGGGAGGGAATACAAGGGGGTTTTTGCGACAGTAAGTTGACGTGAAAGATATGTGAGAACAATGTTTCGTTGCTTTGTGATTATGTGTTGAATTATTTGAGTGAAGAGAAAACCCCCTCAATCCCCCTTTAATGGGAGTGATGATGGTGATTGACTTAAGTGTGGATACTTGTGTTTGCTGAGGGCAAAGGGGGAGGACGGGCGCAGCGGCGTTTTTATTGCCAACTGAACAGCTTTTGGAAGTTCTGCTTTAGACAGTTAATATCGTGCTGAGAAAGCCTGCCTACTGCCGCTTCGATCACGCGATCATCGATTGTAAACAGCTTCATGCGAACAATGCATTGCCGGGGAAGACCAGCTGTTTCGTGGTCGGTGATCGGCGTATCGAGAGGAAAGCGTGAATGCTTTGCCGAAGTGATCATCGCCAATACGCTGTGCGAGATTTTTGCACCGAATTCGCTGTGCGATGAAACAACCAGCGCCGGTCTGTATTTGGTAACACTCGGAAGATCGCTGAACGGAAACGGTACGCGCACAACTTGAAATTCGTGGTATTCATCAGGTTGGCTCATCTCCAATTTGCAAAGGTGTTGTCGTCTTCGGCAGAACCCCACTCACCGACCGTGGCATTTATCGCTGCCAGATGCTGCATGTCGATCGGTGTTGCTTTTTTAAGGGTGACGGTATCGCTCTGCCAAATAAAAATTACCGAGTCGCCTGCCTTGATGTGCAGGTTTTTTCTGATTTCGGCAGGAATCGTCGCCTGCCCCTTTTGCGTTACGCGTGAGATTTTTGAGTTCATGTATTACAGTAATACAGTAATAGTATAAGTGATTACACTTACGAATTCAATACCGTTGTATTGGCGGCTTTATAGCGCGGTTCTTAACGAAAACACGACGCCTTTTGTCAAGGACATGAATTTGTTGAGTGAGGAGAAACCCCTCTCTCACACCCCCCTTTTATGGGAGTGATGATGATGATTGGTTTATGTGGGAGTACTTGGGTTTGCTGAGGCGAAAGAGGGAGGATGGGCGCCAAAATCACCATCGCTAAGAAGACACGAGCAGACAGACAAGGAGACAAAGAGCCTAACAGTGGAGCCGTAAGCGTTATTGTGGAAACCGAAACCGCGCCAGTTCGTTATTTATCACAAAAACCAACTCAGAACGGGCGGCGTAAAAGCGCACCGGTGAGAGAGCATCTTTTAAGAATAAAGGCTGTGGCGTGGCGGTTGGCATTGGTAAAAACCAGATCTCGCTTTGCAAAACGACGACATACGAATCGGAGTTGGGGAGGGGAATGATCGATTCGATCTCTTCGGGGAATGAGTAGAGATCTTGAGTTATATTGCCAAGCGGTTTTTGCAAAAGCAGGTTATTGTTACTGGCATAGATGATATTGCCGCTTTTTGGCAGTGCCGGGGTAAACGGCGCCTGGCTTTCGGCAAAGACATCGCGGGTTTGTACGCCGGTGGGCGACACTAAAATCACCTGTCCGGTTTGGTTTAAAAATACTTCTGTTTCTGTGGTAATTGCTTCTATGCTGCGCGGCGCATCGGTAACGATTTGCACATATGCCAAGTTTTTATAATGGCGCAAATAGCCACGCCCAAGCGGGTCGAACAAGTATTCTTGCGCCGGCCCCAAAGTTTCGTACTGCAAGCGAGAGGGGAGCAGTTGAACATTATTGACATGCGTCACCGAATACGAATCGACTATTACCGAGTGACAGAACGAACGAAACTGATTCTGAAAGACACAAAAATTGTTCTTGCCAAGGGGGATGCCCAAAAAGACATCCGGTGTTTCACCGCGGTATGTATCGTTGATAAACACGTTGCTTTCGGGCGGATTAGTAGAAACGGCGATGACCCCGGTTGAAACAATGCCGCCGCCATCGAGGGTGATACGAAAGCCTTGCGCCCACAAGATCAAGAGAACGCCACCGACCACAAAAACCACCGGCATGAGCAGGCGAATGAGGTATTGCGGTGGCTTACGGGTTTGTTGGGGCACGGTTTACAAAGAGATGATTCGGTATTCATTATTCGCTTCGTCTCGCACGGCGTAACCAAGATTTGCGATTCGATCGCGCAATTCGTCGCTGAGTGCCCAATCTTTATTGATGCGGGCTTGTTTGCGCTCTTCTGCGAGATTGATGATTTCGCCGGGGATTTCGCTTTGCATAGGCAGCAAGCGTACGCCAAAGATATTTTCGAGATATTCAGCAAAATCTTGTAGCTGCGATCGGCTTTCTGAATCGAGTGTGAATGATTGTAGTTTCGAGAAGAATTCATGAAGCACTGCCATTGCCACCGGCGTGTTTACGTCGTCGTTCATCGCTTTTTCAAAACTCGACTTTGTGTCTTTTAAAAGGGATAAAAACTCATTTGAAAGACAACCTTCGCCATGCTTCGCCACCAGTGCCGTATCGATGGCGTTACGGATTTTTTCAAGCGCTGTTGCCGCGCCGCTCAAGGCATTGAACGAAAGGTTGAGTTTTTTGCGATAATGGTTCTGCAATAAAAAGAACCGAAAAGTTTCGGGCGTAAAGCCATGTTCGGTCAGCTGCCGCAAGGTGTAAAAATTGCCAGCCGATTTGCTCATCTTTTTGCCATCGACGAGTAAGTGTTCGTTGTGCATAAAGTAATTCGTCGGTTCGCAGCCGTATCCGCACGCCGATTGGGCGATTTCATCCTCGTGATGAGGAAAGATGAGGTCGACCCCGCCGGAGTGGATATCGAATGGCAGATCGAAGATTTCTTTTTCCATTACCGAACACTCTATGTGCCAACCCGGCCTGCCCGAGAGAATCTGGTTATTGAGCTTTAAATCCCAACTCGGCTCACCCTGCTTAGCACTTTTCCAAAGCACAAAATCGGCGAGGTTGTCTTTATCGGTTTCGTCGGCGAGTGAACGGGTACCGGTTTTTAGTGCAGAAAGATCAAGATTCAACAACTTACCGTATTTGTTCGCCTTGTGCCATTTATGAACATCGAAAAACACCGAACCATCGATAATCTTGGCAAATCCTTTTAGATGGATCTTACCGATCAGATCCTGCATCCCATGAACATAATGGGTCGCCCGCGGGTTCGCACGAAACACACTCTCGGGAATATTGAGCGAATCGAGATCCTCGAAAAAAGCCTGCGTGTAAAACTCGGTGAATTGTTTGAGCGCCTCTTTTGGCTCTAAGTCGGGGTATTTTACCTTTGAATCGCGAATGGTCTTGTCATCGATATCGGTGATATTCATCACCCATTTTACGCTATAATCGCAGCCGTATTGTAAATAGCGCCGTAGCAAATCGGCCGAGACATAAGCCCGCATATTGCCGATGTGCGCATAGTTATACACGGTTGGCCCGCAGGTATAAAAACCGACCTCACCCGGTTTTATTGAGGTAAATTCTTGTTTACTGCGCGTTAAAGTGTTGTAGAGAACAAACGGCATAGTACAATACGAGATTATCGTATTAATTCTGGCGTTTTTTTTGAATTGGTGCAAGTCGAGAGCCAACTCCAGCGCCAGATGTGAGCTGCATTCGGGAATTGTGTTGGCACTTGTTTTCTGGTAAAATAAAGAGAAATAGAAATAATCAGATTTGCGAAAACACCCCATAAACAGACATGCTGTCTCGCTCGTAAACATCTCTATAAAAACAAATACATGAATATGTCTCTTCAAATGATAAAAGCTGTCTCTTTAACAAACGAAGCATGAAACGCCTCGTTCTTTTACTGGCACCGTTTGCGTTTTTGGTTTTAATGACCTTGATCATGATTGTTGGCTGCGAAAAAAAATGCGTACGCGGTGGTGAGAACTGGCCCGAATGCGCTTGTGAAGACCCGAATGATCCCCGATGCATGGCAGACCAAGAAGAGCGTGAAGCAGAACTGGTGATATGGAACTTATACGACGATGAGGATGTATTTGAAGACCAAATTGCCGTTTTTAAAAGAGAAATACAGAAAGAAGCAGGATTAGAAGTTTCGATAGAGTATCGTAGCTTTGATGATGAAGAGGAGTTTGAAGAAGTACTGCTCGACAGCATGGCCGCCGGCAACGGACCGGATATATTCGGAATGCACTACAGCTGGTTGCCGCGCCACAAAGATAAGATCTCGCCATTACCTATTGAGATGATGCTGCCGGATGAATACCGACAGACATTTTTTCGGGCAGCGGGCGAAACACTGATTGCAAAAGATGAAGAGGGAATTGAGCAGATTTATGGATTGCCACTTTTTATCGATAGCCTGGCCCTGTTCTACAACAAAGCCTATTTCGAAGGTGCGTTTGGCATTTCGCCTTGGCCGGGCGAAACCTGGGGCGAGCTTGAGGAACAGGTCAGAGAGTTAAACTCGCAAACCGATTCACCAGAGCGCTTCAGCGTATCGGGGATTGCATTGGGGCGCACAGATAACATTTCGCTCGGGGTCGACGTGCTGAACATGCTCCTCGTTCAGTTTGGTGTAGATATGCTGCGCGATGACGAGATACGACTCACCGAAAAAGATGGCAACAACCCCGCAACAAATGAGCGCGTGGTTGCACTTGCAGAGGCATTACAAAAGTTCTCTCGGTTTGCCGATATCGATTCGAGTCTGTATTCATGGAATCGCCTCATGACAAGTGATGATGTCGAGAATAAAGAACTGTCGGCATTTTTGCGTGGCAAAACAGCTATGATCTTCGGCTACCGCAGAACGTTTGACGAACTCAAAAGACTAAATGAAGCATTGAAGGATGACGGCGAAGATACAATTGTTGGCAGAAGAGGCACCATAGAACAAACAGTGGGCATAACAAAGGCCCCGCAACTAACAACACCCGATAATATGATCGAGAACAAAAGAGGGCTATTCTTGGCAGATTTATATGCACTCACTGTTTCGGCACAAAGTAAAAACCCAGATATAGCCTGGGAGCTACTGGCATACTTTGCAAACAAACAAGGAGCGATAAAATACACCACCGAAACCGATTTACCAGTAGCGCGTCGTGATATAACCACTGAAGATCTTGCGGGGAGAGCGGTGATAAATGAAGTATTCGATGAACAAACACCGTTTGCAAAAACAATACCAATGCTCAATAAACATGATTACCAAAGTATTATGAGTGATGCAGTACTTTCACTCGGCAGAGGAGACACTTCGGTGAACATGCAAGTGCGCCTTGCGGCGAGGCGAATGCAGTGTATTTACGACAGAATAAAAGACAAAACCAAGCAGCACGACGAAGATTGTACCGAAATTGGGCGATAACGTTTCTATAAATGGGTTTGCGCGCTATAAAGAGACAACCAAAAAGACATATTCGACAACCTGATGGACGCATAGGTTATCGATCATAAGAACGTCTTTTCATTGTAAACATCAAAGATGGATTTTGCTGCGCGTTCGTTCATTTTTGTTAATCTCATATCAATCATCGATATAAATTCGACTCGGTGTTTTCCCCCTGCATGCCCTGCGTAGCCTTGGCGAAGAAGGGGTAGGGGCTTAAGGGGTTTTGAGGAAAGTTTATTAGGAATTGGTATCAAACAACTGCTCGCGGCAGCTTTATAATATGTGGGATACTAAAGATACGAGATGAATATGAATTGTGCTGCAGATGATTGTGTGACATGAGTATGAAGATTGATAAACGCTTCAGTACAATGTCTTTTTTAGCTTTGAACAGAAGATTCCCGGCTCTGAATCGTTATTGATGCGATTCGGTTCTTCTACCAAGAATGAAGTGATTTTAGAAGTGCTCCTGTCGCATTTAAAATCGTGCCGCAAAATCGTTATCGAGAACGGATATGTGACAGGAATCTCTAAAAAACAATACCACCATTGTTAACCAATGCGCTACAATAGCATCGATGAAAAAACCCAAACGGATTTTACTGGTAGGAAGCGGACCGCTGCCGCTACAAAAACAAGGCATGGCGAATGCCGGCGGGTTGCGCACCGAGCAATTTTTGTATGGGCTTGAAAAAGAGCATGTTACTTTATTTGTATTCGAGAACCGCAACTACAAAGGCATGCAAACGATTAGTGAGACCAAAAATCTATGTCATATGGCTGTTTCTCGCCATTGGGGAGGAGCGGTAAAAACACTGCGCACAATACTAAAAGAGAATATATTCGATTGTGCGGTAGGCATTAATGCCTGGCCGGCTTCGGTATTGGCGGGAGTAATACCTAATAATCTGCCATTTTGGGCGGATATCAATGGTTGGCCGATTGCCGAAGTGCAAGCTCAAGCGCATTCGCAAAATAACGATTCACCGATGTGGCATGGCATACAGATCGAACAAAAGATCATTGCACGAGCAGACAGAATATCGACAGTGTCGCAAAACCAAAAATATGCTTGCTACGGCGAAATGGGGATAACTGGCAGACTGAATAAAGACAACCTTGGTGACGAGATTGTCTCGGTTATTTCAAACGCTTGTCGCCCGCTTTTGGGGTCTGAAAAACCAAAACGGAATCACGAATATAGGGGTAGGATTTTTCCGAAAACCGCGAAGGCGATTCTTTGGGTTGGTGGGTTTAATGCCTGGGCAGATGACGAGGCACTGTTTGCCGCTATGAACAAAATAATGAGACAAGAAGCAGACACACATTTTTTGTTTACAGGAAAAGCATTAAAAGGAATTGAAGAGACAAAATATTTGCGGTTTTTGTCGCGTGTCGAACAAAAAAAATGGGGGAACAGAGTACACTTTTTAGGCTGGGTTGATGTCGAAAAAATGCCAATGCTGTTTACCGAATGCAATGCGGGATTGAACGTTGATCTACCATGCCTAGAAACCTTTACCGGCGCCCGAAATCGGATAAATGAAATGATGCGGTATAACTTACCGGTAGTTACCACAGAAGGGAGCGAGATTGCGGAGCAGCTAAAAAAGCACGAGGCGGCAGTGGTGGTGCCGCATAACAACGCTGATGAACTTGCCGATGCAATAGAAAAAATCTGCAATGACGCATCACTTCGAAAACAGGTTCTAAAAAACGCGGATATATTGAAAAATACACACTTTTCTGCTAAAATTGCTCAGAAGTGCTTCCTTAATTGGGCGGAGTCTCCGACGAGAGCTGCCAGAAGCCGAAAAACCGCAATACAAAAAGCCCTGCGCGGCCCCTTGGCCGCCTACCACTACGCGAAGCACCGGGGAACCCGTGCCTTTCTCAGCAAATGTCGACAACTCATCTCTTCAAAATTTGGCTAAATAAAAACAAAAAAACATTTCTTGTCGCCAATTTTCAGCATCTCTTTCGTTGTAGCCTCATTACGCGATGAAGCGATTGATGCTTATTGTGGGCCCGATAATCGGCATAATCGTGATTTGGATTGTGCTGGCGATTGTGCTACCAGGGCCGTGTAAACCCGGCGGCGACAATTATCCTGCATGTCTTTGTGACGATGATGACGAAGCCTGCCTAAATCCACCTGAGGCTACTGTAATCGATCTTGAATTTTGGAACTTGTACGATGATAGAGATGCGTTTAGCGGGCAATTTCAGGCGTATCAACAGCAGTTTCGCAGCGAGAACAACGGCTCGACCCTACGCATAAACTATCGCCAATTCAACAATGAAGAGCAGTATGAAAAATTACTTTTAAACCATATCGCAGAAGGTGGCGGACCCGACATATTTGCGATGCACCACAGCTGGCTGCCACGACACAAGAAAAAAATCGCACCACTGCCCGAATCGAAAATGTTGATCGAAGACTTTAAAACAACATTCTTCAAGGCAGCCGAGCAGGCGCTTATCCATCCTGACGAAGAGGGCATTGAACAGATCTACGGCTTGCCGATGTTCATCGACAGCTTGGCGCTGTTTTATAATCAAAAGATATTTGACGGAATTTTTCGTACAACACCGTGGCCGGGCGAAACATGGGAAGAGATTGAAGTACAAGTTCGTACACTAAGCGCGCAAGATAACTCACCCGAACGCTTTGAACTTTCGGGTATAGCAATGGGGCGCACCGATAACATTTCGCTCGGGGTAGATATAATCAATTTGATAATGGTGCAGTACGGAATTGATATATTAAACGATGACACAATCGCTTTCTCGCAAGATCAGGGAACCGAACCCGATACCGGCAAAAAAGTGGTGCCTGCCGAACGTGCCTTTGAACGGTTTTATCAGTTTACGAGGTCGAACTCGATTTTATACTCATGGAACCGATTGTTGACGGGGATGGATGTGGAGAACAAAGAGCTCACAACATTTCTTCGCGGCAAAACCGCAATGATATTTGGATACTCTTCTACTTATTCACGGCTGCAAGAGCTGAACGAAGAACTTTTAAAAGCCGGGGTTGACGATTTAATAACGGGCGGCAGAAATGCCACGCTTGATAACTCTGTGGGCATAGCCAAAGCGCCTCAGCTGCTTGCCAAAGAAGACAGAGGCCAAGACGAAAAGAATGGAGTGTACCTAGCAGAGATGTACCCGTTAACGGTTTCAAAAAACAGCATCTTTCCCGATGAATCGTGGGATTTGCTGATGTACTTAACCCAAACCGAAAGCATGATGAAATACAACGAAGTTACGAACAAACCAATTTCTCGCCGCGACATAGGTGACGAAAATTCTGCAATGGGCACAAATGAACTCTACAGCATGTTCGCGCAACAAACGCCGTACGCGGTTATTCTGCCAATGTTCCACAAGCACGATTATCGTGCGATTATAAATGATGCCATTCTTTCTCTCAACAAAAAGAAAGTTGAAAATGCGGTAAAGCAAGCAGAAAGCCGGCTACAGTGCGTGTTCGACAAAATAAAAGACAACGCCGAACTCAGTGACGCCGATTGTACTAAGATTGGCGGTAGGTAGCTTATTTACAATGCGAATCTCTAATTAACCGACACTACGCGACAGACCTGTTGTCTTGCTTATAAAAGAATTCTTTCTGTTTTTATAGTGGGCGAATCTGCCCATCGCCTTTAATAACCCATTTATAAGTGGTAAGCCCTTCTAGCGCAAAAGGACCGCGAGCATGCAGCTTTTGTGTCGAAATACCGATCTCGGCACCAAGACCGAATTCGGCCCCGTCTGAGAAGGCGGTGGATGAATTAACATATAAACAAGCCGCATCGATGGTATTGAGGAACTGTTCGATGACTTTAGAGTCTGTTGCGCAAACACATTCAGAATGACCAAGGCTGTATTGACGAATATGATCGAATGCAGA
Organism: uncultured Candidatus Peribacteria bacterium; assembly: GCA_964584385.1. Classification (GTDB taxonomy): domain Bacteria; phylum Patescibacteriota; class Gracilibacteria; order CAIRYL01; genus CAZOZW01. Next base: position 23,981 of record CAZOZW010000001.1, read on the forward strand.
TTGTGGATTTTCGACACTTTTGACATTTAAAGTGTAATCAAGCCATTCGGTTGAATAATCGCTTTCAGAAGCAATTTCTAATGGTTTGTACGACAACTTCGACAAGACACTGTGACTTGCTTTGTCGGCATGAATCGTCACCTCGGGCACACCACTCTTACAAGCTTCGGTTAGTTTGGAATTGAGCTTTGTGAGAAAGTCATCAAGGACATCTTGATGAACTAAAAGCGTATCGAGTGCATTGCAGACAGACACTCGCCTTGTTTTGGCGTTGATGGCGATGTTCGTCGCCTGGTCGAGATCTGCCGAAGGATCGACGTAGATATGCACAACACTAGCACCGGTCTCGATCACCGGTACCGTAGAATTGCTGACCACAAGATCGATCAGGTTTTTACCACCGCGTGGAATAACGACATCCACTAATCCCCGAGCTTGGAGCAAAGCCGAAGCCGCCTTGCGATCGGTAGTGTTAAAAAAGCAAAGGGCATCTTTGGTTACATTGTGCTGAGTGAGCGTGTTTTGAATAACCGCAACTAACGCGGCGTTACTATTAATCGCATCACTACCACCTTTAAGTGCCACGGCGTTGCCCGCCTTAAACGCCAAAACAAAAGCATCTACGGTAACATTCGGGCGCGATTCGTAAATTATACCTACCAACCCGAGCGGCGAGCGAACCCGCGAAATATGGAGTTGATTGGGGCGAAGCGTACTTTCTAATACCTCCCCAACGGGGTCGGGTAAGGTGATCACGTTTTGAATATCGGCGGCAATCGCTGTAATACGCTCTTCGGTTAATCGCAAGCGATCGATCTTTGGTCCTAGCCCTCGGCGCTTTGCTTCTGCAATATCTTTTTCATTGGCTACCAAAATGGTGTCTGTATTTTTTACAAGATTCTTTGCCAGCGAACGCAAGACATTGTTTTTTTGCTCGGTTGAGAGCGCACCAATATCTACGGTTGCGTTTTTGGCTTGCAGAAGCATTTGCTGGTATTTCATACATTTGTAAAAGAGGATTGCCGAGGCAGCGCACGGTTGCATTTTATCAAGAAAAAAGGAACACTGCCATTCGTGGAAACGAAGAAAAAGAAGCAGCGGCTCAAAAAGTTTCGCAAAAAAGTCGATAAACTTTTGCTCGGAGCTGTGGTCGGCGGAGCGGTTGGTTCTATTTTAGGAGTAACCTTGGCACCGAAATCGGGCAGAGAGACGCGAAAGTTAATTGGTGAAAAAGGGAAAGAGGCGTGGAAACGGGTGGCAGAGAAAGCCGAAAAAAAATCTGAACAAAATGAGAGCAAAAAGACCGAACCAGAAAAGAAAGGGTTTTGGTTTACTTTGAATCGACTTCTTATTAAAAAGAAGAAATGACATTGAGCATCCGGACTCTTAGCACCTATCAGAACGGCGCCTCGGGCGTTGTTTCGATTCCCGGCAGTAAGTCGATCACCAATCGTGTTTTATTGCTTGCAGCTTTGTCGGATGGCGAAACACGAATCGATAATTCGCTCGAATCGGAAGATGCCCAGCTCATGCGTGAAGCCTTGCAGCAGTTGGGGGTTCATATCGATAAACAAGGCAACACACTTACGGTAGATGGTGCAGGCGGCCTTTTTAAAACGGGGAACTACGAATTATATTTGGGGAATGCCGGTACTGCGATGCGGTTTTTAACCGCTGCAATGAGCTTTGTCGAAGGCGAGGTAAAACTCTATGGCAAAGAGCGTATGCACCAGCGTCCGATCGGTAACCTTGTGCAAGCCCTGAGCAAGTTGGGCGCAGAAATCACAGCGGCGGAAAAAAATAAATACCCGCCGGTGTTCGTTGCTGGAAAAGGCACCATTCCCGGAGGAGCATGTAAGGTTTCGGGGAAGATTTCGAGCCAGTTTCTTTCGGCGATTTTGCACATTGCCCCGCTGACGAATAGGGGAGTGCATTTAAACATTGAACCGCCACTGGTTTCGAAACCGTATTTAGAAATGACAATTAAGTTGATCGAGCATTTTGGAGTGTTTATAAAACGCCTGAACGACCTTGAGTTTGAAATAGAGCCTCAGCGCTACAGCGGAACCGACATAACCGTTGAGGGTGATGCCAGCTCGGCAGCTCATATTATGGCGTTGGTACTTGCCGCAGGTGGCGAAGCAGAGCTTGTAAATTACCCGCTCAAAAGTATTCAGGGCGATGCGCGCTTTGTTGAAGTGGCACGTAAAATGGGAGCGGTGGTGCGCGAAACCGAAAACGGGATAAAAATTGTAATGCAAGAAGAGCTGCAGCCTTTGGGTGAGTACGACTTTTCGAACATGCCTGATGTTGCCTTGCCCGCAGCCACCGTTTGCGCTTTGGCGAACGGTAAGAGTGTGTTGACCGGGCTTTCGACACTGCGCGACAAAGAATGCGATCGCATAGAAGCCCTACGCCTAAACCTAGAGCGAATGGGGGCAAGTGTAAAAGCCACCGCCGATACCCTAGAGATCGACGGCGACAAAACCGCGCTCCACGGGGCGATGATCGATACTTATGATGATCACCGCGTGGCAATGAGTTTTGCGGCACTTGGTACGGTGATTGAGGGAGTACAGATCGAAAATCCCGATTGCGTCCAAAAAACTTACCCCGAGTTTTGGCAGGCATACGAAACCCTTGCGAAAACCGATTAAGATGAAGAATGTCGTTTTGATCGGCATGCGCGCTTCGGGTAAATCGGTGATAGGCAAACTACTCGCCAAAAGATTCAAGGTACCGCACTTCGACACCGACAAGGTGATTGTCGAACAAGCAGGCACGAAAATCGCAAATATTGTTTCTGATAAGGGCTGGGAGTATTTTCGCCAACAAGAGACAGAAGCCTGTCGCAAGGTGTCGCAAAAGCAAGGAGTGATAATTTCTACCGGCGGAGGTGTAGTGTTACGCGAAGAGAATATGCAATTGCTACAGCAAAATGGCTTTGTCTTTTTTTTAGATGTGCCGATCGAGGTTTTAGTGGCAAGACTCAATAAGTCGAAGCAGAACAAAAACAGGCCCAGTCTTACCGGCCAATCGATAGCCGAAGAACTGGAAGAAGTTTGGCAAGAACGTGAGGAATTATACCGGGACTATGCCGATGCCACGTTTTATCTTACCGGCGGATCGCATGGCAAATTGCTACAAGAAGCACGAACAATCGAAAAGAGCATTCGGCGCAACAAATTACTGGGGTTGGCAGATAAGCGCAGTGGCCAATAGATCACTCTGAGAAACATATAGAGCAGGGAGTCTGCTCACATCTTGCGAATGCGTTAGGTATACTTTTTAACAATCCAGGTGTCGAATGCAGACATCCCAGCTCTGGCGGGAACGAGAATTCTCCATAATAAACGAATGCAAAAAGTGTGCTTCCCCGGTTTTTTATCTGGTGGGGTTTTGGCGGGGGATAAAAATACCGGGGTCTCTTAAATGTCTCGGCAAAAGATAATAGTTGATTCCAGTATGTTAAAGCACAGATTCGCGCTATAACCTACTAGAAATTGCCAGAATCTACGCCGAAGCAAGTGAAGATATTATCAAACTAACTGGTGAGGCGTATTATAAAGAGTAGATCGTTCCAAGATCTAGAATTACTACACCAATGCGGCTAAGCACGTTTACATGTAGTATTTTTGTATGTGATTATTGAAAATGTAATAACCATCAAGTTTCTCAAAAACAAAAGATAATCCCCATAGCTGGAGTTCATATTAAGCCAAATCAGCAAAACGATGCTGCTGAAGTTGATAATCAGACTCAATGGCAGAAAAACAGCTGGCTGTTAAATGATATTTATGGCATATTTATAACAACTAATCAATAGATGCAACGATATACATTCTTTCTGATTTGCTCGGCATTTTGTCTGCTGCTAAACCCTTCTTCTGTAAGGGCAGATGGCATTGATGAAAATATCGACAGCTGGGGGATTCAGCTCAGTAGAATAGATGTTGAGAAAATCGCGGATTCGACCCACGACCTAGTGGTGATCGATTACGCAGAGGATGGCGGATTGCAAGGGGGCATTAGCAAAGAAGAAGTATTACAGATGAAGCAAAACGGAAAAAAGGTGATTGCATACTTGCCGCTCGGCTTTGCCGAAATGAAGCGCTTTTACTGGAACAGTCAGTGGCAGCAACCAAAACAAGAAGATTGCTATGAGCTCAGCTACAACACAAAAAAACGTACGTTCGAACAAATAAATACCTGCCCGAGTGGCAATGCTGCATTAGTCGGCGAAAAAACACCGGGGTGGAATGGCAGATTCGAGGCGAAATATTACAAGCGCGACTGGTGGGATCTGGCGATTGAGCCCATGCTCAACCGCATAATCGAACTGGAATTCGACGGGGTGTATTTGGCGGGGATTGATGCTTTTTACACAAATACATTCAGTGGCACGCGGCAAAAAGCCGCCAACGAAATGGCGACACTGGTCGCCAAAACCGCATACTACGCACGTCGCAAAGCTGGGCAGAATTATATCATCATTGCCGAAAACGGCTCGGGCATTTTAATCGATGCCTCCGCAAAATGGCGCAAACGCTTTACCGATATTATCGATGCCTTAGCGATTGAAAGCTTCGTATTCGATACAAGCACGGCAACATATCAGCGCCGCATCAGGGCTTTGAAAAAGTTCAAACTTTTGAAAAAACCGGTGCTTACGTACGAATATACGAATTCGAGCAACCTACCCCGATTACAAACTTTTTTACAGAAGCTCACTGCCCGCTACGGCATTACAACAATTTTGTATCGCACGAACAACGACAAAGCTTTAGATGTTTTGCACCTCCCGAACACGCCATAATCAACTACATTTTTAAATGAGATTTCTGTCATTAATTATGACTTTCACAGTCGCGTTTTTCGCGATTTTTCCGTGTGCCGCCATACCGGAGCTAAAAGCAGAAGATACAAACAAAGACACCGAACCGACAGCAGAAACACCGCTTGATGAAGATATAATTCAAGATACGACAGACAACGATGTCTCGCCAGAAAAACCGCCCGATCCTACCGATGAGACAAAAGAACCACCTGCAGATGAGCAGGTCGAACCAGAGGAAGATGAACCAGATTCGAATCAGACAGATAATACAACGGAAGAAGGAATCGATTCACCACAATTCGCCCAGCCGGGCGAAATCACGATATTTCAACTCGTTAGCAATCCGCTTGCCGGCGAGCAGGAATCGATCACTATTCAATCGACAGTAGATTATATAACGCTGCTCACCGGTTTTACCGTGCATGACGAGGTCGGAGTGATTTTTTCATTCACCACCGAAACCACTCTGCCACCGCACGGCAAACTCACGATTAGCGGCTGGGGGAACAAACTCAACAACAGTGGCGATTCAGTATTCATCGAAAATCCGAACGACGAGATTGTTGCCGAGGTGATTGAGTTTGGTGTTTTAGAGAAGGGTGAAGTTTTGTATCCCGAGAATAATGATGCCGAGCCGAATCCGCCGAGCGAAGAACCTGAAGATGAGCCGATCGGCGAAGATGATCCACCCGAAACCGATGATGAGGATATGCAATTGCAACCGATTGCACCCGGAGAATTAGTATTAAGCGAAGCGGTCGCCAATCCTGTTGCCGGTGAGGAAGAGTGGATTGAAATACAGTCAATTGCCGTCGAAGAGAGGACATTAAAAGATGTGACCGTGTTCGATGCAGTGGGCGAGATCTTTCGTTTTGCCGATAATGCAACGATTCTACCAAACCAATTCGTGGTGATATCGGGCTGGGGCAGCAAGCTTAATAATAGTGGCGACACCGTTCGCATAATGGCGAATGATGTCGCTCTGGTTGCAGCAAATGAGTTGCCAGCCACCAAAAAAGGTGATTCATGGTTGTTCGTTGAGCAAACAATAGGAATACCAACACCCGGCGCAGTGAATGTAATCAAACCGGGCGAAGAAGTTGTGGAAGATTTTTTATATGAAGGAAGCGAACCCTTGCCACAAAAAGGTGAGATTATTGTAAGTGAAGTGTATTCAAACCCAATAGAGGGAGAGGTGGAATGGATCGAGATTTTAAGTAACAGCGACAAAAACCTGCACCTGGGCGGCTTACGTCTTTACGATAACACCGGCGAGTTTTTTACGATTGCACAGGGTACATTGATCGCGCCGAATCAATATCTGCAGATTTTGGGCTGGAAGACAAAACTCAACAACAGCGGCGACTCGGTAAAAGTGGTATTACCCGATGAGCGGATTATCGCTAAGGTAAATGATTTTCCGAAATTGGATAAAGGTATAGCCTACGCCGTTTTCGATGATGGCTACAAAAAAACCGCGACGGCAACCCCGGGCAAACCGAACATGTTCACCGACCCCAAACCGCAAGAAAAAGAAGAACGAAAAAGTGTGCCACCGGTGCAAACCAAGGCACTCAATACCTCGGTAAAAGCGGAGGAGGTTGAGATGGTGATCAGCGAAGTGCATTTTAAGGGCCAACCGGATTTTATCGAGTTGGAATGTAAAAAGTGCGATACCGATCTGATCGGTATTCGAATAGCCGATGATGATGTGGTTTATGAGTTTGGCAAAGACAGTTTTGTCGCCAGTGGCGAGCGTGTCGTATTACGGTTCGATTCGCCTGATACAAAGCCATATTTTAAGGATGGCACTCATTATTTCGACACTGCTAAAAAAGGGCTGACCAGCACCGATGAAACCGTATTTTTGTTAGATTCGCGCGATAAGGTGATTGATGCGGTTTGTATCGCAAACCGCAACGATAGCTTTTCGCCAGGTGAAAGAGATGACTTGGTATTCTTAATCCGTTCGAAGAAGATTACTGGCGTGCATCCGTTTAGTGAAAATATTTGTGCCGATTCAAATCTGCTCGATGAAAACACATCATTAAGTGCAACCGGCAAAAACACAGGGCTGATGGAATACGATTACTTTGCCGCACCCGTAACACTCGCTGCACCGAATCCGGCGCCGCCAATACACATTGAAAACACCGAACTGACGATTAATAAGGTATACCAAATAACAGAAACCCATTTCTTAATCGTCATTATAAATGAAGGTAAAAGCGTGCCAATGAGCGGGTTTCGCGTAGTGGTGGATGATGAAGAATATGCACCGAACGAAACGATGCTTGAATCTCAGGCGGCAAGCGGTGTACTTGTAAAAAGCGTGGGAATCAAACAGATCACATTAGTAGACGCGTGGAACCGCACCGGCACATCAGTGAAAGACCCGCAATACGAAGAATTTACGTCGGGTGATTTAGATTTGGTGGTAAATGAAATACTGGCAAACCCAAAAGGCACAGATAACGGCAACGAGTTTTTCGAACTCACCTGTACAAAAGAGAACTGCCCTAAACAGCAGTTTATGGTTGCGGTCAACGACGAAATCAGCCCCTTGGTAAATGATATCAAAGATGGGGAATTTACGGCAGTGTACGACATGCCGCTAAGGAATAGTGATCTGACTATTACTGTATTCGACATTATTAATGGCGTGCAACAATCACTTCGACTTAAAAAAGCCGAAGATGGCATTGCATTTGCCAGAAATGTGACAGGGGAGTATGAGCCGACCCCGTACCCAACGCCGAATGCCAAAAATATCATCGCCAGTAGCGACCCTGCCGCCGATAGTGATTTTGACGGTATTCCGGATTCGGTAGAAGTTGTATTAGGGCTCGACCCGCAAGTTTCGAATAAAAATGATGTTGTGGCGCAAAACTTTTACAAAACCTACCTGCGTCGCAACACAGAAGTGGCGATCCACGAGGTTGAACGGAGTTTGCAGATTCAAGGCAAAACAATCCCGTTTGCCGAAATCAAACTCGTACTTCACTCAACAAAGCAAGTAGTAAGCGGCATGGCAGATGATGCAGGCAACTTTTCGATCGAGGCGATTCCACGAATCGAAAACGGTACCCACAATGCCGATGCGGTAATCATCCCGCCGGGCGGCAATGCGCAGGTTTTTTTGCAGATCACCGATTTTACGATAAGTGAGAATTACCGCGACCTATGGCTCGATTCGATAGAAATTATAGCGGTACTGCCGAACCCAAGCGGCAACGATAAAAACCGCGAGTTGGTGATAATAAAAAATACCGGTACGAGAGACGGCATTGCAAAAGGGATGCAACTGAAGACCGAAAAAGAGACGGTTGAACTGCCCGAAATGACGTTTAAAGTCGGACAGCGCAAGGTGCTCAGCAGTGAGATGATCCCCGCCTTGCGCAACACAACAGAATTGCTTCAACTGCTCGATAGCGAAGGAAAAGTTCTTTCGACAATCGATTGGCAAAAAGCGAAATCGGGAGCGTGGTATGGCGGCGAAGCACCTGCAATACCCGAAAAAACGAAGAAGGGGAGTTCGCGTAAACGAAAATATCGTCCGCCCTATATCCCACCAAGTTTGGAAGAAGCAGAGCTCCGCATCATCAATGGCGTTTTTGTAGGGTTTGCCGATGCCGGAATACAGATCGAGACAAAAGCGGGCACCGAAACCTTTTTCTTAAGCGAAGATTTTGATGAGCAGACTCTGCGGCGCTTCTTGGCTATTGGGCAAGAAGTTGAAGCCTATGTCGATGACAACACCCTGATTCATATCCGTGTGCCAGTGGCACCGTTAAGTACCCCCGAACAATCACCGTTTAATGCTATGTGGTTGATCTTGTCGCTGGTGGCGATTTCGGGGGGCACAGCAGGCATAACCCAATTGCTTGCACAAAGGGGTGAGTATGAATTCCTTTTTCGCAAAGCATGACACGCAGGATTTGTTTGCGGCTGATCTACTTGAGCTTTTTAGCGGGCGTATTTGCCGCAACAACCTTTGGGTTTTTGGGAGTTGTGTTTGCATCGTTTGTGAGTGGGAGCATTGGCATTTATTACGCAAAAGACAAAAGGCTGTTGTATGCGGTCTTAATGATGCTGATTACGCTGCTGGGTGGCTTACGGCTGGGCACTGTGCATGAATCGGCCCCGATAGATGATATTGGCACCCTCGCCACCGAAGATGGCACCGAAGTCACCTTTATCGGTTATATAGAGCATTTTCCCGATAAACGCTATAACACCACAAAATGGATTGTGAGCGTAACGGATATGATTGATGAACAAGGCCTAGCAGAAGTGACAGGAAAGGTGCTCGTAACCCTCTCTGAACGCACCGAAGTAGCGTATGGTGACGAGCTGAGGATTACCGGCAGATTGATCAAACCATTTGAAAGTGATGAGTTTTCGTATCAAAAATACTTAGCGCGTGAGCAGATCTTTTCGGTGATGAATTTTCCTAGAATCGAAAAAACAGGAAGACAAAAACACCACCTGCTCTATTCACCGCTCTACGATTTACGGGTGAGGTTCGATCTGTCACTCAAAAAATACATCCCCGCGCCGGCTTCGGCTTTTGCCGCCGGTATTTTGGTGGGAGACCGCAGCGGTTTTTCGCAAAAATGGGAAGATGCCTTTCGCATAACCGGTCTTTCGCACATGCTGGCGCTTTCGGGCTACAACATCACCATTGTGATCTTGGCGATCTTTTTTGCTTTTTCGTGGCTACCGCTTCGGGTACGACTCGGCTTTACCCTGCTGATGCTCTTCTTCTTTGTGATTTTTGTCGGCAGTGGCGCCAGTATTATTCGCGCCGCCATAATGGGTGCGCTTGGTATGTTCGTGATCCATAGTGGCCGACAAGCGGTTGGCGGCGATCTACTGCTGATCACCATCTTCATCATGGTACTATGGAAGCCGTTGATCTTGTTGTACGACCCCTCGTTCCAGCTTTCGGTCGGTGGCGTTTTGGGCATGCTCGCCTTTGCCACGCCTATCTCGGACTATATAGAAGAGAAGCTCGGCAGCCGCTTTTGGGCCGAGCTCCTCGCCGCTACAATCGGGGCGCAGCTTGGTGTTTTACCACTATTGATGTATCTTTTCGGCGAAGTATCGGTGATTTCACCCCTTGCCAATGCCATTGTGGCGCCATTTATCCCCCCGGCGATGTTGGTTGCGTTTTTATCGGGCTTTCTGGGGTTGTTCTCGGAAATGCTCGGGCACCTGTTCGGCTTTTTTAGTTGGAATATTCTACAATTAAGCTTGGTTTTAATAAAAACGCTAGCGAAGATTCCGCATGCCGCAATTGCCGTTGAAGTGAGTACATTTGGCTTTTTTACTGTAACTGGCGGATTATTGACATTTTACCTGATTATGTTTCGAGCTAGGCGGGGGGCTTGATTTTTAATAAACAATTTCATACAATCATCTAGAATGGTGAAAATAGGAGAGGCAACATGTAGCATAATGAATGAAATTTTTCCTCGATTTGTTCCATAACATCAGAATCAGGAAAGCTCGTAAACAACGACACGAACGAACCTTTTATGTTCCACAGAGTGTCTTTCTGCGCCAAAGCGTTAAGCAGGTAGAACGTGTCTTTTTCTGGCGAGTTATAACCCTTTCTACTCTTGGGTTATTCTTCTTTTCGATTATCCCGCGCTTTGCCGTTTCGAGCCCGCTCTACATGGCCGATGCCGCAATGCTCAATAATTTTCCGACAGAACAAATCATTTTTAGCGATGATGGCTTTATGCTCAAGCCCGAAGTATGGACCGAAGTCGGTGACCGCAGCGACGTTGGGGGAGCAATAGAATACACCGTTCAACCAAACGATACGATCGGCGGCATTGCACAAAAGTTCGGTGTTACCCAAAGCACCATTCAGCAGAACAATGATTTTCCTGATCCAAAACGCCTAAGACCCGGTAGCACTTTGATGATTCCGGCAACCGACGGACTGATTCATAACGTTGAAGCAGGCGAGACGTTAAGCGAGATCGCCGCCGAATACGATGTTGAGATCGAGAAGATAAAGCAGCAAAACGAACTTATTGCCGACGCGGTAATTCGTAGCGGTCAAAGTTTGATTATTCCCGGAGCCGAAAAAGCGCCACCGGCGCCCGCACTGCCAACACCTGTAAAAGCAACGGGCGGCGGCGGAAACAATACCGTATTCGTGCAAAATGCTGGCGTACCCGCTGCAAAAGAAACCTTTGGTCAGCTTTTGTTCCCAACCCAAGGCAAATACACTCAGTTCTACCATTATGGTCATTACGCGGTCGATATCGCCCAAGGCGGCGGTGCACCGATCTGGGCAGCCGAAGGTGGCACAGTAATCAAGGCTGCATCGGGCTGGAACGGTGGCTACGGAAATGTAGTAATCATCGACCATGGCAACGGAATGCGCACACTGTACGCTCATTTACGTGAGATGTATGTGAACGTAAACGACCAAGTCGGCCGCGGTACGGCAATCGGTTATATGGGGAATACCGGGCGTGTGTACGGAAGAACCGGAATCCATTTGCATTTCGAGGTGATTGTAAACGGCACTAAAAAGAATCCACTCGCGTATTTCTAGGGGTTATCTATGATCGCAACAAATTTAAGAGGTCGATTCGCCGACCTGTCTCTTTTTGTTATGCTTGAATCGCTCACTGAAAAATGACATGATCCATGTAAGAAATGACCCCTCGGGGTGCGCATTGTAAAGAGGCGTGAGGGGTGCTAACTTCTACATCTATTATATTTTTAAAATCAGTCAATGTCAAGTGATCGCAATAGCAGCCCGACTGGTAAATACGATAAAACCGCATTATCTACTATTGAGCAAATACAGCTTTTGAAAAGCCGGGGGCTGATTATCAACAACATGGATTATGCCATAAATAAGCTCCAATTCATCGGCTATTATCATCTCTCAGCTTATTTTAAAACCTTTCAAAATCTACAAAACAATCATTTTCACTAAAACATCACCATAGAAGAAATAATCAAGCTCTATTCCTTAGATAGGAAATTACGAGCAATCTGTTTCGATGCCATCGAAAGAATCGAACTATCACTAAAAACACTTGTTACCGACCACATGTCGAACGAGTGCAGTCCTTTTTGGTACACCAACCCGAGTTGTTTCCGAGAGAACTTTGTACACACTGCAGAATTAAATCGATTGCAAAAAGATGTGAACAGGCACAAGTACAAGAGCGGTATGATAGAATATTATTATCGAAAATACGATGAAGAACATGTGCCGAGCTGGATGCTGATGGAAGTGGTTCCATTTGGGTGTGTGATAAAACTCTTCAAAAACTTGAAACGTCATCATCAAAAGGCTGTAGCAAAACATTACGGGTTTAACGAAGTAATAATCATATCTTGGGTAATTCTCCTGCTCGATATCCGAAACATCTGCGCGCATCACGAACGACTATGGAATCGGAATCTCAAAAGAATCAAAATCCCACGTGGCAACTCTTGCTTCTCGCATCATGGTAGGTTATTCAACGGTTTTCTTGTTATATCACATTTGCTGAATGTGATAAGTCCTGGGCCTACACTCATCGAAGATCTAATCAAACTATTAAGAAAATCTCATATCGATCTCACCCAAATGGGCTTTAGCGAAAACTGGGAAAATTGCCTCTTGGTAAAAAAAAATAAACAAGTGCGTTGATTTTTGCCATAAAAATACCGATAATCTACTCATGAAAAATATCAATGTTTTAGCGTTCCCCGGAACCAACTGCCAAACCGAAACCGCTCGTGCCTTGCGCGAGGCGGGTTTTGCTTCTAGGATTATGAAATGGAATGATGATCCTCAAGAAATTTACGAAAGCGATGGAATAGTTATCGCCGGTGGTTTTTCGTTCGAAGACCGCGGTCGAAGTGGGGTTATTGCTGCCGCCGACCCTGTGGCAGAAGTCTTAAAAAAGATGGCAGCAGAGGGGAAGCCGCTATTGGGGATTTGTAATGGCGCACAGGTTCTGGTAGAAATCGGCTTGGTGCCGGGCATAAATGGCGTAAGGCTCGATTCGGCTTTGGCTCGCAATCGCCGACAAGACGAAACAGGGATTTTAGGCAGCGGTTATTTTCATGATTTCGTACATGTAAAACCGACTGGGATTAAAGGGGCTTGGGCGAGCTTTGACGGTGTTTTGAAAATGCCGATCGCCCATGGTGAAGGCAGATTCACCGTAACAGATGAGGTTTTAGAGCAGATAAAAGAAAAAAAACTTAACTGCCTCACCTATTGTGATGCCGAGGGAAATATTGATGAGCACTTTCCAATAAACCCGAATGGTTCGGTGCTGGGCATGGCGGCGCTGTGCAACGAGCAAGGAAATGTAATGGCAATGATGCCGCACCCCGAACGAAGTAAAGATAGCCCTTCTTTTTTTAGTGCTTTACATGGCTTTTTTGAGCGAAAAACTGAGTCAACCACAACCAGTAATTGCGATGACACAACTGTGGCTGAAGGTGCCGAAAAAACTGACTACGACATTGAGCTCTTTGTGCAGTTGAAAATTACCGATAACGCCGAAAAAACCATTGAAAAAACGGCAAAGCGTATTTTTAAAGATGATCGAATATCGCTTGAGCGTCGCCTATTCTGGGGGATTATGACGACCGGGGATACGATGGAACTCGCAAAAAAACTGGTCGCGGCCGACGAATTTCACAACCCGAATAAAGAGACGCTACATGCGAAGATCAATGGCAATTTCTACAAAGCAAACGGTAAAAATCTCGAAGAAACCAGCAATCCTTTGCTCCAAAATACGTTTTACGCTTTTGAGCGAGATGACATTGTTGGTGAAGAGAAGACCGAACTCTTACAAAAGCACTTGGGCATACACGCCAAAGTTCGCTTTGGCGTTGCTTGGAGCGTGGCAGAAGGACCGATTGAAACGCTAGAAAAAAGCAACTTGTTTGCGAACCCGGTAAGCTGGGAAGTTGCCGTTTAATCATATGAATCTTGCAAGAAAGGAGCATGACCAGCAACAAGCATATGAGCAACGAATAACGCGAGAATTTCCTGAAATAATCATCAATTCATCTATTATGAACGATGAAGGCTGGGACCATGTCGTTCTTTTCATTAACGATGAAATCGTGTTTCGTTTTCCGCGAAACAGAGAATATGAAAGTCTACTAAAAAAAGAAATCGAGCTCCTACAAATCCTTAAGCCAAACCTTCCCCTGAAAATACCCGAATATCATTATTTTGCCAAAAAAGATTCATTCGCCGGCTACAGAATGCTTGAAGGAGAACAGCTCAATACTCAACTCTTCAGCGATATCTCGCCTAAAAAAAGCCAAACTATCGCACAACAACTCGCAGACTTTTTAACAGCGATCCATAAAACCTCTCAAAAAAGCCTTCAAGGTTGTGCCCCGGACACAGAAGCAGAAACTCCCCATTGGGAATACCTTGAGATCCTGCATCAAAAGCTATCTTCACACCTAAACCATGAGGAGGTCTCTCTCGTTGAACAATTTTTAGAGCGATACGCTAACATCTTAGAAAAAAGCAATCACACCCATGTTCTCATCCATAATGATTTTGGACCAGATCATCTCCTATGGAATCAGGTTGATTCCAGCATTGCTGTTATAGATTTTAGCGATCGAAAGATAGGTGATCCTGCTTGTGATTTTGCACTCCTCTGGCATTACGGCGAGGCATTTGTAAAACAAGTCTATCAGAATTACCAGGGCGAAAAAGATGATTGGATGCCCCATCGCTCAAGACTGTATTTCGAAAGACTTGCCTTGCATCGCATGCAAGATGCACTCGAAGGATACCCTTGTACATTCGCAGAAGGCAGGGCGCACCTCAAACACATGCGGAACCACTGCCAAAGCGAATGGGCCACATTGAAAACTAAATAAACCACCTCTTGAGCAAGGGTGCTCTAAAAACTAGATAGCATTCTCTCTTACGAATCGGGCATCAGCTCTTCATCGAGCAAAGCAACCGCGGTATCGTAGCGAATGTATTTCGGACGCTCGGCCTTAACCATGGTTTTAATCGTTTCATCATTATCCATGGCGGCCAATGTTTGTAAATCGGCGATCTGCATCGAGAGTATCTCGTTCTGGCGCATCAGCTCTTTTCGTTCTACCTCAAGCCCTTTGAGTTCGTACCCTACAGTGGCGTTGCGATTAACGTGCGAAAGAAACAAAAGTGAGAACAAACCAATCACCGCAATGCTAATAAACAAAAAGGCACCTACGCTCATTTCAAGCCGCTGAGATAACGGGCGCTTGCGAACTGAGACGCGAGTGGGGTTTTCGGCATTGGGTGCAAGGTTGATCACGGAGTGGGAGAGAAAGGAAACGCTTCTAGAGCGCGGAGTTTTGCACTACGAGCACGAGGATTATCCTGTTGCTCGGCATATGTTGGGATGATGACTTTTTTATTGATTCGTTGCCAGCTGCATTGCTGTTCGACTGATTGCTCCTTTGCACGGAAGAATTGCTTTACCATGCGGTCTTCGAGCGAGTGAAAGGTGATAGTGGCGATGCGTCCTTGGGGTTTAACCAATGAGCATGCCAATGGCAATGCGGTTTCAAGCTGTTCAAGCTCACCATTTACGGCGATTCTCAATGCTTGAAACACTCTAGAAGCTGCTTTTTTCGGTGAACGATACACGGTCTTTTCGATCACTTCCATCAGCTCTCCGGTTGTAGAAACAGGATGCTGCTCTCGACGGGCGACCAGTTCGGCGGCGATTTGGCGCGAGAATCGCTCTTGTCCGTAGACATAGATGATTCTTGCCAACTCTTGTTGAGAAGTATCTGCTAAAAGATCGGCGGCCGTTGTTTGGAGTTTTGAATTCATCCGCATATCGAGCGGAGCATCGAATCGGTATGAAAAACCGCGTTCGGCATCATCAAGATGAGCCGAGGAGATACCAAGGTCGAAAAAGATTGCGTCGACATGGCCGACGTTTCTCATATTGCATTCATGCACAATCGAGCTGAATTCGGCTTGAATGAACTCAATATTATCAAACGAAGCAAGATTCTGCTTGGCGATGGCAATATTGCGGGCATCCCAGTCGAACGCGTAAACCTTACCGGTTTTACCAACGACATTGGCAAAAGCTTTACTGTGCCCACCAAGACCAAGCGTGGCGTCGATGACGACCATACCGGGTTTTATGTCGAGAACCTGTAAGACTTCATTCAGTAAAATCGGCTGATGAGTAAGTGTATTCACCTGAGGCAACGAATATGTAAAAGGGCAGAATGTAGGCATCGCTTTTTCGTTTGAACAGTATTTTTATTCAATAGCGACACAAAATTATCATCTTTCAGCTTAGTTCACGTGTTTTACGCCGTCAAGGATAATGATTTTTTCACTTTGAACAACGCAGCCAAAAAAGCAAGAAAAGTGTAGAGATTCGCTTTATGAAAGGCAAAAAACAGAATTACACCTGCGTTTCAAATTTTTAGTTGCGCATCTTTAATTTTATTTTCTGGTATACATCCTTGTCGTACGAGCCCCCAACTGTCGCCATTGACTCTCACAATGGTGCTCGCCATGTCTTCAATAGTTTGATTTGTCGCTTCATCTTGCGAAAATACGGCGATGTCTTCTTGTCGGTATCTGTCGAAGATGGCTGCAAAATCGGTTAATGGTGATTCGCCAGAAAAATTGACACTGGTAGAAGTAAGCGGGTGTTGATAAAGCTGTAAGAATTGTAATAATGAACTATTACCCGGGACCCGAAACGCGAACTCCGGCGCATTTGGGAAAAAATCCGGGAGTGTGTTTTCTTTTCGTGGAAGCAGCATGGTAAGTGGACCTGGCCAAAAGATTTTCGCAAAATGCTTTGCCAAACGAGAGCACTCTGCAAAAGACTCGACCATATTCATATTTTCGGCAAGAAGGACGAATGGCTTTTCTGGTGGTCGACGTTTTAGACGAGTAATTTCTGCAAGTGCATTGCCAAATCGTGCATCAACCGTAAAACCGGGAATAGTGTCGGTAGGAGTAACGGCGACTTTTTGCATTTGAAGATGCTTTGCAAGGGTATCAAAGTTCTTTGTATTGAATGTACTTTTTGTAGCCATTTTTATTCAGATATTTTAGAAATCGCCGTATCGCCGATATTCGCCAGGCGCTTAGCAGCAGCATTTGTTATGAGCCATTCTTTAGCAGGCAGAGGCACCATTCGCTGCCATAGATCATCCTGATCGAGGATTGATTGACGAACTAATGTGGCGGAAATACCGGTGGTATCGTTAAGTGCAACCACCTGCTTATTCGAGTACTGCTCAAAAAGATGACGAACCAATGGGGAGCCAGAGTAAACCCTACTGAACTCAGGTACAAGCAGCTCGGTGTGCCGTGGCCATAGGGCATAGTTGTTGATATTGCGCACCGGTACAATCGTAAATAATGCCGGATCAATACCAGCTGCAATTAGTGATTGGCGGATAATCGTAAAACGTTCACCGGCGGTAAATGGGTTATCGGGAGTAAGATTTTGTTCGGCGGAACCAATGCCGATGATCAGAAATTCAATATTGTCGGCAAATATCTGGCGCACAGCATCTAAGTGACCCAAATGAAACGGCTGAAACCGACCGATGAATAGTGCTGTTTCTGTGCTTTGCACGAGAGTTGTAGAAAAATCGGATGCAGTTTTTCATATTTTATAGCTTCTGACAAATCGCCGCTTCTGACGAAGACAGAAGATGGATATTGAAAAAATCAACGAAAAAAGGTAAAATACAAAGAAAATATGCGACAAAAATCTCTTTTTAGCATCTCCGGCTTTACCCTAATAGAGCTCTTGGTTGTAATCACAGTTATTGGGATTATGGTAACCGGTGCGACTGCCACCTATCGATCTTCGCAACAAAAAGCTCGCGATTCGATTCGTGAGCAAGATGTAATGGCGCTCAAGTTTGCCTCAGAGCAGTATTATACCGATCTCAGTTATTATGCGCGGGCAGACGAAGTAGAAGCCCTGCTGGTTTCGCAAAAATATTTAGTAAGCATTCCAAAAGACCCAAAAGCAGGGCAAAGCGATTCACAAACCCAATTCAACTACACATATGGCGTCGCACAAGACCCCAAAACCTCTATTAAAGGGCAGTACTACGAAATAAGCGCTAATTTCGAGAATAAAGGAAACAGCAGCTCAAAAGAAGGCTGCGATGATTTTGAGTGTAGTGGCAGACCGGGAGTGGTAAACGCCGATAGTGGCAATGATGGCACCAGGTGGGAGGTTGGCAGCGGCATGGATAATGTAGATAGCTCGCTCAACACCGACGGCTCGGTTTTAGGTTCGAACACGTTTGGTGGCGGCGAGCCGGCCGAAAGCGGTGATGCGCTGATTTTAGGTGACTAGCAAAACCGGCAAATGACATCAAAAAGTGAGAGTCGCCTGTTTGGCTTGCGAAAATCGGCCGGAAAACCTACGACTTACGCCGTCGAAACTTACGCACCGGGGCTTCGGCGAGGAGCTTTTGGCAGTCGGCTTTTTTGAGGGTTTTCGGATCTACGTCTTTGGGGATTTTTGCGTTCTTTTTACCATCGGTGATGTAGGGGCCGTATTGCCCGTTGAGGACTTGAATCTTTACATCGGGGAATTCGTTGATAATACGGTTTTTTTGCTGCTCGGCTTTCTCTTTGATCTTGCCCAAGGCTTCTTCGAAAGTAATAGTGAAAAGGTCGTCTTCGGAGATCGAGACAAACGTTGTATCGTGTTTGATGTAAGGACCATAGCGCCCAACACTTACGATGATGTCTTCACCGTCTTTGGCGGCGCCAAGGTTGCGGGGAAGCTGAAAGTTATGCAGTGCTTCTTCAAACGTGATCGACTCGAGCATCTGATGGCTGAGAAGTGGCGCGAAATCGGGTTTTTCTTCGCTCTCGGTTTCGCCTCGTTGTAGCATAGCACCGTATTTACCAAGCTTTGCGAAAATCGGCTTGCCGGTATCGGGGCAGGTACCGAGCTTACGAGTTTGATTCGCTTCTCCTCGCGGAATATCTTCACCCGCCTCAACGGTTCGCATGAATGGCTTATAAAAAGCATCTAAAAAATGCACCCAGTCTTCTTTCTTTTCAGCAATGCCGTCGAGTTTTTCTTCCATGTGGGCGGTGAATTTTAAGTCGACGATGTCTTTAAAATGCTTAGCAAGCAGATCGGTAACCACAAACGCCGTATCGGTAGGAGCAAGCTGGCGCCCTTCTTTGCGCACGTATCCGCGCGAGATGATTGTGGTGATGGTCGGAGCATACGTCGATGGTCGACCGATACCTTCGGTTTCCATTTTTTTAACAAGACTCGCCTCGGTATAACGTGGGGGCGGCTTGGTAAAATGCTGCTTTTGATCGATTTTTTGGGGCCTGATATCTTCACCTTGTTTTATCTCCGGCAAAATCGCTTCTTCGTTTTCGTTGATCTCATCGTCGCGTCCTTCGGCGTAGACTTTTAAAAAACCAGGGAAGATAATCTTTTGCCCGGTAGAGCGGAAAATGTGCGACTTTTTTGCGCCGCTTTTTCCAATAACCTCGAAATCGATTCCGGTTTGCGCCAATTTGGCAGCTGCCATTTGGCTGGCAATGGTGCGTTGCCAAATCAGTTCGTAGAGCTTACGTGCATCGGGGTCGAGCTTGGTTTTTGGCAGATCGAATACCTGTTCGGGTGTACGACTCAGTTCGGTTGGACGGATTGCCTCATGGGCTTCTTGGGCACCTTTTGCCTTTTTTGCAAAGACCCGGGTCTCGGTGTATTCTTTTCCATAACGCTTCTTAATGACAGATGCCGCATCGCCCAACGCTTTTTTTGAAAGATTGGTCGAATCGGTACGCATGTAAGTAATAAGCCCACCCGCTTCGCCTTTGCCAAGGTCGATTCCTTCGTAGAGCTTTTGCGCCAGTGTCATCGTCTTTTTAACCGAAAAGCCGAGTTTACGTGCCGCCTCTTGCTGCAAAGTAGAAGTAATGAACGGTGGCGATGGCTTCCGTTGAACCTCTTTTTCGGTGATATCTTTGGCATTAAAATCTTGCCCTTTTATCGCGGTATAGATTGCTTCGGATTCTTCTTTCGTTTTCGGAACGAACTTTTTGCCATCGAGTTTTTGAAACTGTGCCAAAAACTTTTTCCCGTCTTTTTCTAAATGCGCCGTAAGGGTCCAATATTCTTCGGGGTTGAACGCCATGATCTCGCGTTCGCGGTCGACGATCAATTTTACCGCCACACTTTGTACGCGCCCGGCAGAAAGACCGAAGCGGATTTTTTTCCAGAGCAAGGGAGAGAGTTTATAGCCGACGAGTCGGTCGAGTACGCGCCGCGCCTGCTGAGCATGAACAAGATCGGTATCGACCTCACGTGGATTTTTAACGGCGTCCAAAATCGCGTTTTTAGTGATTTCGTGAAATACGATCCGTTTAACCGGATTCGTTTTTTTTGGCTTGAGCACCTCTAATAAATGCCAGGCTATGGCTTCTCCTTCGCGGTCTTCATCGCTTGCCAGCCAGATTACGGTATTCGGTTCGAGTTCTTTTTTGAGCTTGGCGACATGTTTTTTAGAGTTCGGCGGCACCACATATAAAGGTGCGAAATTATTATCGACATCTATACCGAGTGAGGCATAGGGCAATTTTTGCTGTGATGGCGGCAGATCGGCCTTTTTATTCGGCAGATCGCGGATATGCCCGTACGAGCTTTCAACGGTATAATCGTTACCCAAAAAGCGCGTGAGCATACGCGCTTTTGTAGGGGATTCGACGATGACAAGATTTTTAGCCATATCAACAATTTTATACATTTTTCTCACCCAGAGCCCCTGCGTTACGGGCGCGCCAGAGTGTTTCACACAATAACCGAGTGTGTCAAAGCGTTTTATTGTGCAATACTAACAGGCTGTTGCAAAAATATCAAAGTGAGTTCAGTTCATTGATGCAAAAACCATTTGTCAAAAACAAGTTTTCATGGAAAAATACGTTTGATTTTTTTGACATACTCGAAATGGCCGTTCTAAAAGTAAACCCAACACGCGTTAACCTGCTTTCACTCCGTAAAAGAGTAAAAACCGCCCAGCGTGGTCATAAATTATTAAAAGATAAGCGCGATGGTTTAATGAAGCAATTCATGGAGATTATTCGCGAAACCCGCACCTTGCGCCAAGAAGTGGAGGCGGAGATCGGCGATGTATTTCGTTATTTTTTGCAAGCCGGTGCGGTAATGAGCCCGGGAGCGCTCGAAGCGGCTTTTCTTTCGAGTACGGCAAAACTGGAGCTAGATGTAAAAACCAAGAATGTGATGAGTGTGCGGATTCCTCAATTCGATGCCGAATTCAGTGGCAAGACGATCGGCTTTACTACGGTTGGCACCGCCAGCTCGCTTGAGGTAGCGCTAGAAAAACTGCAAGAGCTTTTTCCAAAGCTACTCCGATTAGCCGAAATGGAAAAAGCTGCCGAGGCACTTGCCGATGAGATCGAAAAAACACGTCGTCGCGTAAACACCCTCGAACACCGTATGATACCAGATTTAAAAGACACCGTGCGCTTTATCACGATGAAACTCGAAGAATCGGCCCGCGACAGCTTGGTATCGGTAATGCGCATCAAGTCGATGATCGAGGCGAAAGAAGCTGCAGCATAATCTTTTGTTGAACATGAAGCTCCAAGAAATCCTGCCGCCACATGTATCGGCACTTGTCGCAGAGTTTGATGTGTTTTCAACCGAGTTTCAACTTACCCCCGAAGAAAAATCAAACCGAGAAAGACTTGCTTTGTTACATCATGATCTGGAAAAAGTGGGCTTTACTATTCATCAGTTGATGCGCGAGCAAATGTTTGGTGATTCTTATAGTATCTGTAATCAACACAATCCACAAAGCCCGGATTATCTGCAAGAAAAGAAGGCCACTTTAGAACAAGAGATCGCCGAAAGCAAGCCGCCCGATGTTCTCAAAAGGGTTCGTCGTGGGCTTAAGGCGGTGAGAGAATCGATGATGGTAGCTTGATTATTTGATTTCAGATGAATTTGTACGAAATTCTTCCACCAGCACTGTCTTCTGCATCAGAAAGAGTGGCAGCATTTCGCGATGCCTACAATATGGCTGATAACGAACGTGGGTCTCAGGGTTGCAACAAGCCACAAATAACACCGGAACTTGCAAGACGACTTGTTGCGGAGCTAGAGAGCATCAATAATGCTATTTACGATGCAATCGACATGGAGGTTGCAAGAGATGCGGGAGATTACTCTCGCGTCTTCTCTTTAAAAAGTGACACGGCAGAGATTGATAGGTTAAAATCTGAAAAAGAGGATGTCGAAAGATTAATCGCTCAGTTTCAACAAGACGACCAAAGTAAGCTTCAACGGATTATTCATGCCACAAAAGCAGCGAAAGAGTCGTTTTTATCCGCCTGATTTTACATATTTATACTCGCGCCACATGCTGCTTTTTAAAATTGGTCTTACACTTACCGTCGTGCTCTCGATTCTATGGCTAACCCAGCGGTTTGGCGAACGAGCAGGGGCGCTTGCTAGCGGGTTTCCGAATAGTGCGTCGCTCATCTTACTGTTTTATGGCTTAAGCTATGGCACCGGATTTGTGGAACAAACCTTACCGTATGCGTTTTTGGGCACGGCGATTGTGATTGTAGCGATGAGTAGCTGGTACGCCGTTTCGCACCTTATTTCAAATCCGTGGTTGGGTGCGCTGGCGGCAACCATCAGCTTTATTGCGCTTTCGTATTTTGCGCAGTTCATACCGCTTTCGGCAGAGCTTGGTTTTATTGCAGCTCTGTTGGCGATTGCCACCGGGCATTTGTTAATGCGACCACAACCATCGATAGATATGACAATGCACAAAGCCACACGATTCGAACTTAACTTTCGGGTTATGTTCATTGTTGGTTTAGTGCTTGTAATAAGCGAAACAGCGCAATACTTGCCAATTGCGATGGCGGGCTTTTTTGTGCTGTATCCGGTTAATCTGACACCGCTACTGTTCTTTTTACAGCGCGCACACGGCGCGGCACCGGTGCAAAATATACTCGCACACTGGCCTATTAAAGCACTGTCGGCACTAAGCTTTTTTTCAGTCATCACGGTTCTTATTCCACAAGTGCCGTTTTTAGCCGCGTGGACACTGGCGATTGTGGTAGCGATTGGGGTTACCGCCATCATCATTCGCTTTAAGTTGTAATATTGGCGTCTTGCTCCTCTGCATGAGGCTTTAGCAGGTGTTCTTCGCCCACTTCTATGGGCAGCGGATCACCCATAAAAACGTCACTTTCCGATTTGCCATAGTCGGCTTTTTGCAGCCGATACGCCAAAGCAACGATAATTGCGCAACAGACGAAATTCAATCCGGTGATCAATTTTAGTAAAAAATCATCGACAACCAAACTGGCATAGGCAAACGCTATTGCCTGGCTGAAGGTCCAAATAAGATATGTGTAGATGTTGGCACTGGCGATTTTTCTACGCAAATCGCGCATGGTTGGTACATAACCAAGAGTGTTGATAATGCCGCTTGCCGCATACAAGAGGGCAATCGTGAATAAAACTACTTTCATAACAACGCAACAGAAAGCGAAAAGAAAGCAACTTCACCCGCACAAATCGACAAACTTTTTAACTGAAAACAGGTGTGAGATGACCAGAATTATATTGATAAAATAATTTATGTCAATAAAATTCTTGTGCTTTTCATAATGCGGCTTTGCGGCGGTTTACCATTTTTTTTGCGATGCACTTGTAGCGAGTTTTAGGCGAAAAAAACAAATTGACCAAAATCGCATATGTCGTTATAAAGATGTTATATAATTCTATTTCAAATGAGACTTGGTATTCCCAATATTTTTAAAGGACTTGATGAGGCGCTGGCTAAATCGCGTAATGCGGCTTTATTGGCAAAACAGCAGCGGATTAATACCGGCGTCGGACAAATACGCACCGAGATGGAGCGTCAAATAGCATTGATCAGGGTTTTGCAAGAAAGTGGCGGATCTGAGATGAAGATCAGACGAGCGGCAATAGAGGTATCGCACAAGAATCAACTCCTAAAAGCAATCGAAGAGATGAATCGAACAGCAGAGTCAGTAGAGACGTAGCACGCTACGTCTCATTGGTTTCGAGATACACGTTTATGTCTTAAAATCTGTAGAAACATTTTGCCATAACCTCTTGCGTCGCTCTTGGTCTTAGTGGAATGATTCAGCTCAAAATGAAAACGAACGATTACAAGTTACAGATTGATTTTGACGAATTGAAATACCGGTCAATTTTTCTTGTACACAACAGCGATATTTGACGCTATAGTGTACAATAGTATTATGTATAATCGAAAATAGACGATTCTGCGCGCATCAAGAATCAGTATGATTTTATGGGCTCAGAACTGAAAGAACCGCTTGGCGTTGTTGGTGGTCTGTTCACAAAAAACGTCGAGCTCTTCGCCACGATGATTCGTCAAAAACTCTGCTGTGTGGCGTACATATGCCGGTTCGTTGCGTTTGCCGCGCTTGGGCACCGGGGCTAAAAACGGTGCATCGGTTTCAACCATGATTCTATCGAGCGGGGCTTTTTTTGCCACTTCGAGGAGTTGTGGTGCGGCGTTTTTAAACGTAACAATACCGGTGAACGAGATGAAGCCGCCATAATCGAACATTTTTTGGGCGAACTGCCAATCGCTAGAAAAGCAGTGAATCAGTCGTGATGCTGCGCAAAAAACTCCAGTGCTTGCTCGTCGGCGCTGCGCAAATGAACGATAACCGGTTTGTTGAGCTTTTTGGCGAGCTCGGTGTGTCGCAAAAAGGAATCGTATTGCATTTTGTATGAGGGGTTTTCTTCGCGATAAAAATCGAAGCCAGTTTCGCCGAGCGCTACCACTTTGGGATATTGGGCAAGTTCTTCGAGCAGTAAAAAATCTTGATCGAACGACTCAGAAACCTCATCCGGGTGAACGCCGAGTGAGGCATACACCGCTTCAAACTTTTGAGTCATTTCGATTGTTTTCTCAAACACATCCGCCGTGCAACCAATCGAGACCATTTTCTCAACATCGTTTTCAATGGCGGATTCGATCACTGATTCACGGTCATCATCAAACGCGTTAAAATCAAGGTGGCAATGAGTATCGATTAGCATAGAATAAGATTAAGAAAGATTCGGTTCTCTTTTTCGTATTAGAGCAAAATGGAAGCATCTGCGCCAGTATCGAAATCAATGAAAGTGCAACAGGTGGCATCGAAATTCGAGTGGGCGGGAAAAGAAATCGCATCACAGATGAATCCATCGCCGTACGAACATTGCAACCCCGAAATAATACAACTCGCTCAATCGGCAATCATCAAGCGTGCAGAAGCTTGCAGAGACGAGATCATCAATCTCTATGCATCAGATGATGCGATTATTGATTACAGAGGACGAACGGAATTTTATAACGTCTTTCAGATTGGTATTTTTGAGGTACTAAAGCCATATCAGAAGAGGCTCGATTAAATTTTAAAAGCACCGATCAACAAATCGAGCTGGATATCGATCGCTTTTTTCAGGAAGGGAATCGTATTGGCTTAAGAGTGGCTTTTATTCTCTCGCACCTAGATGAATTACTCACAAGTGAGAATGATGATTATGCCGCTTACGAATACCAAATACCCTTACCGGAAGATCTTCACTGGCTTTGCGATGAGCTTGCTGAATTGTTGCAGCAATATCCGTTTGAGAACGAAGAGGATTACAACATACCGATGGCGATTTCTGAAATGGAACGCACCACGCAAATGGTGATCAATCAAATACAACAAATATCACATCTGCCAGATGAACTGATGAGAGATACTTCAACGCATCTCGTTCTCGAACAGTACAAACAAACGATCTACGCCATTTCGAGTAATCGAATCAATCGCCACTTGCAAGATAATGACTTAAACCCACTTCAAAAAACGAAACTCATAAACCAAATCGCAGACATCAACACGAAGCTGAAGTTTATCGTCGACAGCATGAATGATATTCAATGCGAAACAATCCCGTTCGTCGATGAGATTGAATCACAAACAGAAAAGGTTCTTCGCTAGATGTTGACGACTGTTGAACAAAACAAATCCTTGCGCCAAAACCCAATTGTGAGATGATAGAGAATGAACATTTTTCAATTGTATGGATATCAAAACCGCCAAAATCTGTTTGCTCGATGGTGTTGCCCAAACCGGGATCGATGTATTTACCGAAGCAGGATTTAAGAACGTAAAGCTGTTTCCCGATTCGTTACCCGCAGAAGAGTTAAAAAAAGAGTTGTCCGATGCGGTTGCGGTCGGCATCCGCAGTAAAACAAAACTCACAAAAGAGATTTTAGCCGCTGCACCGCAACTCGTGTGTATTGGTCGCTATGGAATCGGGGTGAATAATGTCGATTTAAAAACCGCGGGAGCAATGGGAATACCGGTTTTTAACGGACCGTTTTCGAGCACGCGTTCGGTAGCAGAATTAGTTATTGGTGGGATTTTTGGGCTGATGCGGCAAATACCGCAAAAATCTATGGAGATGCATAACGGTGGCTGGCCCAAAGCGGCAAAGGGCTGCTTTGAAGTACGTGGTAAAACACTGGGATTGGTGGGCTACGGCAACATCGCCACGCAGATATCGGTAATGGCAGAGGCACTGGGAATGAATGTGATCTACAGCGATGTACGAACGATTCTGCCATTGGGGAATGCGCAGCAAGTAACGTTCGATGAGGTATTGGGGCAAAGCGATGTGATCTCGTTGCATGTACCGGGCATCCCCTCGACCGAGAACATGATCAATGCCCAAACGATCGGCAAGATGAAAGAGGGGAGCTATTTGATCAACTTTGCTCGTGGCTCGGTGGTGAACATCGAAGATTTAAAAACAGCATTGCAGAGCGGACATATCGCCGGAGCGGCCTTGGACGTGTTCCCCAAGGAGCCGAAATCGAAAACTGAACCGTTTGAAAGCGAGATAAAAGGGGTGCCGAATGTGATTTTAACCCCACATGTCGGCGGCGCCACCGAAGAAGCGCAAGCTGCTCTTGGAACCGAGGTGTCGCAGAAGATGAAAAATGCGATTCTTAACGGCGATAGTGCAATGGCATTGAACTTTCCGCAGATCAATGCAAGCGCGCCAGACACATTGCATCGCCTGCAATTGATTCATCAGAACCACCCGGGCGTAATGGCGGAGATTAATGAGATGATTGCCGCAGCCAGCATTAATATTGCTGCGCAAACCCTTAAAACCCAAGGCGATATCGGTGTTGCGGTGATAGATACCGAAACCGAATTGCCGCCTGAACTCCAAGAAAAAATCAACTTTTTACCGTTTACCATAAAATGTCGCATTCTTTCGTAACCAATTTTACCGTCGGCCCTGCTAAACTCTACCACGGTGTGGCAGATTTTTATGCCGAGCAGATTCATGCGGGCCTGGGCGAGATCAGCCACCGCAGCCCCGAATTCAGTGAGGTATCAAAAAAAGCGATGCTCGCCTTGCGTGATTTTTTTGAGATTCCCGATGATTACCGCGTGTTTTACACCTCGTCGGCAACCGAAGCGATGGAGATTTTAACCCGCTCATGCGTGAATGATATTTCGTGCCACGTGAGTAACGGCAACTTCGGCAATGTCTGGAAAAAAACCGCCGAGCGTGCCCAAAAACAAGTCCAACTAATCAGCCATAGCGGCGAGCGACGCGTGGAGCTAGGTGAAATACAGCCCGATCCGGCAGCGGAGATGCTGGCGATAACGGCGAACGAGACGAGCACCGGAATCGGCTACAGTAAAGAAGAGCTGGTCGATATTCGCAATTGTTTTCCGGAGGTGCTTTTATGTGTTGATATCACCAGTGCAATGGGTGCGGTTACGTACGACATCAACCAAGCTGATGCCTGGTTTTTTTCGGTGCAAAAAGCGATGGGCTTGCCCGCCGGCTTGGGCGTGGTGATTGTGAGCCCACGAGTATGGGAAAAGGCAATCCGCCGCGAAGCCGCCGGTGAAGATGTTGGTTGTCATCATCGCTTGGTCGATCTAGAAAAAAAGATGGATGGCAAGTACCAAACGCCGACCACTCCGAATGTGATGAACATCGGCGGACTCGGTTTTGTCTGCCAAGCGTTTCAAAAAGATTTTGGTAGCAAGGCAAACCTGTTTGCAAAAACTCATCAAAAAGCAGAGCGGTTGTATAATTTTTTCGACCATCATCCGGTATTGAACCCGGCTGTTGCGAAGGGAAAAGGTCGCTCAGAAAGCGTGATTGTAGTCGATGGACCTGAGGAGTATTTTGCCGATATGCACCAACGACTTGCCAAGGAGGGGATTCAGGTCGGCAAAGGCTATGGCGGCGCTAAAACACGCCAAATTCGAATTGGGAATTTTCCGGTTCATACGATTTCAGATGTAGAGAATTTGCTGGGGAAGATTGAGAAGAAGTAGTCATCGCACAAAAAATCTACCTCTCTCTCACGGTTCAGGATTATGCACGATATACTCGCCGATCTGCTCAAGTGCACTGTCGTTGCGGATGATGTGTTCATGGTAGCTTTGTTGCCAACCGTTTTTAATATCGGTGTTTTGTCGATACCATTTTGTAATCCTGCATCATTGCGTTGAATATGCAAGACACCATTAACGTAGTTCGGCATTTCACCATATGCCCCTACCGGTTATACTACCGAATATCGCTTTTCTAATTTTTGTGCAGATCGTAATGAAATAGGCACCACTGGGCAAATAATCATAATCTTTCAGGCGGACCGAACGGCGCTTATGGAGCTTGGGGTCGAATTCCATCATCAAAAGAACAAAGGAGGAGATTATTCAGCTGATGAATCGGACTTGCAAATACTTTCCTGTCTTTGTGGTGAAGAATTCCAATTCTGAAGGACGAGTAAATCACAAGTGATTTATGAAAAATTCATTCCTTACGAAACCCCGTACCACTCACCAGCACACAAAACTCTCCTTTTTGTTTTATCGGATTCTCACTTAAGACCTGTAAAACCTCAGACGCGCTGCCACGGATGAATTCTTCGTGCATCTTGGTCAGCTCCCGTGCAAAAACGACATAGCGCTCGGGCATAAAATCGGCGAGTTGGCGGGCGCATTTTTCAATACGATGGGTCGATTCGTAAAACACGGCGGTGTGTTTCATCTCGACCAAGTTCTTTAAAAACGTCTCACGGCCTTTTTTCTGCGGGATAAAACCGAAGAATGTAAAACGATCGAGGGGTAGTCCACTGCCACTCAATGCCGTTAAAAATGCTCCAGGGCCGGGAATCGGCACAACGGTAAATCCTTGTGTAACCACCTCACCGATCAGCGCTGCGCCGGGGTCTGAAATGCCGGGGGTGCCGGCGTCGCTCACCAGTGCGATTGAATCTCCCGCCTCTAGTTTTTGCAATACCTTGGCAGAGTTCGAATGCTGATGATACGAGACGAGTGGTGTTTCAATATCGTATTTTTTCAAGAGACGTTTGGTGTGGCGGGTATCTTCGGCGGCAATCACATCGGCTTCGCGCAACACCTCAACCGCACGATAGGTAATGTCACCCAGATTTCCGATTGGTGTGCCGACGATAAAGAGGGTTCCGGAGCTCATTTTTGCTTTTTACGATTATGTTCTGCTTTTTTTTCTATAACCTTTTCTTTCGTGTTTTTGTAATACTTCTTAAAACGGTTGGCGATTTTTTTGCCATGATAAGGCGATATTAGCATAATCCCTAAAAAGATAAACAAGAATCCCTGCAAAAATGGCAGCACCAAACCTGCGATACCAAGAAGCACCAGAAAAACGCCAAAGGTTATCTCGAGCCAGCGCGGGATGTATTTTTGAATCCGTTTATAAGAAAATTTCGCCATATGATAACTGATTGAGAACTGATTATACCTTGTTCCTATTGCGCAATAAAGTGGCAACCGGCGGATACTGTACGCTTTTTTGCCGCTTGCACCAAGAGCTTCGCCACGGTGAGCATGTGTTTGGTTTCGCTACCGGTTGCGGTTAGCTCTTGCAGTTCGTCGGCTGCACTCTCAAGTTCAGCCAAGGTGCGGATAATGCCGATCTTACTCCAACAGATATTCTGGATTCGCTCGCGTACTTCGGTGTCACCCGGTTGTTCTTCGACAAATGGAACGGTGTCAAAATGTCCGCCGCTAATCGGCTCTTGAATTTTATCTTTACGGATTTGCTCCAAATAGTCGCGATAGATCTGTTCAGAGAACACCACGCCCTCGAGCAATGAGTTACTCGCTAAGCGATTGGCGCCATGAACGCCGGTGCGCGCCACTTCGCCCACTGCCGCAAGGTGCTTGAGCGATGTTCGCCCTCGCAGGTCGGTTGCTATGCCGCCGCAAAAAAAGTGTGCCGCCGGAATAATCGGGATGAGATCTTTCTGCGGTGAAAGCCCATATTCTTGAAGCGTTTTGAAGATTGTCTCGAATTCACTCGCCCAGTATTCATCTGGCCTATGACGAAGGTCTAAGAAAATCGCCTGCCCGTTTTGCTCTGCCAAATAGATGTTCCTGCTCAGTTGATCACGCGGGAGTAAAGGATTGAAGAGCCGATCCCCTTCTTTATCGACGATCAATGCGCCTTCGCCACGTAATGTCTCTGACAGTAAGAATAATGGTTTGTCGTTCGTGGCAAGGGCGGTTGGATGAAACTGCACAAACTCTAAATCGGCGATATCTGCCCCGGCACGCGCGGCGATCGCAATACCATCGCCGGTGGTTTCGGGTGGGGTGGTGTGTTCTTCATAAACATTGGCAGCTCCACCACTGGCAAGAATCGTGCGCGATGCAAATGCCCGCATGTTGCCGTTTAAAGTTTGCATTTCGGCGCCATGCACAGTGTTTTCACGCACGAGCAAATCGTTTACAAACGCCTCTTCAATAACAGTGATTACTTCGGTGTTGCGAACCGATTCGGCAAGCGCATTGGCGATTGAAAGCCCGGTAGTATCGCCCGAATGCCAAATCCGCGCCATGCTGTGCCCTGCCTCGCGATGCGGATCGGCACCGAACGAAACCCCGTTCTTCGCTAAAAAATCAATCGCATCCTGTGCGCCGTTCACAAGTACATTCACGGCATCTTCATCGCATAGGCCACCGCCCACTTTTAGAGTATCGGCTTTGTGGAGTTGTAATGAATCATCTGTCAATTTTGGCGAGGCAATACCACCTTGCGCCCACGGGGTAGAGCCCGAAACCAGTTGCGATTTGGTAACGATGATCACACTGCCGAGCTTACTCAAACGTAATGCGGCACTCATGCCGGCAATACCGGAGCCGATGACCAAAAAATCTGCAATCATGTTAGGGGGTTACTAAGACATCACTTGTTACGGCGGTCGGTTTTATTGCTTCTTCTTTTTTTACCATCTCGAACTTTGGTTCCTCGCCCGAAAATACTAGAAACGCCACTGTCCACACCACTTCGGTAAACACGAATAATATTCCCGTTAAATAGGCGGCGGTCAACACCAACACAAAAAACAAACAGATTGCCAGCAGCATACCGATCTGCTCCGAGAAAAAACTCGCAAAAAGCCCGGTCGCCGCAGCAATTACAAACGGTAAAGCAAGTACCAGTAAAACATTGAGCACCACGCGTAATTCCACCAGAATAAAGATCAACATAATTTTAATAGTGCGCCCGGGGTTTTCGACCACTAACTTGAACGAATCGGTGATGGCGGTAATAAACTTGCGGTCTTTTAGCATAATCGCTTGAGTGGCGAACGGCAAGAAAAACAGAGTGATCAACCCGACACTGCCCAAAAACAATAGTGGGGGTAAAATAAGCGAAGCCGCTTGCGGAATATGTCGCACCAAAAACGAGAACTCGGTATAAAAGGTCGTTGGCTGCAATGAACCGGTAAAAGCGTTCATCGTGAACATTGGAAAAAAGTGGAAGACACCACTCGAAACCCCTTTTTCCATCGGTTCACCACGCCAGTACTTACCGGTAAGATCGATGATCGCCGCGCGACAGATCATCGGCACAAAAAACCAGCCGAGGAGTACGATGATCAAAAACAGCGCGCTACCGATCAAAAGCGAAATATTACTGCTGACAACGCTCCAAACATCGAGCAGAAATCCGAGTAAAAACTCATTTTCACTATCGTCGGAAAACCACGGCGAATGGCGCCACGATTGTATTTGGTAAAAAATGTACCACGCCGTTACCAAAATCGAAAAAAATGATGGTATAAAGCCAAGCTTGAACAGTATGGCACGATTTTGCACGGTAATGTTCCATGCCAGGGCGACGATATGCTTGGGACGACGTAAGTTTTCCATTGATTAATAATCCTTGCTATTTTGCGGTATTCAGGGCTTTTTTGTCAATTTGCCTGCTGCATCCGAATATCATTGAGGAGCGAGTAGGTATAAAAACCAATATTTTAATTGCATAATACACATCATTCTCAACTACCGGTTTATTCCTGTGAATAGCGAATGTCGGTTAACATCGGTGCTAAAAAGTAGTCGTGATTCCAGTAATCGGGAATTTTCTCTTGATCGATATTGACGCGAGTGATTTGCACGTTGTTAATATTGAGCGATTGGATATATTTCTGAAATGTGTTTCCCAGACCATCTACCGAATCGAGAAAAAAGGTGAAAACACCGGTTTTTTCGGCAACGGCTTTGAGTTTTACCGTCGCATACAAAAATTGGATCACATCGCGGCATACTTCGTCGATTTCAAGTGGATAGGCGTCGTAGACGATGCCGTCGAACACGTGCCCTTGTTTTACCAACTCGGGGAGAACGGTTTCCCAGCCACCTTCGTGCAAAAAGATCTTGTCTTTATGGGGCTGGCTTTCGCGCCAGGCTTTGGCGTGTTCGAATACTTCGTGATTAAGCTCGATGATGTGATGCTCGGTTATTTCACGTGTTGCACGTTTATCTTCGATAAAACTATCGACCAAACCAAGACCAAACCCAACATTGAGGATTTTGCCGCCATGCATAGTGGCGTTTTTTGCCAATGCTTTCATGTATGGCTCAGACCAGCCAGATGTTACCACCAGGTCAAAAATCACTTGTTGCAGCTCACCAGTAGATGCTGTCTCTACTTTTGAATGTGCAGTCGACCATGCTTTTTTTAAATCGGGAATGTACTTTTGTTGACGATAGTCGATTTTATTCAGGATAAATTCAATATCGTCGGTTAAGTATACATGATTCCATGAGCTGATCTCATCGTGTGGGATCTCACTTGGCAGACGCGATACATTTGTCTTGCTCGCTCGCCATGCGAGTGCAAAGAGGGCTTTTTGTAGTGCGATCATATTCTTATCTTCGATGATTACAGCAAAGCCTCCGTTTTCATCAAAAACCATGCAGTGCATAAAATCACCATAAAGATTGATCTCAGAATTGACGAGTGGGAACAATCCTTGTTCCACCATTCGTATCTCCATATTAAACCCCTTTTCATTGAGTGTCGTATAGATTGTTTGTGGGGTTTTCGGAGTAATGTTTTTCGAAAACACCCCTCTTCTTGCGCGTTCGGGTGTGTACTCGTTCTCAAAAAAGAGCTGTAAACTTGGTTGAATCGATTCTAATACCGAAAAGTAACTAAGAAGCTCGCTGTGTGCATTATCCAGAATATGTCGATACGAATCCTTAATCCCATCGATTCCTTCAAAAAAAGTAATCTTTGATTTTACCGTGTTTCCCAAGGTTAAGCGAAGATGTTCTAAAAAGGTACTGGTTTCTTCTTCGATGAGTTTGATTTTGGTGCTGGAGCGATTACGGATCCAGGCGAAAAAACTTTCAATCGAGTCGAGACTGTAAAGAGTGGTTTGACCCGACTTTCTTTTGGCAAGGATTCCTTTATCGGTGAGGATTTCAGCAGTTTTATTATCGCCAATCTCATCGCCGGAAACTATTTTATCCTCAAAAAATCGCAGTAACATCGCAATCTCGTTCTGCGTAAAATGCTCTTTTTCAAGATATGCAACGAACTTGCGGCGAATACCTTTAGCCGAATCCATACAATTAACAACGGTTTACATTTTCATCGTAGCACATCAAAGTGAGGTTGCCGAAGAAAATTGGTTATATTTGCCTTATGAGTTCAACCACCTTTAAATCGCAGACGTTACAAGCTCTGATGCTTGAGCTGAGTGAGCTTTCAGTTACTGAGCAAGCACTTGAGCAAATTCAAGACGCCGTGAGCTTTTTAGAGCAGTTGCATAGCGGGCAGATCCGTCGTTCGGGTGAGGCGTATATCGAGCATCCGATCCGTGTGGCGACAGCCTTAGCCCAATGGAAATATGCGCCGGAAGTGATTATCGCCGGTTTGCTGCACGACACCATCGAAGATTCGGAAGCCACTCTGAAAGACTTAGAACAAAGATTCGGCTTCGAAGTGGCACTTTTAGTCGACACCGTAACCAAACAATCGACTGATAATCTGATTGAAAAAACCCTGAAAATCCTCGAAGTCTCGCCAACTGGCCTGGTAATAAAACTTGCCGACCGATTAGATAACATGCGCACCCTAAGGCATGTTCCCGCTGAGCAGCAGTTGCGAAAATCACGCGAAACATTGAGTGTTTATGTGCCGATCGCACGACACCTTAAAATGTACGCAGTCGCCGAAGAACTAAAAACGCTGGCGAAAGAGTACTACTGATGATAATGAGAGCACCTTTTTTCTTTACTTGGGCGATTCGATTATTCCATAATCGAAATACACTTTTTAAATAGAGAAATGTCGCAGATGTACAAAGAATCGGGGGTAGATATCGCCGCCGGCAATAAAGCGAGCAGCTTGGCAGCAGCCGCAGCAAAAGCAACGTTCGCATCGCGCAATGGAAAAATCGGCATGCCGGTAGATTTACCGGGCGGCTTTGCCGGATTACTCGATTTTGGCGAATTTTACTTGGTGCAATGCTGCGACACCGTAGGGACGAAAATCGACCTCGCCGAACAAGAAGATTCGTTTGAAGGACTTGGTGATGACTTATTAGCGATGGTCGCCGATGATGCGATTTGCGTTGGCGCCGAAGTTGTTTCGATTACGAATACATTCGAGACGAAATCGATCATTCCCGAGCAGATCGGCGTGATGATGGAAAGCTTGAAAAATGCCTGCATCAAACAAAAAATCGTGATTGCCGGTGGCGAGATCGCCGAAGTGGGACCAAAAGTCAGCGGCACCAGTTGGGGCGCCGATGCGGTTGGCATCGTCGCAAAAGACAGGGTTTTGACCGGGGCAAAAGTGCAAGCAGGGGATGCAATCATCGCCCTAAAAGAACACGGCTTTCGCTGTAACGGGTTTTCGTTGGTGCGCAAAGTACTTGCCGATCATCCTCATCTTTCTGAATCGATCGCTCAGGCGGCATTGCGTCCATCGATCCTCTACCACAATGCGGTGCTTGCGGTGATGGGACGCTACGGCGAAACCAAGCAAAACCCGCTAACCGGCGTTGCCCACATTACTGGTGGCGGCATTCCCGGCAACATCAGGCGCATTTTAAAGCACAACAAACTCGGAGCAAAACTAACGAATCTGTTTACTCCTTGCGCCGAAATGTTGCAGATCCAACAAGCGGCGAATATTCCTCAAAAAGAATTGTACGAAGTATTCAACTGTGGCAATGGCATGCTGCTTACCTGTAATCCTGAGGATGCAAACGGGGTTATCGAAACCTTGCAGCAAAATGGAGTAGAGGCGCAAATCGCCGGTGAAGTCGTGGCAGAAAAAATGATTACGATTGAATCCTCTGATCACGCAACGATTAGCTACGAATACTAAATTCTGTTGATATAAGTATTCAATTGGTGATTATTTTGAGATGACAATATTTTATATCTATGTCATAGTAGGCGAGATTTTTTTTGGTTCTGAACGAAACCCACGCCCTGATCGGATTCGCCGCAGCTGACTTTCTCAGTGTTCCGCGTGTGCGCCTGCTGCGCGAATACTTTGGCAGCCTGCTTGCCGCTTGGGAATCGGCGGATGAATTGGCATTCGCTGCCGCCGGCATCCCACAAAAGTCGGCTGCGAATTTTATGATCAAGCGTGCCACGATCAACCCCGATCAAATTCTCGAGAAAATTAAGAAGGTGAGCGCCAAGATCATTACGTTTGAAGATGATAACTATCCGCGCAAATTACTTCAGATCAGCTCGCCACCACCGGTATTATTCATACGTGGCGATGTGTCGCAAATAGCACATTCGTTTGCCGTGGTGGGTTCGCGTAGGGTTTCGGTTGGTGGTGAGCAAATCACCAAAAAGCTGGTACCAAATTTAGTGCAAGCCGGCTTGGCGATTGTTTCGGGCTTGGCACGCGGCGTTGACGCCATTGCCCACAAGGCCACGCTCGATTGTGGTGGGCAAACCGTTGCCGTACTCGGTAACGGGATTGATGCCATCTATCCATCCTCACACTCGGCTCTTGCCGCACGCATCATCGAACAAAATGGAGCGGTTGTCTCTGAATTCGTACCGGGTACCAAGCCGTTTGCTTATAACTTTCCGCGGCGCAATCGTATTGTTGCCGGCATGAGCATGGGCACGCTTGTTATTGAAGGTGCCGAAAAAAGCGGTTCACTGATCACCGCTAAGTTTGCGCTTGAAGAAGGACGCGAGGTGTTTGCTGTTCCCGGGGGTCCGCTTGCTCCACTTTCTGCCGGCCCCAATCGCCTGATTCAACGTGGTGAGGCAAAGCTGGTACTTTCAGCTGATGATATTTTGAGCGAGTTGCCGATTGCCAATCTAAAATCTGAATCGGTTATGCAGCAGCTTTTACCAACCGACCCTATAGAGCAAACGGTATTCGAGCTATTAGAAAGTGAGCCGTTGCTATTCGATGATTTGGTCCAAAAAAGCGCCATGCCTGCATCGCAGTTTTCGGCAACGCTAACCCTGCTCGAAATGAAGGGTTTTGCGCACAGTTTCGGTGGCAATCGCTGGGCAAGAAAATAATAGACAATACTGATTAATTATTGTAAAATATAATGAAGTATCAAATTCTATGAACCCCAAAGTTATTACCGAACCGGCTCTTATTTGCGACGGTCAGCCGCTCACTTTCGAAGATGAAGTCTTGCGTGATCGCTTTCGCGTTGTGGTCTTTGGATCGGCGCGCATAAAAAAAGGACAAGAGCGGTACGAAGAAATCTTCGAGCTCGCAAAAAAAATCGCCGAAAACGAGATGGATATCGTTACCGGTGGCGGCCCCGGAATCATGGAAGCGGCGAATGCCGGGCACCATGCCGGACGCAAAGATTGCAACTCGCACTCGATCGGCTTTACGGTAAAACTCCCATTCGAAGAAAACTTCAACGAGTATCTTGATGTACGCAAGCATTTCGATCGTTTTTCAGGTAGGCTCGATCACTTTATGGCGCTTGCCAATGTGGTTGTCGTTATGCCCGGCGGAGTTGGCACCTGTCTTGAATTCTTTTATACTTGGCAATTAATACAGGTAAAACACATGCATCGCATCCCCATTATTCTAATTGGTGAGATGTGGGAAGGGCTTATTCAATGGGCAGCCGAACAACCCGTAAAAAAAGGTTTTATCAGCCCCGAAGACTTGAACAATCTTTACATCGTTCACAGCAACGAAGAAGCACTCGGGATTATTCGCAACACTCGCCGCGATTATGATTTGATGAGCGAAGACGAAACTATTGAGTTTAAGCGCTATGTTTTAGAGCAACAAAAATAGTTGCACCGATTCACTTTAAAAAAGTAAGATTTTTGGGCACTCTTTTCAGTGCTTCATTCTTATTCTTACGTGGCGTTTCAGAAGAAATCATTAAAAGCGCGGCAACGCAAAAAAAAGGTACTCTCAGCGCATAAGCATTTTGGTAAGCATGGTAAAACCCTCGCGGTTTTTGGCTTGGGGGCACTGCTGTTTCTGCCCAAATTAATGATATCGCCTTTTCGCCGCAAAAAAGCGAGTAGCGGGGTTTTTCGATTATTTCGCATCACCTTTAGTACCGTGTTTGTTCTGGTGCTGGTGCTGTTTGGCGTATTATGGACAGAGCAAGGGCGAGATGCCGGGCAATCACTTGCGAAAATAACGATTTTTACGCTTGGTGCCGAATTGCCCGAGGATGAACATGGCTACACTAATTTTCTGCTGTTAGGCAATGGTGGCAGCGCACACGAGAGTAAGGGGGCAAAACTCACCGATTCAATGATGATCGCCAGTGTCGATGCCGGTGGACGCAGCGTGGTAATGCTCTCGATACCGCGTGATTTTTACGTCGAAACCGATCGCATCCGCGGTCGCATCAACGAGGTGATTCGCGATGAATCTGCTCTGTTTATGCGTGAGTTGCGACAGATTCCAGAAAACAACCAGCGTTTACAAACATTAACCGGCGACGAGCGACAAGCTTTTTTATGGGAGCTAGATGAGCAGGCGGGTGATATGGCACTCGAGATTCTCAAAGATAAAATCGAAGAGATCTTCACTATAAAAATCCATCGTACAGCTCGCATCGATTTTCGCGGCTTTGAAAAAGCGATCGACGCGATTGGCGGTATTGATGTCGTTGTCGATAAGCCGATCAACGACCGCACCTACCCCGATTACAACTGGGGATACAGCCCGTTCCGCTTAGCTGCCGGGCCGCAAACCCTCGATGGTGAGAACGCGCTTAAATTCGCTCG
>CAZOZW010000001.1:62485-89853 GCA_964584385.1 uncultured Candidatus Peribacteria bacterium
CCGTGCCCAACGCCAGCAAAAAGTACTGACGGCGATTCGCGAAAAAATGACCTCGCTCAATGTACTCACTTCACCGACGAAGCTGCAAAATCTGTACTCGGTTGTGCAAGATCACTTTCGCACCGATATTAGCTGGGATGAGATGATCACACTTGCGCAAATAGCCGATAAAACGCCGCGCGACCGACTGGTAACCCATGTGCTCAATAACGATCCGTTTCAGCCCGGCGGTTTCGTCGTCACCCCCGATCGTTCATTATATGGCGGTGCGTTTGTGCTCGTACCGTACCTCAACCTCACTACCGATAAATTCGCCCAAATCCGTGCTTTTGTCGAGGTTATCTTCCGTCACCGACGCGTTGCCGGCATCGACCCATTGCCGATCGAAATATTAAACGGCACGCGTACCTCCGGCTTGGCGGGGAGCTTGCAAACCAAGCTCGAACGCTATGGCTGGAAGATCAGCAGCATCGATAACGCCCCCGAATATGTCGCAGAAACAATGGTCGAGTTTAGCGACACCCCCGTTCACCGTGCTGCTGCCGAGTTACTGCAACGATTTATGAATATTTCACTCGTACCGCTTGAGCCCACTATCATCGCTGCCGAACCCGCATCTATCACAGCAGAAGATGAGACCGCAACACCAGCGCAAACCATTCAAAACAACGAAATACAAAGCGCCGAACCAACTATTGCACAAGATGCACCTGGGCAGATCGATAACAGAAATGTTTTCCGCATCACCATCGGCACCGATTACGAAGAGCCGTTCCGCATCCCTACCTTCCCCAAAGACGAACTATGAACAACCTCTCACTCTTAATGATCGACATCCTCCTGAATTTCTTTCGGGTGATGTATTTCGTCATCTTCCTCTCGATTATTTTCTCGTTTTTCCCTAACAGCCGCGGTCATCCATTTGTCCGCTTTATCCGCAGCATGACGCAGCCGATTTACAACATTTTCCGTAAAATCATCCCGCCGGTGGGCATGTTCGATTTTTCACCGCTGATCGCGATTCTGCTTATCAGATTTATACAGATGATACTTGAGTCGATTAAATTAGAGATGGTCGGTTAAGACTTTATGGCGTTGATAATAGCATCCGTCATTTCTACCGTACCGACTTTTTTTGTGCCTTCGGTATAAATATCACCGGTGCGATATCCTTGATCGAGCACAGTTTGAATCGCGCTGGCAATTGCCCCGGCTTCTTCGGTTAATCCGAATGAGGTTTCGAGCAACATCACCAGCGAAGCGATTTGCGCAATCGGGTTTGCTACGCCTTGCCCTGCAATATCGGGTGCGGTGCCGCCCATTGGCTCATACATACCAAATTTTTTGCTGTTCACACTGGCACTCGCCTGCATGCCGATCGAACCGCTGATCTGTGCCGATTCGTCGCTTAAAATATCGCCGAATAAATTCCCGGTCAGAATCACGTCAAATGTTTGCGGACGGGTCAGCACCTGCATCGTCGCGTTATCGATATATAAATGCTCCAGCTCAACTTCGGCAAATTCGTTTTGATGCACTTGTTCAACCACTTTGCGCCAAAACCGCGAGGTTGCTAAAACATTCGCTTTATCGACATTGGTTACCTTGTTGTGGCGCTGTTTTGCCATTTCAAACGCTACTCGTGCAATCCGTTCGATCTCGGGCTTTGTGTATTTCATCAGGTCGGCACCAAAAGTTTCGTCATCACCACTTTTCTCACCAAAATACACATCGCCGGTTAGTTCGCGCACCACCAAGTAGTTAAACCCATCGCCGATGATCTCATCTTTTAATGGTGAAAACGCTTTCATTGCTTTGGTTACCCCTGCCGGGCGTAAATTGGCAAACAGATCGAAATGTTTGCGCAGTGGCAATAGCGCTCCCACTTCGGGTCGCTTTTCTGCCGGCAGATCGTTCCATTGCTCACCGCCGACCGAACCGAATAAAATCGCGTCCGCCGCTTCGCATGCTGCAAGAGTTTCTGTTGGCAGCGGCTCACCGGTGGCGTCGATCGCCGCTCCACCGACCAATTTTTCATCGATTATGAATTGATGATTATATTTCTCTTCGATTACCTTTAAAACGCGTAATGCTTGTTGCATCACCTCGGAGCCAATACCGTCACCGGCGAGTACAGCGATTGTTTTTTGCATGAGTATTAAAAGATTCGTGCAAGGAGTTTATCATAGCAAACAGGATGTGTTGAGCAGATTTGTTGGTGACGCATCGGTGTTTTTCATCTGATTCGAATCGGTTTTTGTTGGGGAGTCGTGCCAATAAAACTTGTACATCATAGCGCAGATTAACGCTTTAATGTACAAGATATGCGTAATTGTACAATGTCTAAAAACCTCTATAGATCGGAAAACTTCGGACGATATTGCAATGCTTCGGCAACGTGACCAAGCTGCATTGCGTCGCTCTCTGCCAGGTCGGCAATGGTACGGGCAACTTTTAGAATGCGGTGGTACGATCGCCCCGAAAGCATGAATTGCTTCATCGCCTGGCGCAATAGTTCTTTGGCGTCGTCATCGATCTTGCAGAATTGTTCTATTTCGTTAACGCCCATTTCAGAATTAACCGTAGCGGGGATTTTGGCAAAGCGTTCGGCTTGTCGCTCGCGGGCTTGATCTACCCGCGCGAGGATTGTTTTTGAATCTTCACCGGTTGCCGCGGCAGCGAGCTTATCGAACTTTACCGGTGAGATATCGACATACAGATCGATCCTATCCATCAACGGCCCCGAAATGCGCTTTTGGTAGCGGCTGACTTGCGACGGGTTACAGGTGCAATCGCGGTCGGATTCGGGTACATTATAAAACCCGCACGGGCACGGATTCATCGCGGCAATCAATGTAAAATGCGCCGGAAAACACACGCTACCCTGTGCGCGTGAAATAGTGATCTCGCGGTCTTCGAGCGGTTGCCGCAAAACCTCTAAAACTTGTGGCGGAAACTCGGGTAGTTCGTCGAGAAACAAAACGCCACGGTGGGCGAGCGAAATCTCGCCCGGGCGAATATTGGTGCCACCGCCCACGATCGAAACCGCACTACCGGTATGATGCACCACGCGAAACGGTCGGCTCGAAGGCAATGGCTTATCGTTTGGCAATAGCCCCGAAATAGAATAGAGCTGGGCGACTTCCATCGCTTCATCGCGGCTGAGCTTTGGCAAAATACCGCGAAACGCTTTTGCCATCAGTGTTTTGCCCGCGCCCGGTGCGCCATTCATCAGCACGTTGTGCGCGCCTGCCGCCGCAATCTCCAGGGCTCGTTTGGCGTGTTCTTGCCCGCGTACCGCCGAAAAATCGGTGATGTTCTCGACCGCGGTATAATCGGCAAAATCGCCCGGCTCGGCGGGCTCTATGCCTTTTTCGATGGTGAGGTACTCGATCAGTTGTCGAAAATTCTCAACCGGCATCACCTCAACCCCGCCCGCCAGTGCCGCCTCTTTCGCCGAAACGGCGGGCACAAAAATCCGCTTCTTGCCGAGTCGTTCTGCCGCCAGTGTCATCGGCAAAATGCCGTTTACATGGCGCAATTGACCATCTAACGCCAATTCACCAACAAAAACCGAGTCTTCTAAAATCTTCGAATACGGCACTTGCCCCGTCATTACCGCAATACCCAGGGCGATTGGTAAATCGAATGCGGGGCCGCTTTTGCGCACATCGGCAGGGGCGAGCGAAGCCACGACGATTTTCGGCGGAAACAACAAGCCACTGTTTTTAATGGCACTACGCACCCGCTCGCGCGATTCTTGCACAGCGGCATCGCCAAGCCCCACCACCAAAAACTTAGGAATACCGCCATGCAGGTCGACCTCGATTTCAACAAGGATAGATTCGATGCCAATAGCAGTGAGTGAGTAGATTTTAGCGGGCACGCAGAATAAAAAAGGTGATTACTATGCACGAAAAAAACAAGGTTGTCTTGTTGTTTTTATTAAAAAGTTTGGTTTTTGAGAAACAGGTTGATGGTAATATTTTTTGGTATTTAGCTGCCTTAGCGACGTTGCGCTCAAAGATTAACTAGTTAATTCTGAGAATTTGGTGAAAATTAACTAGTTGATTTTCATGTAAATTTTTTATGTATTTTTGGATAATTCTAGGATGTACATACAGTAAATGGTTACGTGCTTAGTCTTATTGTTCAAGCTGACCTGAGGCTTGGATTTTTTTGTTATTGAAATTATACGCTGCTGCACATGATTCCCTTGGAAGCTATTTTTTTATCACTAGTATTCGAAGCTCTTCTGGTAAACTGGCACAGGTATCTTAATGTCAAAACTTCGTAATGCACTATTTAGGTTATAGGCATTATAATTTCGTTTTACATACTCTTGCTGAATCATCGTTTTGTGCATGCTATTGGCAATAGCTCTGATTACTGGTACTGCTACGCTGTTGCCAAATTGGCGGTATGCCTGTGTGTCGCTCACGGTGATTTTGTAGTTCTCAGGAAAGCCTTGTAACCTAGCCGCCTCTCGTGGTGTAATCTTTCTTGGGTTTTTTCCAAGCTGCTCAATTAGTATTTCGGAGCCGTCTTTGTAGTACCTAGCTGATATGGTACTAGTATACGATGATTCTTTGTTAAACAATGAATAGCCAAAACCAAAACCCTTTTCTCTATGCTCCTTCTTGCGCCGTTTGTGACCAGCCCATAGTTTATCGGAAATAGTATATTTCTCACTGACATGATTTTCCAATACATTGCCAACTTTGGTCTCTTTAAGTGTAGGCCTTGGGAACTTAAAAGTAGCTTCGCCAAGAAACCCGACAATATAAATACGTTCTCTGTTCTGTGGTACGCCGAAGTCTTTGGCATTGAAAACTTCAGCATGAACACTATATCCAAGTTCTTTTAGTATGCTTTCAATAACCAGAAAAGTTCTGCCTCCGTCATGTGATTTAAATCTTTTGACATTTTCAAGTAATACTGCGCGCGGTCTGTGAATATTCAATATATTTGCAATATTGAAAAAGAGCGTCCCGCGGTTGTCGCTAAAGCCTTTTTTTAAACCTGCTTGTGAGAAAGGTTGACAAGGAAATCCTGCGAGCAAGAGATCATGTGATGGTATATCCTCCGGATCAATTTGCGTTATGTCACCATGTGGCATTTCTCCAAAATTATCAAAATAAGTTTTTTGTGAATATTTATCCCATTCTGAGGCAAACACGCCTTCATAGCCCAATTCCTCAAAAGGTATTCTGATACCGCCTATGCCTGCAAACAAGTCTATGAATTTAAACATCGTACGACCATTCAGATAGTATATGTGGAATCTCTTTGAATAAATACTCCTCAAAACTGATAATATTTTTCATATCCCTTAACTCTTCGCAATTCGCAACACTATCATAAGCAACTAATCTTATATTATGTGCGGCCATTTCCTTTGCTTTGTTTGCAGCAATTTTCTCATCAGCGGTGAGTAAATGTATTTCGGGTATCTTGGTTCTTTCAATTTCTTCAGCTACTTCCTGCCAACGTTCGCGAAGTGTCGTTTTCATTGTGCCAATGATGGTTTTGCTTCGTAGCCTAGCGAATTCATCTATACCTGGTAAAATAGAGTCAACTTTCTTACCAAGCCCAGCTTCTTGAAACACTTTTCTACCCACCTTTGCCTGCGAGTCATATGGGTATCCTAGGTAATCGTAGATGGTATAAATAATTGCTTCGAAGGTGCTGCCGGCACGCGAGCGCCTAGACTGGGTTGTGCTCAATGAGAGCTTGTAAATATATGGACTTATCCTTCCAGCGTATTCACCACACACATCCTTAACACGCTCTATCAAGTCGTCGACATCAACCATGATTTTTTGTTCAATAAGTTGATTAATAATATTATCGGGAGTTTTAAGCTTCTTAGATATATCCTTAATTATCAAGGTGTTAAAGTCATACTCCTCTTTTTGGTACTCCGACCAAACTAGCTCCCTGGCTTGCTTAATTGCTTTACTGGCCATCCTGTCTTCAAGCAGCATACGCTTAAGGTCACTATTGTCAGCAAAAACAACCTCCACCATTTCTTTGCTGTTTCTTATATGCTTAGACCGATACTCTTTTATCATCTTATCAAATTCAACAATCT
The DNA here is from genome assembly GCA_964584385.1 of uncultured Candidatus Peribacteria bacterium. GTDB lineage: Bacteria > Patescibacteriota > Gracilibacteria > CAIRYL01 > CAZOZW01. Next base: position 68,580 of record CAZOZW010000001.1, read on the forward strand.
CCTCTTGTGGTATTATATCATGTGCCTGTAAACCACTATTATGGTTGGACATTGTTAATGAAGTATTATTAAAAGTCGTGTGACATTATAGTAGAATGTCGCCCAAAAAAGTAACCCATTATTTTAATTTGTTTTTCAACACATTATAACAATGCTCTGTGTCATTTTTGATTTCATGCTCCCAGAATCTTACAACTTGAATGCCATTGTTATTCAAATAACGATTAACATCCTGGTCTCTCTTCGTATTTTTATCGTGTTTTTCTCTCCAGAACACCTTATTTGACACGGGTGGCTTGTAGCACTGTGGGCACATATGCCAAAAGCATCCGTCAATAAAAACAGCAATCCTCATTTTCCCGAAGTATAAATCAGGCTTACCATATATAGTTTTATTATTTGTCCTATATCCTCTAATTCCCATCTTCCAGATGAACTTTCTGAAATGCTTCTCCGGTGCCGTATTTTTTGATTTAATGCGTGACATGCAATAACTTCTCTGTCTCTCACTAAGAACATCCGTCATGTTCTGCGTTTTTCGTTGATTCAAGCTTCTTTTCATTGAATGCTGCCACTAAATAATTCTCTGATTAAAATTTTATACAAAAACCCAGAGAATACTGAATAGTTTTTACAAGTATTGCTATGTTGTTCAGAATTATTTGCTAGTATTTTTCTGATGAATTTTACAACGCCTCTTTACCCCATCACCGACCGCAGCCTCTCATACAACCAAAATGTGTTGCTCGATATTGAACAAATGTGCCAAGCCGGTTGCAAAATAATCCAACTACGTGAGAAGAATTTGACAATTACAAAATATATTTTGGTGGCAAAACAGGCGGTTGAAATCACCAAGCGCTACAATGCCAAGCTGATCATCAACGATTCGGTCGAGGTCGCTGAAAAGTCGCAGGCCGATGGCGTGCACTTAGGGCAAACCGATGGCAATGTGGTTACCGCACGTAAAATTCTTGGTGAAGCAGCGCTTATCGGAGCTTCGGTTTCTAGCTTTGAACAAGCAAAGCAAGCCGTAAAACTCCCCGTAGATTATTTAGGTGCGGGCGCGGTGTTTGCCACTGCTACCAAACCCGATGCTACAATAATCGGGCTTGATGGATTGAAAGCGATCTGCGAGTTTTCGAAAATTCCGGTTGTGGCGATCGGCGGTATCAATCACAATAACGCTCGGCAAACACTGCAGGCGGGGGCGAGTGCGGTGGCGGTGGTGAGCCAAATCGTTGCGGCAGAGAACATACCGCAAGCGGTGCAAAAATTCTTTCGGGTACTATCAGCCAATGACTGAAAAAAACGTAAACAGCGAATTCGATCTTATTACCGAAATCACCAAAGATTTCTCGGCTTATCATAATGTCACCAGTGGCATTGGCGATGACGCGGCGGTCATCCCCAAAGCCGATGGCGGCTATCGTTTACTGGCGGCAGACGCCTTGGTCGAGAACGATCATTTCAATCGCAAGTGGAGCAGCCCGCAAGAAATAGGGCAAAAGGCGATCGAGGTGAATATTAGCGACATCGCGGCAATGGGCGGCGAGCCGGAGTTTGCGTTGATCAGCTTGGTGCTCAGCCGTGATATTCCGCAAAACTGGGTGCGGCAACTGTACGAGGGAATCCGCGCTACGTGCGAAAAATACCGCATCACCCTTGTTGGCGGCGACACCACCCACGGCCCGGTGGCGATGATTTCGGTGGGGATGACCGGCACCGTAGCAGCAAACAATCTTACACTGCGTAGCAGTGCCAAACCAAGCGATATTATATGCGTTACCGGGCAGGTCGGCGGCAGTGCAGCGGGCTATTTTTCGCTCAAGAACAACAAAGAGATCTCGGCGTATTTGCGCCAGCGGCATTGTACGCCCGTAGCGCGACTCGACGCCGCCAAAACGATTGCGCCGTACGCTTCGGCGATGATCGATGTTTCGGATGGAGTGGCGAGCGAAACGAAACACATAGCGCGGCAAAGTGGTTGTGGCGCATTAGTGGTTGCTGAGAGCTTGCCGATTCATGCAGATGTATTTGCCGCCGAGCAAGAGCTTGGCTTAAGGCACTATACATGCGCCCTTTCGGGTGGTGAAGATTTTGAATTGCTATTCACGGTTTCGCCAAAAGATTATATTTCACTCAAAAAAGAGTTCACAGACTTTACAAAAATAGGAATAATCACATCCGAAAAAGATGTATTCTCGCTGGTCGAAAACAACCGATCACACCCCTTGCTCAATGGCTATGATCATCTCAAACCTATATAAATTCGACTTATGGATTGCCCACCCTATTCACCATCAAAACCCCACCTTCATAAATCGTAAATCTTGATTGATAATTCCTCTCAACAAACCATTCAGAATTTTTACATCTCAATACAAATGGACTATCTGCATCAAATCCGCGAACAAAAACCCCTCATCCACCATCTCACGAACTTTGTGACGATTGCCGATTGTGCGCAAATCACCCGTTCGGTGGGCGCATTACCGGTAATGGCACATGCCCAAGAAGAAGTCGAAGAAATGGTGCAACTCGCTTCGGCGCTGGTGTTGAACATTGGCACGCTCACGCCTGAATTCGTCGAGGCACAAATAACAGCAGCTCAAGCCGCCAACAAAAAAGGTATTCCCGTCGTGCTCGACATCGTCGGCTGTGGCGCCACCAAACTGCGCACACAAGCCGTGCAAGATATTTTACGTAGATGTGAGGTTACTTGTATTAAAGGCAATGCCGCCGAGATCAGCGTTTTGGCGGGGGCGAATGCGGTTGTGCGCGGAGTTGAAGCCGAATCTGCCGCCGAAAATCTTGAAGAACTGATGCACCAACTCGCCGCCGCCTACCAAGCGGTAATCATCGCCACCGGAGAAGTCGATATCATCGTTTCTGAAAAAGACATCCGTAACAACAAAACCGGTCACGCCATAATGGGCGAAGTGGTAGGAACCGGCTGCATGGCTGGCTCGGTACTGGGCGCGTTTTTGGCGGTTGCCGAACCGAAGCACTACTTAGAAGCAGCAATCGAAGCGATGCTCTTTTACGGCAAAGCCGGTGAAAAAGCCGGCAAGTCTGCCAAGGGCGCGTTAGATTTTAAAAGCCGTTTCTTTGATGCGATACAAAATGACTGATGCATACACACCGGTCGTGCTAACGATTGCCGGTTCGGATAGTGGCGGCGGCGCGGGGATTCAGGCGGATTTAAAAACGTTTCAGGCGTTTGGCACATTTGGCACAAGCGTGATTACCTGCGTTACTGCGCAAAATTTGCAGGGAGTTTCGCACATAGAACCGCTTTCAACCGAGAGTATTACCGCTCAGATCAAAGCGGTGCTCGGCGGTTTTACGGTGCTGGCGCTGAAAACGGGGATGTTGTTTTCACGCGAAATCATCACGACAGTTGCCAAAAGCCTTCACGATTTTAAAGGTCATATTGTTGTTGACCCGGTAATGGTAGCGCGCAGTGGCGATGTTTTGCTGCAACAAGATGCGATTGCCGCCTACGAAAACGAACTGTTTCCATTGGCAAAAGTCATCACGCCGAACTTGCACGAAGCGGCAGTATTGCTGCAAGCCGACGTTGCATCGCTTACTTCTGAACGAGCGGCAGGCGAGCTGTTTCAAAAATATAACATCCCGGTTGTGGTAAAAGGCACTGCCAGTAACGATAAAACAGATTGCTATGTCGATGAGCGCGGCGAAAAGTCATTCTCGGCACCCCTTGCTACCAATGTGCATACGCATGGCACCGGCTGCAGCTATTCGGCGAGTGTGGCAGCGTTCCTCGCCCAAGGCGATTGGTTGCACAACGCCTTGTACAAAGCGAAAAAGGGCATTTCTGCACGACTGAATAATCCTATCGAGCTTAGTGAGGGTACGCGAGTGCTGTCATTTCGATAGCTGATGAGAGAGTTCTGATTAGACAAAAATTGGTTGAATATTAAACGAATACAGGCACCTTACATTTTTTGGTAATGGATTGGTTTTGCACTTGGCCGTGGAAGAAAAACAGGTGACTATAGTGTGAATTTTACACCTTAACCTATTGGCATTTCATAACAAAAATCATGAAACCACTTGTAGCCCCGGTTTTTTGCCTATTCGTCTCATTGCAGATCGACTGCAAAACCGGTCGTAACACTTTGTGGTAGCAAAAATACCGGGGTCTCTTAAACGATTCCCTTCATCAAGCAGCCCATAATCGTCTTTGGATCACCCTGCCTCTCATCTCAAAAAAGAGGCACTCTTACTTACTCTTTACTGCCGCAGCAAGCATCTCGATCGCCGCTTCACTTTTTACTCCACCAATTGCAATCGATTTGCTGCCTTTCGACAAGAGCGTATATGCGCCAATATCTGAATTGAGATTGCTGGGATTGTTTAGAAATATCCCATTGAGGTTTTTGTTCTGCATTTTTTGCAGTGCTCTTTTTTGTGCTTCAGCATCGCTGCCGGTTTCGAGCGCAAAGCCAAAAAACCGTTGATCTTTTTTCTTCTTGCTTCCGCATTCGGCGGCAACATCTTTGGTTTTATGCACTTCAATACTCATCTTATTATTTTGGGTATTAATTTTGTCGGTACTCGTCTTCGGTGAAAAGTCGCTGACTGCTGCCACAAAAAATGCGAAATCCACTTTTTTGATATATTTTGTCGTTGCATCAAGCATATCAGCTGCAGTGATTACGTCGACGGTCCTTTCAAAAATATCCGGCAATGCCTCATCGGTTTCACCGGCAACAACCGTTACTTCGGCGCCTGCATAAAATGCCGCCAACGCCAAGGCAACGCCGGTTTTGCCTGAGCTTTTGTTCGTTAAAATCCGCACCGGGTCGAGCGGTTCAGCAGTGCGCCCAAGGGTAATCAGTACTCTTTTATCATTTAGGATTTTTTCGCTCACACCGCGTTTTGCGTAATGCGCCAATATTTTCGGCGGGAGCAATCGCCCTGCACCTACTTCACCACATGCCAAAATACCCGTTTCGGTCGGCAACACTTCAATTCCTCGCTTACGCAAGCGTTTGATGTTTTTTTGCGTCGGGTACGCCTCAAGCATTTTTGTGTTCATCGCTGGCGCAACGAGCACCGGTTTTTTACTCGCCAAAATCGCCGCCTCTAAAACGCCGTTCGCTCGCCCTTGAGCAATCCGCACGATGGTATCTGCCGAAGCGGGCGCCACGAAGATCAAATCGGCGGTTTCGGCGATTTGTAGGTGTGGATAGCTCGCATCTGCCAAAATACCGCTTGGTAATTGTTGATCCCAGAATTCATTGCTATATACTTTATTACCGCTGATCGCCGCCAGTGCCATTGGCGCCGCGAATTGCTTTCCGCCGTTGGTTACAACGCAGTGCACATCAAAATTCTGAGCTTGTAGCTCGCGAATAATCTCGGGGGCTTTACACGCCGCAACCGAACCAGTGATGCCGAGAAGACAGGTTTTTTTCATGATGATTACAAACGTCCCCATCTTTGCAAAAGATGTGAAAAGTGCCAAAGTTATTTTTTGGAGAGATGACTGGAGCCGTCGCTGTCAACAATGTCGAAGTCACCGCAATACGTGATGATGTTCGTTGAGTTACTGCAAAAAAACTCAGTAAAATGTGAAACGACTGAAACGAGTGCAAGACAATTTTTTATGTACTTTTTTGTTTGAAAGAAAGAGCATAGCGCAGCACCAAACAGAAGAAACCGGTTACAAACCGGTTCCAGCTATCAATCTCGGTAACATGTGAAACGACTTGGACAAGCGCAGGTTGCCGCTATCTATTTCCGTACTTCCATCATTTATCAAGCCCAGTATCTTGAAGATATTTTTTTGCTGATTCAATACTCAATTCGCAATTCACCACTTCCGGATTAAAATCGACACCAACTTTTTTATAAAGTTCGATTGCCGGCTTGTTCCAGCCCAGTGTTTGCCAGCGGATTTTTGCACAGTTATTTTCAATCCCTATCTGTATTACAGTTCTCAATAGTTCGCTGCCAATACCCTTTTTGCGAAAACCAGATTTTACACTAAGCGCATCAAGAAAGAGTGTTTTTCCGAAGTACGATGAATACGAAAACAAGTATATCGCAATGCCGACTATTTCTTTTTGATCTGTTTCGGCTACTAGCATCTCGTAACAGTCGAAATCCGCTGCCATTTGCTCGGCTGTGTTAGCAAGATATTCGGTAGATTTCTCAGCTTTAGCTAATTCTTTTAATAGTTCGAACACCTGCGGAACATCAGCTTTGTTTGCTTTTCGGTATTTTATTCTCTCCATCATCGCTTAAAATCAAAACCTTGCAGCTCCTCCATCAACTCTGCCGACGAATCGAACGATTTTACTGCCACTTCTCGCACTTTTGGTCGATTCACATTCGCAAAAAAACCCCAAAACTCATTTGCCACGCCGTTTACGTATGGGTTGGCATCACTTATACCATCACCGATGCAAATCACCTTACCGGGCATTTTGCCACTTTGTTTTTTATGATTGATGACTTCGGTTTTGCCGGTGCTTTTCGAGAGCGGATTGGCAAAGTCGATTCCCGTTACATCGCCACGTGCGTTTTTAACAAACGTATTGGCAAGACAATTTTTCGGTTCAATGCCGAGACGAAGCGCCACGGGGATGATTATTTCGGTAAATCCGCCCGAAAGTACAAACACTTTTTGCTCGTTTTGCAGCAGGTAATCAATCACTATTGGTATACCCCGGGTTACGGTGTTGACCACATCATGTTCAAATTTTTCGAGGTGTTCTTTGGTAATCGCCGCAACCTGCAAGCGTTGTGTTAGTGACTCGCTGAGGTCGATCTCACCGTTCATACCGGCATTGGTGATTTTTTCGATCTGCTTTTGCTTTGCTCCGGTGTTCTCACCGAGCGCGATTTTTAGTATCTCATCGAACGATTCGATGCTCACCAATGTTGAATCAAAATCGAAGATGAACGTGTTTGTCGTCATATTATTTTGCAGAAAGATAATCGCGTAAAAAGTCGGTTTTGAATTTGGCGAACATGTCATCGGCAATCGCGGTGCGAATCCCGCGCATCAGGTTTTGATAGAATGATATGTTATGCAGTGAGATAAGTCGCATACCGAGCATTTCGCCGCTTTTGCAGATATGGCGCAAGTACCCCCGTGAAAAGTTTTGACAGGTGTAGCAATCGCATTTTGCGTCGAGAGGATATTCGCTGAGCGCAAATTCTTCGCGGAGAATATTCACCTCGCCTAAGCTCGTGTAGGCTTTGCCGTGGCGCCCATTGCGGGTTGGCAGCACGCAATCGAACATGTCGATTCCACGACTCACCGCTTCTACAATATCAACGGGCGTGCCGACACCCATTAAATAGCGCGGTTTTTCGGTCGGCAGAATCGGGTTCATCACATCGCAGATATCATACATCGCCGCGTTCGGCTCACCGACAGATAACCCACCGATCGCCATGCCGTCGAAATCCAACTCCATCAGCTCTTCGGCGGAGCGTTGGCGTAAATCGGCATGTACGCCACCTTGCACAATCCCGAATAAATATTGCCGCTTGCCAGAATCAGCGATTAATCGCTGATGCTCGGTCTTACATTTTTTTGCCCAATCGGTTGTGCGACGTACCGCATCTGCCACTTCTGATCTAGCGGCAGGGTAGGGCGGGCATTCGTCAAAATTCATAATGATATCGGCACCCAGGTCGTGCTCGATCTGCATTACTTTTTCAGGCGAGAAGAAGATTTTATTGCCATCGAGCGGGCTTTGAAACTCTACACCGGCATCGGATATTTTGCGGATATTTGAAAGTGAGAACACCTGAAAACCGCCACTGTCGGTGAGCATCGGCTTGTTCCAACCGGTGAATTTTTGTAAACCACCGAGTTGCTTGATAGCCGCTTCTCCCGGACGCAAGTGCAGATGAAACGTATTGCCGAGGATGATCTGCGCGCCGGTTTGTTCTAAGTCGAACGGGGTGATGCCCGCTTTTATAGCGCCGCGAGTGGCGATTGGCATAAAAACCGGTGTTTCGATCTCGCCATGGGCGGTATGCAGCCTGCCGCGCCGGGCATTGCCGTTGGTTTTATCAAGCTCAAAAAACATTGGTTGCAGTGTGCCAGAATCCGCTAAGAATGAAAACTTTCAACCAGAAGGTATTGACCGCAATTGATAGACTCTGGTCAGAAATTAATCAGAACCAAAATGGATAAGAAAACAAAAATTCCAGTAGATTATAGCGTGATTTTGCGCTGTAATCTACTGGAATTGATTATCGTCTTTATTGCTTGAAAGCGGCTACACAGCCGAGACACTTAGAGTTTCGCTTCCCCGGTTTTTTGTTAACGAAGAGAATCCCATAATCGTGATAGCGAACAAGGCAGTTGTGTAACTGCAAAAAAACCAGGAGCCTACCCCGATCGAAGCATTGGGGTCTGGCAATGTGATGGAAAGTCGCATTTCTAGTTGCACCGATTATTCTCAGTTGTTCTGCCTTGAAAACCGCCAGTGAACTGCAGCGGTTAACAAGGTTGCCTGCATGTTAAACATCTTGAGCTATATGACACTCGCTTGCGGTAGAGACGCATTGCAATGCGTCTCTGCTGCTCCACTAAGAGATTAGCAAAACATGAGAAACCAGCTACAAGCTGGTTCCAGCTGTCACGATTTCCTATAGCGGAGACTGATTCACTCGCTTGCGATTCTTAAATCATACATCCTAAATCCACATCCACTCCGCGAATCGACGAGCGAGCAAAACTGTAAACGATCATGGCGAATCGACTACAATTGGTTCTTGTTCGCCCAAAACCGTCGGATCGTGCTGAAAGATGGTGCCTTCCCAAAAAGCGATGTATCGCGCCAGCTGTTCGCGCAGTAAAAATCGGGGCATGCCACGGTATTGCCGCAGATCAGCCGGCACACCCACACTCTCGACCCCAAGTGCGTTACAAAGGAACAACGCGCGATAAAGATGATATTTTTGGGTGGTGAGGATTGCCTCATCGACCCCAAAAATCCGTTTGGCGCGAGCACAGGTATCGTAGGTACGAAATCCGGCATAATCGAGCGTGATATCTTCTGCATTCACATTCGCTACTTCGGTTAAAAACTTTTTGCCGACCTGCGGCTCGTTGTAGTTTTGCCGCGAATTATCACCCGAAACGAGAATGTGCTCGACTTTGCCGGCATGATAAAGATTGGCAGCGGTTTGCAGCCTGTCTTGATAGACATGCGAAGGGTTCTCGCCCCGTATTGCCGCCCCGAACACAATTGCTACCGGTTTTTGTTCGGCTTCGGCGAGTGTTTTGATCTTATCTCTATCTAAAAGCCACACCAGCGGTGCTGGCAAAATGATCAAGCAAAGAATAATCGGGATGAGTGCTGACAAAACGACCGTCTTTTTGCGCATTACAAACTCGATCCTTGGCTTTGGTCGTGACCGGGCGGCAAGGTGATTTCGTCGGATGAGTTGGTACCGCTGCTCCCCGCTGCTGGTGAGGTAACCACTGCTGCTTCAATATTGAATGTTACCGATTCTTCACCGAGCAAAGCGCCATCTTCGTCGAACGCACGAACGATGATGGTTTTTTCGCCGAGCGGGCGATTGTTGAATCTGTCTGCCAGACGATAGGTCCACGTAGCATCGCCGGGAGTAAAAAGCGTTAAGGTGTAACCATCGACCACGATGCGAGCCGCGTTGCCGGGGGCAGCACCGGTTACTTCAATCGTTTCTTCATCTGCGCTGGCGCCTTCGGCAGGATAGCTAATGGTTAGCTCGCCAACAGCTTCTGCGGTTGCCCCTTCTTCGTCTTCAATTTCGATCACCCCTTCGGTTTCGGATGGCACCTCTTCTTCAGGAGTTTCCTCTGGCTCGTCGATATCTTCGACCAGCTCTTCATCCTCAGCCTCATCTTCTACATCGATTGTTGCATTCGGGTCGTACACCAGGGTAATGCTGGCGGTTGTACGCTCACCATTGGCACCAATCGCTACTACTTCGTAAGAATTTGAACCCTGTTGCATGGTGCCCAAAGCAGTGCTGGCGCGATATAAGAATTGTGTATCGCCGGGAGTAAACTGTTGCAAAGTATAGTTACGCACAATAACTCGTTGTGTTCCGCTTGGTACTGTTCCGCTAATATTTACTTCATCGCGAGTTACGGTGACCGTATCGCCATTATTACCGGGCTCTTCTATTACCACTTGGCTCTCGGGGTCGGCTGCCGGTTCTTGTTCTATTAAGAGATCATCGTCTTCGACTTCGGTACCAACACCGTTTTCTTGCTCGCCATCTTCGATGTCAGCAACGATCGTGCCCGGAGGAATATCGATCGTGTTTCTTTTAAACCAGGTCGAATCTCGAAACGCCTCGCTGATCAATTGCTTTTCAGGGCCGGCTTCGCCATTGGCGATTGCCGCAAACACTCCGTCGCTGAACATTACCTCTTGCCCAAGCTCAACCTCTTGTTCGTATTCGCCTTCGGTGGTATTTATGGTTGCTCGCCCTTCAATGACGGCAATTTGATTTTGGTCGAACGAAAGCTCACCGCCCGCCATTGTCATCGTCAGGTTACTGTTGTGGGCAACCAGTGCCGATCTCGGATTGATCATCTTCGGTGAGTCGATCCAAATACGACCTTCGGGAACAAACAAGCGGATATCGACCGATTCATCGTCGGCTCGCTGGCGCGCACCCTCGATCATCAGCTCTGTGTTTCTGTCGAGGGTTACAACGGTGTCGTCGAAAAAGGTCAGTGTTGCCGTACCGCTATTAACACGAATCGACTCGTTTTCTAAAAGCTCATCGACCGAAACCTGCTCAATAAAACTCCCTTGCTCTCCTAAGCGCACTTGCACATTCGCTTCATCGGCGGCTTCGATTTTTGTTGCCAATGGAGTACCGACAGGCGAATAAAAGATGTTCCAAACGATAAAACCCGCACCGATCAGCAATAATGCAAAGATCAAAAAGGCGGGCATCGAACTAGATTGTTTTCGGCGACGGCGCATGATAAAGCGGAAAGAACAAATCGGAATTTACCATGTACTATTTTAAGAAAAAAAGCAAAAAAATAGCTTGCCAATGGGTTGCTATTTTGAAAGAATGCCATTTGCTAAATTCTTCCGCTTTTGCCAAAAGCAGAGCTAAAAGCGCATTTCTTTGTCCATGAAGAACCTATGGCTAATGACCATTTTCGTGAGTACGAACTCACACTCTTACTTTCTCCGGCACTTTCAGAAACCGATGCCGAAGAATATGTAAAAAAATTCATCTCAGAAAAGATCGAAGCCGAACAAGGCGAGATTACTTTTCAAGATTTTTGGGGGAAAAGGCGGCTTGCCTACCCGATTAAAAAAGAGACCCAGGCAACATATGTTGTTTTGAACTTCTTGTTCGATCCGGCAAAGATCTTGCCACTCGATACCGATATGCGTCTCGATAACGATATTATTCGTCATTTAATGATCGCGGTCGATAAACATGCGATCAAGATGACTCAAGCCGATATTGAGTTTTGGAACCAGACCAATCTTGTCCGCGAGAAAAAATCGAGCAAACCCGAAAAAAAGGTTGCCCCAAAGACTCGCACCCGCGCACCCGAGAAGAAAGAAAAATCTCCCGAGGTCGAGAAAAAAGAGCGTGAAGAGATCGATAAGAAAAAACTCGATCAAAAGCTCGACGCCATTTTGGGCGATACCGAAATCTAATCTTTTTTTCATACTGACATGCCAATCTTTGAACCAAAACATTGCTTCTTCTGCCAGAAGAAAATGCGTTTTATCGATTATAAAAACGCATCATTGATGCACGATAATCTCGATTATTTTAACCGCATCAAGCGCCGTGAACATACCGGTACTTGTTTGCGTCATCAAAAAATGCTCAGCACAGCTGTAAAACGTGCGCGTCATCTCGCATTGGCAGGATTCGTCCGCTAAGCGATCTTATCTTGAATCTGAGCGCCCTCATGTGTTTGAGGGCGTTTTTGTTTGGTTAGTAATTCAGATGCGATTAAAACCACCACTCCGCAAAAAATAAACGAATCGGCAAGGTTAAATACCGGAAACCGCCACACTGCAAAGTAATCGGTAACTTCGCCATAGAGCACTCGTTCGGTCAAATTCCCAAAGGCTCCGGCGGTGATCAGCATCATCCCTGCATGCTCGAACTTCGTTACTACTTGTTTTTTCCAGTACCAGAACAGAACGCCCAGTAATAAAACCGAAACCACCAATTGCGGTGTTCCGGTGAGCGGTAACGAAAACGCGATTCCCTCGTTTTTATGCAGAACGAGTCTGAGCCAGTCATCTGCCAGTATAATTGGCTCAACGAGTACAGAATCGGCCCACACCTTTACGAGCAGATCTGCTGCGGTGAGCACGGCAATGCCAACAATCATCAAGGGTAAAGTCAATTTTCGTATTCTCTTTTGCAATGTACTCTTTTTTTGTGCGGCTTGTCACCTACATCTTCTCGTGGCGTAGCTTTAAGAGTTCGGCAAAGAAGAGGGTTAAAATCGCGCCACCGGCAGCCCATAGCCAGTAATGGAGTGGGAACAGCTCAAGTTTCATAATTGTACCAGCAGGTGTAAAGAGCATTACCGCGTAAATCGCCAGCGCTAAAAGCACCGCTCGCAATATCCAGATATTTTCGAAGATGTTTTTATGCTTACTCCATAACGGTGCTTCACGGCGGATTGAGAACACGATGATCAACTCGATGAACACCATTGTCGTCAGCGTTAAGGTTTGCGCTTGGGCAAGGTCAAGATTCGCTTTTGCCAGCAAAAAGATAGCAAGCGAGATTACCGCGCCGATACTGCCGATTACAAACACAGAAACGAATTGCCCATGTAAAAACCCTTGGTTTATTGGACGTGGCGGCTGCCCCATAATATCTTCTTCGGCGGGTTCGGCCGCCATTGCCAAAGCCGGAAACGAGTCGGTGAGGAGATTTAAGAACAAGATGTGAATCGGTAAGAGCGGCATGTCGGTAGCTAGGAGCACTGCAGCAACGATCAACAACACTTCACAAAAATTGGTGCGTAGTAAAAAGGCGATTGACTTCTTGATGTTCGTAAAAATTCGGCGCCCTTCTTCAATGCCGTTGACGATAGTTGCAAAGCGGTCATCGAGCAATACCATGTCACTGGCTTGGCGGGCGACACTAGTGCCGACCACTCCCATCGAAACACCCACCTCGGCGCGATGGATTGCCGGCGCATCGTTAACGCCATCGCCGGTCATCGCCACAATATTCCCATTGGCTTGCAAAGCGGTGCAAATGCGCACCTTGTGCTCAGGCGAAACGCGCGCAAACACATTAGTGGTTTTTACCACTGCTTGTAGCTGCTTCTCATCCATTTTCTCGATTTCGTTGCCGGTAATCGCTTCGCCACTCAAACCGACTTTTTTGGCAATCGTTGCTGCGGTTATGGCGTGATCTCCGGTAATCATCACTGTGCGTACGCCGGCGCGTTTTGCTTTTTTTATCGCGATCTGAGCGGTTTTGCGCGGTGGATCCAATAATCCGAAAATGCCCTGAAACTCAGCTTGTTTAACACCTTGCTTACGAGTGGCAATTGCGATTGTTCGTAAACCTTCTTTTGCCATTGCGATTGTTGCATCTTGCATTTTTTTATGGACCTTTTTGTCGCAAAACTGTTCAACTGCTTCTGGTGCCCCTTTGATGTATTCTATCGCCGTGCCATCGACCTGATGAGTCGTGCTCATCCATTTTTTTTCTGATGAAAACGGTACTTCATCGATTCGCTCACGCTTGCTAAAATCATATTCATCTGCAATTTCGAGTAGTGCGATCTCGGTTGGATCACCTAAACTCGGCAATTCGGCGTCGTTACAACCAGCGGCAACATCGAGCATTGTTTTGGCGGAGTCGAGTTTGGCGAACTTCGCAAAATCTTTTTCTTCAAAATGCGCATCTTCACAGAACACGCTCACGACATGCATCTTATTCTTGGTGATCGTTCCGGTTTTGTCGGATGCGATTGTGGTAACACTACCTAAGGTTTCTACTGCACGCAGCTCGCGGATTAAGGCGTTTTTCTTCGCCATTACTGCCACGCCCACTGCAAGCGAGATCGTCATTACCGCCGGCAGCCCTTCGGGCACCGCTGCAACCGCAAGCGCCACAGCCGTGAGTAGTGCCTGATGCAATTCAACACCTTGCATTAGGCTTAACAAAAAGATGAGAAAACAGATCACGACCACAAAACCACCGATTTTTTTTCCGAGTTTATCGAGTCGTTTCTCGAGCGGTGTTGGTGGCGAATCGGTTTCGCTAACCAAGGTGGCTATTTTACCGAGTTCGGTACCAAGCCCGGTAGAAGTTACTACTGCGGTTAACCGCCCCGAGGCGATTTGGGTTCCCGAGAACACCATATTTTTGCGATCTGCCACACCCCCCTCACCGTGCCAAGCGGCATCCTTTTGCGTTGCCGAACTCTCACCAGTTAACGCCGCTTCTATTACACGCAATTCCACCGCCTCTATCAGCCGCGCATCTGCCGGAATCTTATCGCCTTCGCCGAGCGCTAAAATGTCACCCGGCACTAATTCTTCTGCTTGAATCTGCATTTTTTCGCCGCCGCGCACTACTGTCGCCAAATCCGGTTGCATATGCTTTAGGGCTTGCAAGGTGTTTTCGGCTTTCATTTCTTGAAAAAACCCGAACAACGCATTTAAAATGATGATGCTGAAGATTGCGATCGGGTCGATCATATGCTCCGCCGAGAGGTATCCTTCTTCTAAGTACGGAATGGCGATCGCCAGAATCACCGCAACGAAGAGGATGTAGATCAAGGGGCTTTGAAACTGTACGACGAACATTTTTAATCGGCTCTTCTTTTTTTCCGGGAGCGTATTTTTACCATGTTCTTCGAGTCGTTTTTGCACTTCGGTTGGCGACAAGCCTTTTGTTGAACTTTTTAAGAGCTTAAGAGCGGCGGCAGCTGTTTGTTGATGTATTGCTTTCATAAACGGGGATAGGTGTTGAAAATCGGTTTATCCGATTATATTATTTTAACATTTATAAGTTGAAAAGTCTATATAATTGATGATTCAAAATGTCAAATTTTTTGCCAAGACTTACCTTACGAATCAAGCGAAATCTAGGCTCACCAAATAAAAAAACATCATTACAATACCACGAGGGTTCTGCAGTAAGGATATAACAATAATCTGGATTATCACCTCATGATCTCACTATTGCCGCTGTGGCAAGATCATCTTTTCAATCTGCTTTTCAAACCGGGTCAATAATTCGTAGCCGTTTTTCGTCACCACGAGCATATCTTCAATACGAATACCAAATTCGTTTTCGTAGTGAACCCCGGGCTCAGCGGTGATAACCATATTTTCGAAAAAAGTAGTAGCGGTTGTAGCAGAATGAATGCGCGGGTATTCGTGAACATCGACACCAACGCCATGACCGTAACAATAGGGGATTGGCTTTGGCAAATGGCTTTCGGCGGCGGTATGCACGGTAGCAATCGGCTTACCGGGTGCGATACGTTCAAGCCCTGCCTTTTGAGCCACTTTTCACTTGGTGTGCCGTAAAAAAAGCAGCGCGTGCAATCGCTGTTAAAACCGTCTTTTAAAAACCCCCAATCGAGCAGAATCGGCATATTGTGTTCTAATTTTGTATCACCTGCATAATGATGCGGCACGGCACTATTCTTACCAAAAGAACATACCGTATCAAATGCGAGTCCGTCGGCACCCAAATCGCGTCCGGCTTTTTCGAGCTGCCAAGCAAATTCTTTTTCGGTAATTCCGGGCCTTAGCTGAGGCAAAACCTGTTGCAATGCTTGGTCGGCGATGCTTGCCACCACTTTGGCAGCGGCAATCTCGTCTGCGGTTTTGTTGGCGCGAATCACGGCTTCTTGCGCCCTTATGTCGACAAATTCGATCCCAGCCTCGGTTTGCCAAAGGGTGTATTCGACAGCGGTGGTTTTACCGAAGAGGATCCCCACTTTTTTCCCTTTTGTTTCATTAAATATTCGATGCCACTTCTCGCTGCGGGTAATCTCTAAAATGTTGATAACAGCATTCGCTAAGAATGCCTTGGCACCTGCAAAATAAAGCGGATTCGTTAAAAAATACACGTCTTCTCGCGTTACCACCAGCATGGAGTTTGAGCTTTTAAAACCGCTGTAAAACAGCACCGAATTAGTATCGGTCAACATCACGGCATCGAGTTTTTGAGTTTTGACGATCTCACGTAAGCCGTCGATTCTGTTTTGCTGCAACCTCATACTCAGCATTCGTGGAGTTTGATCGGGCCGCCGCCTAATACATGTAGGTGAATATGGAAGACGACCTGCCCGCCCTCGCGATTGACATTGAACAGTAGTTTGTAGCCTTCGAGCCCATGTTCTTTTGCCACTTTTGAAGCAACATGAATCATGTGTCCGAGTAGTTTTTCGTGATCTTCGTTCACCTCGGAAACACTTGAGATGTGCTTTTTCGAGATCACGAGTAAGTGTACTTTCGCTTTTGGGTGAATATCGTGGATCACCATCACATAATCATCTTTATACACCATATTCGACGGCAGCGCTCCGGCGGCAATCTTACAAAAAATACAATCTTGCGGCATAAAACTTGCTGAAATAGTAACTTCATTATGCGGTGAAAAGAGGCAAGCCGCAACCGATTTCATCTCATTTGCAATTTATGCTTAAATAACGGCGATGACCAATAGAAGTTCAAAACAACGGGTTTACGAAATACTGCATGCTCCGGTCGGCACAATGGGCAAGATGGTCAATGGGCTGATCTCACTTTTGATCGCCCTTTCAATCGCCACGGTTCCGCTCTATTATATTCCGGCGTTCGATTGGTTTGAGCCCTACCTCAATGCGTTCGAATGGTTCGTAGTGATTATTTTTACTGCTGAGTACATCCTTCGCGCTTGGTCGGCCGATAAACCCTTTAATTATATCTTTTCGTGGTACGGCATTATCGATCTGGCGGCGATCATCCCTTTTTATTTAGAATTGTTTGGCATTATCCGCGGTTCGCATTTATTCTTGATGCTGCGGATCTTGCGGATTTTAAAGCTCGGTAAAGCGAATGTGCATGGTCGTTCGCTCTCGGCAGAGGTGATCGCCGATCAGCATGGCGAGTTTCGTGCGCTCGACCGCGAACGG
This sequence comes from uncultured Candidatus Peribacteria bacterium, assembly GCA_964584385.1. GTDB lineage: Bacteria > Patescibacteriota > Gracilibacteria > CAIRYL01 > CAZOZW01. The sequence continues at coordinate 85,732 of CAZOZW010000001.1, forward strand.
GTCGACTATGTGATCCAAAAACATCCGCTGATCTTTTTGTTGATGATGTTGCCGTCGTTTCTCTTCCTCTCGATCGGGCTGATCATCCTCGTCGGGTTTAAAGCCGCACCGATCGCCTTTGCGGTTGCTGTGTTATTTTTTGCCTTTTCGGGTTTGTACTTTTTAAAAGCCTGGCTCGATTTTCATTATGATGTCATCTACATCACCAATCATCGTTTGATCATTCAAAATCGCCAATTATTCGGCAGTAAACTAAACGATGTGGTGTACGAGGCGATAACCAATGTGCGCCCCGATAACACCGGTTTTTTAAGCTTTATTTTCGGCTTCGGACACATCTACATCCAAACCGCCGCGGTTGATGGCACCAAGCACTTTACTCACATCGCCAAACCGCATCTTGCTGCCGAGCAGATTTATCGACATCGGCAACGCATCCTCGAAAAAGACAATGCGATTCACCCAGACGCCCCCCTAAACAAGGCGTAGCACTGCAACAAAGTGATTTTCAGTTATAGGATTACCAGAGACTCGTCTCATCACCCTCTACAAAAGAGCCTGCCTGCAGAGCAAAGCAGCTTAGTAGAGAATATAAAGAGGATTCTTCAAGATTCAGTAGTTTGTCTACCGGCTGCCACCAAGAAGCTTAGGGGCATCTTCATTTTTATGATGTTGTTTAAAAATGCACATTTTTTTGGACAGGATCTTTACCGATTCATTTTTTGATTCCACCGAAAGAATCGGGCATACTGAGACCAATGAACATTCTTGACACAGAATTTTGCGGCATTAGATTCAAAAATCCTCTCGTTCTGGCGAGCGGGATTTTAGGGGTTACCGGTGGGTCGATGGCAAAAGCGGCACAAAGCGGCAGCGGCGGAGTGACGTCAAAATCGTGGTGGCTTGGTGAGCACATGGGACATGCAAACCCTGTTATCATCGCTGATCAATATGCCATGCTTAACGCTGTGGGCTTACCCGATGCGGGGATTGAAAAATCACGCGAAGAAATAGCCGCCTTTCGTGAATATTGCCCGAACACGCCGTTTATTGCGAGCTTGGTGGCACCATCGGTCGAAGAATTTGAAGAGCTTACTAGGCACGTTGTAGAAATGCAGCCCGATGCGATCGAGATCAACATCTCGTGCCCGAATGTAAAAAGTGAATTCGGTGAATTGTTCGACGGCGACTGCAAAACCGCCGAAAGTATGACTGCCGCTGTAAAGAAACATTCTCAGGGCATTCCGGTGAGCACCAAATTATCACCGAATGTCAAGAATATCGGTAACGTTGCCAAGGCCTGCGAAGCTGCGGGTGCCAATGCGATCACCGCCATCAACACGGTTGGTCCGGGTATGCGTATCAGCCCCGAACTCCGTGCACCGATTCTCAAAAACAAAATGGGCGGAGTGAGCGGCCCGGCGATATTGCCGATTGCGATTCGTTGCGTTTACGAGATTTACGAAGCGGTGAAAATCCCGATTGTCGGAACCGGCGGCATTACCACCGGGCGCGATGCTGTCGAGATGCTCCTCGCCGGCGCCACATTGTTGGGAGTCGGCTCTGCGATTCACTACCGCGGGCAAGAGGCGTTTCGACTGATCAACGAAGAGATTGAAGTATTCTGCCAGAAAGAGGGGGTGAATAATATTCAAGAACTGGTGGGTGGGGCGCATTGATAATAAATCTTAAGGAAAGTCTGTAAAACTCAATAATCCGATTTTCATTAGCACAGAGCAAGGGTTCCGGGAAACTCTGATAAATTTCGAAAGACAAGGAAGTAAGCCGAAATTCTAGCGAGGTGTACTAATGGTACACAGAGTGGATTTCGGTGCAGCTGACGCTGTATTTCGGGGCTCTTGCAGAGTTTCCTTAATACAATGTTGCAACTCGCTGCTTGTTAGATATGGTCTTGTAGAGGTATAAAATTTTGCGCTGCTATAAATCGCAATTCTTCACCACAAAACCAAGAAATCATTTGCCAATCCGATTCATCGGCTGCACGACCTCATCCCTTGTTCTTCTGACAATAGGGTATTCATAAGTGCCGTTCGATTCGCTTGAAAGGCTATGATTATCCACAAAGTGGCGCCTATTTCATCACGATCTGCACTAACAAGAGAGAACTACTGTTTGGCAACACAACTATCACGAACACATCATCCGCAACGACCGTGCGCTTGAGCAGGTCAGTGGCTATATTTTACATAACCCCGAACTGTGGGAGAGATCGGTTTTTTGTGAGAGATACTAAAAAGAAGACATTAACACGTGAATCTGCGCCTTAATGTCTTCTTTTTACACCGCCACCCGCACATCTTTCAGTTGGCATTGCAACTCAGTACGCCCGTTCCAGGTGCGGTATTCGGCCGAAACAAGTACATCGAATTGTTGACTCCAAAGAGATTCGCGAAGCACTTCGGCAAAGCGGAATGCCACAAATGGCACTTGCCGCTTTACGGTTTTGATGTTCCCCGCCAAGTGCGTGCCATCTTGCCCGATGATGCGGTTTTTATCAAAACAAACTCGCGGAATACAAAACACCGCCGAAGGATTGCCAACACCAAACGGTTCGGCATCGAGAATACGAGTAAAATCGGCATCGTACAGCGAGCAGGCTTCGGTGGTAAAATCGGCGGTAAGTTCGGGCGGTGGGGGAATTTGACCGCGCTTTGCAGCAGCGAGTTCGCAGAACTTTTCGCGAAAGGCTGCGAGATTTTCTTGCGGCATCGAAAAACCGGCAGCAGCAGCATGCCCGCCAAATTTGCTAAGCAGTGGTGCGGCTTTAGAGAGCGCTTGGGTAATGTGAAAATCGTCGGGTCCGCGGCAACTGGCGGTAAGCATATCCTTTTCTGAAGGACTCAGTACAACAACCGGGCGATGATACTTTTCGCTGATGCGCGCGGCAACCAAACCGGCAACGCCGGCAAAAAACCGTTGATGGTAAAGAACTATCGCCGGTGCGGTGTGATCTTCGACGAGACTTTCGGCTAAAGCGCAAAGATCGGCGGTAACATCTTTTCGTTGATTATTGAGTGATTCTAATTCACCGGCTGCTTTTGCTGAGCCGAGCAGCAAGCTCAACGCAATGCTCGGATGCGCTAAGCGCCCCGCCGCGTTGAGCCGCGGTGCGATAAAAAAAGCGATCGTTTCGGCGTTGAGTTGCTTGGAATCGATTTTGGCGATTTGGAACAAAGAGCGTAAACCGGGGTGCTGCATTTTTCGCATTTGCTCTAAGCCAAGCGCGGTAATGATGCGGTTCTGACCGGTAAGCAAGCCAACATCGGCGACGGTGCCAATAACTGCCAACTCTGCCAAGCGCAGGATAAAATTTTGCGACGCGGCCTCAGAGAACCTTCGTTCGATTATGTTTTTGGCAACAAAGAATGCCACGCCGGCTCCCGTAATATCGTAGAGATCGGATGAAGGATCTGCCAAATGCGGGTGCACCACCGCAACCGCTTTCGGGAGTTTTTTCGGCAGGCTGTGATGATCGGTTACAATGGTGTCGATGCCGAGTGAATTGCCGAATTCGATCTGCGAACCATTGCTGCTGCCGCAATCGACAGTGATAAAGAGTGATACATCTTGCTTTGCTGCCGCTTGATAGATCTTTTCGCTTAAGCCGTAGCCATCACCGCGAGAAGGGAGAACAACAGTTACTTGTGCACCTAGCGCCTTGAGTGCTAAATACAACACCGCTGCTCCACTGGCACCATCGGAATCGAAATCGCCGAAAATAAGAATATGTTCGTGCTGGCTGATAGCGTGTTCAATACGCTCGGTAGCGGTTTTAACACCGGGTAGATCTTGGCTGTTTGCCAAATGCGACACGGTTGGCGCCTGCAAAAATTCGGGCGAGAAGTTGCGCACTCTACAAAATGCCGAAAAAATCGATTCACCGGGTTTTTGTTCACCGCGAAAGCGCCACAGTCTACCGGTAAGCGAAAGGGAATCGGTCATAAGGCTAATTAAGGCAAAGCTGATACATTACAGCTTGTGGCCGTACATCTCGGCTAGTCGTACGAAAATCGCATTCGTCCAGCCGAAACCGTCTTGCGTTACGTACGCGCCGGTTTTGCCGATCTCACCGTTTACCACATCGTACTTCTCCCAGAATTT
>CAZOZW010000001.1:89881-92670 GCA_964584385.1 uncultured Candidatus Peribacteria bacterium
CGTTAAACACTTTTATGTTTACCTTAAGCCATTTTAAGGCAATACGTTCGGCGTCTTCGCGAAAGCCGTAACGGTTCAAGCCGTCGATCACGATCCAATGTAAGTTCGCCCAACCATTCGGGTAATCCCATTGTCGGAACGGCTTCATCAAACCATCGGGCTGTGATGTTGCCAACCCCCAATCGCATTCGAAAAACGAGAGATTCCCCCTTAATCGTTCGGCCTGACGAGCATTTGCCAACCCCGCCCATAACGGAAAATAAGTTGCCAAACTCCAAAAACCAGTGCGCTTTTTCTTTGCGTAGTTATAATCGAAGTACACCCCTTTACGCTTGCTCCACATTAACTGAGTCATGACAAACTGACGAATATTCGACTGAGTTTTGTACTGTTCGGCTCTATCATCTTCGCCCAAGAGGTCGTAGATCTCGGCAAGGTCGCGCTCGTATTTGAACAGACATGTGTTCAAATCGACCGGTAGAATACTGAGCGCCTTCGAATTAAAGCGTGAGGTCATATCCCAGCCCGATTCGTGCTCGGCGGTTTGATCGGTGATAAAATGATCGGCATAGCGCGAAAGCCCCTCGTACACCACGTGGAGTTCGGTACGCTGGGTGTTCATCCAGTTTTGATCGAGCTCGGCGGCTGCAGTATCTGCCATCGATTTGAGCCATTTTTTATCTTTATCGACTTTATACACATCGAGCACCATTGAGGTAAAAAACGGTGGCTGACTCGTACCGGTGTTGTACATGCGATTGCGATGCGGCATAAGGTTGAACCGATTGAACAAGAATTGAAGATTCTCAACCATGCCTTTGGCAAGCTCGGTGCGACCTGCAGCAAGCAGACCGATAATCTCGAAATAGGTATCCCAGTAGAATTGGTCGTTTTTAAAAATATCGGGGTTCGGCGCCACAAAAGGCTTTGGCAAACCCAAATGCACCCCGTCGTCTTTTTTGAGTTCGAAGGTGATTTTGTCCCAATACTGATCGAGGTATTCGAGACAGACTTGTAGATCTTTATTCATGATGACGAGGTGGTGAAATTGAAATTTTAAGTTGTTAGTTTTTAGTAGAAAAAAGAGATGTTGTCAATATTTTTCTATAAAAAATCATGTATGGCATGAAGTGCTTTTTTTTAGCGGCAAAGACAAAACATTCGCTTGTGATTTTGCGGCTTTGCCAACCAAAAGAGCGATGGATTGAGGAAACGCGCCCAAAAACAAGACCTTGTGTGGCATATCTAACGGTTTTAGTGACGGCTCTCGCAAGCCAAAAAAAACAAGGAAAAACCACCTTGCGGCGATATTGAAACACAATCGAAAGCGGAAAACAAAGCTTTTTTTCTAAAGGATATTCTCAAAATAATACTTTTTTGAGAATATGGATGAGTTACATAATAATCGTATGCAATGGCGCTAAGCCACACTATGGTCTGCAATGATTCAGAAAAAGTGATGATGTGTTTTCAAGCTGGGAATATTGAGATCAGAGACAAAGCATAATGCATTCAGCAAAAAAAATGGGCGCTGATCTACCAGCACCCAAAAGTGTCCGTTCTTGTTCCAATCCTAATGAAATGAGTTTAAACCTCTTGCTCCAAATACTCCAACACTTGCACCCCCATGTCGCCATCGGGAATATACGCAATGTTCAGTCGAACTTTCTTTCCATCCGGCGTTAGCTCGACCACGTTGATGCCGTGATCTTGTAGCAAACGCTGTTTGGCTCCGCTTTTCATATCGAAGACACGGAAGAGTCCGCCATAATCCTCGTCAAAATACTGTTCGAGTCTTGACCCTGCAACTACATCTTGTATCCACTTGGTCTGCTTTTTCAAAAAATCAAAGTTATTCCGAGCATCGCGCAGCAGCTGCTCTTGTCCGCTTTTCTCAGCCATCAGCTTGACTAACGCCATTGAGGCAATGTCTTTAAAGCCGCAGCCCATACCCCGCGATAACACCGCCATGGTATCTTTCACCTGAGGTGTGTCTTTTTGGCGTTGGCAAATGACTACTACAAACCCGCAAGGGCGTTGTGCAAAAGTGCTAAACACTTTGGTTGGGCTAAATGCAATAATCACATTCGCCCCAGCATCAACAGCCCGAACTATTGGCTTAATCGCCTTAACTCGTGCTTTGGCATGAGATAACGAAAGAAACCCCAGTCCATGGTATGGCAAATCGAAGCAAACCCAGCTGGGTGTACCATTCTTTAATGGCGCATCTTCCGGCAGATTCAGCCCCGTGCCATTATGACACTGTTGTAGCCAAATCAAATCTCTTTGCCCTAGTCCATATTCCAAGCACAAAGATACTTCTTTGGTTGGCATACCGAAATAATCGGCAATGGAGGTGTAGCCCGCCCAGCCGAGTTTTTGAAACCCGAGCCGAGCTTTACCTTGAACTTGCATAAAAGCGGTACCGAGATTAAGAGCACCGGTTCCACCAAGGGCAACCGGAAACACGGAACAGTTTTCACGCATTCCGTGTGGAATGCATAAGAAATCGAGCAAGAAGCTTGCTGCCGCATTTCGATCGGCAGGTGTTGGTGCAGAGTATGTGGCTTTTTTTGCAAGCTCACGATTATATGCCGAAATCATGCTCGGCAGTGTTGTTGATGCCAAATGATTTGGCAGCACACCCAAGCTTAAGTCAACCAGAGGATGCTCGCCAGAATAATCAGCAGCATCTTTTTTCGCTTGCAGGTTCGGATCAGTCAGTCTTAGAAATCTCACGGTAGAGATACCTCTCTTCCTGTCCCACGTAACCTACGGCCAGTAAAGCC
>CAZOZW010000001.1:92680-100887 GCA_964584385.1 uncultured Candidatus Peribacteria bacterium
TTTATTTAGGAATGTCAATGAACTTCAACAAGCTCTTTCGAGCCACTTCCCCTTGGTCATCTCCAGTATTATTCAATCTTTCGATGCTCAAAAGGGGATTCAATATAGTATAAATCAGCAAGAAAGCAAATCATCTTTTGATCACAGTTATTTTACTGATTTTTTAGACTCAAGAAAATGACGCTGTTTGCGTTGGCTCCGCTAAAAACTGATGTGGCAGATCTTTATACAGCAAACCGCATTGCCCTTTCGTGCAAAAACTCCGAAAAGCTCTTAATGATCGGGTTTGCCGATTTGCGCCGAAAAATCGAAACGGGGATTTTTTTCAGACCCGGTAAATCATGAAGAGAAGCGAGCTGGTCGTCGTCGGGCATCATATTACGCGGATACACCGTTACACCCAAGCCCGCTTTTACAGCAGCAATACAGCCGGCATAACTGGGGCTGGTGAAGACGATTTGGTAGTCGATACTATTTCGTTTTAGTGCCGCAAGAGCACGTTTTCGATACACACATGGCTTTGGTCCTAAAACCAGTGGTAGCGGCTCGGTGCCCATTTCGATTGGAGTGTCATGTTTGCCGATCCAGGTCAGTTCTTCGCTCCACATCGAAATGCCATCGGGGAAATCTTGTTTTTTATCGAGCTTTACCAAAACCAAGTCGAACTTGCCCCGCTGAAAACTTTTGTAAAGATTTAGCGTCAAATCACAATCAACCGTTAACCGGATGCGCGGATGCAGTTGGATAAACTCGGCAAGCAAGTCAGAGAGCAGCACGCTGGCAAAATCTTCCGGTACGCCAAAATGGATTTCACCGGCAAGATCGGGCGAATGGATTTGATCGTACGATTCATGAAAAATAGTGAGTATTTCTTGTGCTTTACGATATAAGATTTTTCCTTCGGAGGTCAGACGCAGTTCGGGTGCGCGGTAGAATAATGTCTTCCCATAAAAGTGTTCGAGCTTGGCAATTTGTTGGCTCACCGCCGATTGCGATCGGTCGATCAGCGTGGCGGTTTTGGTAAAACTACGATTATCAGCTAACAAGAGGAATGTTTTGAGAAAATCGGTATCCATAAGTTTTTCTAATAGATTTATAATTTATTCTACTTTTACTTATAAATACATCATCGCTAGATTGCAAGCGATCTTTTTTTATTTATCAATCTTATGGAGATTTTTATCGACAACTTTTTCTCACCGATCGTGCTGTCGTTCTTGCTCGGCATCATCGCTTGTTTTGTAAAAAGTGAACTCTCGTTTCCTGAGCCGGTATTGCGGCTGATCGCGATCTATCTATTACTTTCAATAGGACTCAAGGGCGGACGCGAGCTTTCGCAGGTAAGTTTGTACGAAGTCTCATCGGCAATTCTCGCCACCGTTGTGCTCATCGTCCTACTGCCGATTATCGCCTATGCGGTAGCGCGATACCTGGGTAAGTTCGACCATCAGAATGCCGGTGGTATTGCCGCGCTTTACGGCTCGGTTTCATCGGTGACATTTTTGGCGAGCATAAACTATGCACAGAATATGGGTACTCCGTCGGAGGGGTACATTACGGCACTCACGGCGTTTATGGAGCTTTCGATCTTGGTGGCGATTTTTATTGCGCGTTGGCAGATGGGCAAAGAGAATGAAACCGGTAGTTTTTTCGACACCCTTAAAGAAACGCTGCGCAGCCGCGGCTTGATCTTGTTGAGCGGTGGTTTATTCATCGGTTTTGTGATCGGACCGGAAAAATACGAACAAATCGCTCCGTTTTACGAAGATCTGTTTCGAGGATTTTTGATGCTGTTCTTGCTTGAAATGGGCATGGTAGCAGCGAAACAGATGAAAGACTTTTTAAAAGTTGGTCCATTCATGCTTGCCTTCGGCGTTGCCGTACCGGTTATCCATGGGCTGATCGGGGTTGGGCTTGGCACCCTGGCGGGGCTGAGCGTTGGTGGGGCGTTCGTATTCGGTACGGTTGCCGCCAGCGCATCGTATATCGATGCTCCGGCGGCAGTGCGCGCTTCACTCCCCGACGCCAACCCGGGTATCTACCTCACCTCATCACTGGGGATTACGTTCCCATTCAACTTGTTGGTGGGAATACCGCTCTACTACGAGTTTTCTAAGCTACTGCATGCGGTAATTGCCTAGGCACTGTTGACATATGTCAATTTCCGCCATAAATCCACATATTCAACTCCAAAATTCCGACTTCTCCTCAAAAATACTTCGGCATTTAATCGTCGAACTCAAAATTTTTCGCAAGGAATCTGAGAATCTCTGATCGAAAAGCACATATGTCAACAGTACCTAATCGATTCGAGCAGATTTGGTTTGAAGATGTACATAAAAAAAGAGTGCCTCAGCGCACTCTTTTTTTAGAGATGCGAGTCGTAATCATATTGATCACACAACGGCGAAGGCACGAACGGGGCTGCCATCGCCATTGGTGATTTTAAGCGGCACGCCGAAGAAAGTGAATTTTTTGGGAAGCTTTTCGGTATTCTTCAGCCGCTCGAAGATAACGATGTCGTGTTTTAAGAGGTACTTTTCAATATCTTCATCGGCCTCTACGGTAAATCCGATGAATCTTGGTTTCACTTTCACAATCGCTTGCGCGATATCCATATCGATCTGCTCGCGAAAGATAATGCCGATTGCCGGCTGAATATCGGCAATCTTCTCGTATACAATACACTCACCACAAAAATCGGTGAGCGAATATTCATCTAATGTTTTACCGTTTTCAATACAGTGGACTTGCGCGTTAACATGCGTTCCGTCATGCGTGTTGATGTGCAATCGCTTCATGTTCCAGCCATGAGTGACTATGGTTTGAATCTGCTCGATATGTACTTCGGGGTCGCCGGGGTAAACCGGCATACCGTTTTCGATTGCGTGTGTGAGGTCGATTATTTTCATGTGATCGAAAAGATTATTGATTGTGCCCGTCGACCTCACCATACACTGCATATTGAGCACCACTCTTCAATGCCCAGATCTGATTACCGTAGTCGAAATGCCACCACTCATCTTGATCGAGAGTAAAACCAACGGCAAGCAAAGCTTCGCGTAGCATCTTGCGATTATTTGTGACCTCTGGGTTGTCTCGATAAACCTCGAAATAAAACGAAGCTGCCTTCGGACCGAATGCGTCGAACCCGGTGCCCATGTTTACGTCGATACCGTTGTTGTCTGCCAATGTTACATCGATAGCGCCGCCAGTTGTATGGGGCGGAATATGCTCTTGTTGGAATGGAGGCGTAACGAATTTTCCCACCTCGTATTGCAGCATCTCTTCATTCCAGTTGGAGTTCTGTTCACGAAGCTCGCGCCAGTATTTTTGATAGATATTATTTTGAGTATCGCGTGAGCGAAAGGCATCCCAAATTTTTAAGCGATACTCTTTTAGAATCTGCTGAGCTTGGAGCAACTTTTCTGCAACTCCCTTTCTGGCAAAAACTCTTGGCTGTGCCGATAAGCCTTGCTCAAAGTACTGCGATTCTACAACAAGCCCACACTCTTGCAAATCGACGAGCGGTTCGTTATTCTCGCGAATTTCGATTGATCTGTAATTCACCAGCGTCATGCCAAGATTCTAGCCTGATATTTGGTTTTGTAAAATGGATTGTTACGAAAACATTTCGATCAAAGCAACAATGATTGAGAAAAAGATTCGGGAGGATTTTGCTGGAGACGACCTTAATTCTTTTCATTACCATCCTCACTCTTCTTTTGATCCATCGCCTTTCTCATCTGGTAAAAAGTGTGGAACGATGAAAGTAAAAAAATAATTCCGAGTGTGATTAAAAAGAGCTGCACTCTGGATTGTGAAAAAAATCCAAACAGTAGAAATGCCGATCCAAATAAAAAAGTAAACGTCGCCGAACCCAGTGTTATTTTGCTGTAATCCGCATCATATTTCGAATTACATTTTACATTTTTTGCGATAAGCCTTGTAATCCCCTTGGCTTGTTCGACACAAGTTTCTTTACAGGCAACGCCGTTTTCAAATTCTTCTATGCATTCACGACAAATGCCCTTAGAGCAGTTTTTGCAAAGCGCGACTGCGTTTACATTTTGATGATTAAAGCAATTCATAATGAATAAAAAAGGAATAAGGTAAAGATCAAGAATAAGAATGAGGAAGAATCTTGCTGCAATAAACCTAAGTTCTTCATCTTATTTCTCTTTCTTAATTCTTATTTTGTGAAACAAAATCCTGGCGGAGAGAGGGGGATTCGAACCCCCGATCCCAATTGCTCAGGATAACACCTTAGCAGGGTGCCGCTTTCGACCACTCAGCCATCTCTCCGTAATTGGCGTACCCGCTAATTGTGCCGTGCGAAATTGAAAAAATCAAATATCTTCTTTAAAAAAAATATGAAATACTCGCTTTTGTCGTGGAACATCGAATAATAAGCAGAATCCGGCTGATCGTGGCGCTGTTTTGGGCAACGCTCGTACTGAGTTTTTCGCTGTGGTTATTGTCGTATTTCATCACCTTTGGTGTTGAGCAGGGCAAGCTTGAGCTTCAGCAGATGATATTGCTGTTCGCCGAATTTGCGCCGCTGGTCTACGTACTCCTGTTTGCCTTGCGAGGCATTTTTTTTGTTCCGGCAACGGCAATGATCATTCTTGGTGGCGCAATATTCAACCCACTGCAAGCGTTTGTACTTTCGCTGATCGGCCTGATTCTTTCGGTGATGATCTTATTTTCCTTGGCACGGTTTATTGGGCGTGATCTTGTAAAAAAGCGAGAGAACAAGCAGTTTCGTAATATTGATGAGGCACTTGCCAAACGGGGATTTTTTGCAACGCTGATCATGATCGTGATTCCGTTTATCCCTGTTGATCTGGTGGCACTGGTGGCGGGCGTAACAGCGATTTCTACGGCGGATTTTTTTATCGGCCTGCTTTTGGGTTCATTGGCGATGGTGCTGCCGATCATCTTTTTAACAAATTCACTCGGCAGCCCGCTCGGCATTGCACTAACGATTGTGTCGTATTTATTGGTAGTTTTAACGACTTGGTGGGCATACAAGCATCCGCATTTCGAAAAGTTATTTGGTATTGAGCGCAAACGCAAATGATTTGTTGAAAACGGTCGCTTGCTTCATAATACGCCCACTTAAATGCATTCATGAAAGTCGCGATCGTACACGAACTCTTGGTAAAACTCGGTGGTGCCGAGCGGGTGGCAAAAGTATTTGCCGATATGTTCCCCGACGCGCCTATTTATACGCTTTTGTACAACGAAGCGGCATGTGGCAAGGTATTTGCAAAAGAGCGAGTACGGTTTGCACCGGGGCTGCAAAAAGCCTACGCAAGCAAGGTTCCGCGACGAATGATGATTGGCTGGATGAATACGGCGATCGAGAATTTTAATCTGACGGATTATGATTTAGTGATTTCGAGCAGTTCGGCATTTGCGCACGGCTGCCTTACCTTGCCCGAAACAAAGCACATTTGTTATTGTCACTCGCCGGCTCGCTACCTGTGGGACCAAACCCATCATGTGATCGATCAGCAAAGTAAACGCGGATTCACCGGTCCACTCAAAAAAATGCTGTTGCCCGGTATGTTCCACAACTTGCGCCTGTGGGATAAGGCCGCTGCCAACCGCCCCGATGTATTGTTGGCGAACTCAAAAACGGTGCAGCAGCGTATAAAAAAATATTGGGAGTGCGATGCGGATGTGTTATACCCGCCGGTACGCGTTGCCGATTTTACGATGACAAGCAACCATGAACAATACTTTTTGATCGTGTCGGCGCTTTCGCCGTTTAAAAACATCGAGCTGGCGGTAGAATTATTCAGTCGCTTACCAAAACACAATTTGGTGATTATTGGAGATGGTGCCGAAAAACAGCGTTTGCAAAAAATCGCCGGCGATAATGTTGAGTTTTTGGGCAGAAAGTCAGATGCGGTGGTCAAAGAATATTTAGAGAATTGCCGGGCACTTTTGTTCCCCGGCGAAGATGATTTTGGGATTGTACCGGTAGAAGCAATGGCATGCGGCAAGCCGGTGATCGCCCTAAACCGCGGCGGCGCAACCGAAACGGTACTTCACAAAAAAACGGGGCTGTTGTTCGATGAGCCGACCGAAAAAAGCTTAGAAAAAGCATTGATCGACTTCTTTTTACACGAGAAAGAATTTGATGCGAAGAAGATACGAAAACACGCCGAAACATTTGCTCAAGCCAAGTTCGAAAAAGATTTTATGAAGGTGGTAAAAAAAGCGCTGAATAAATGAATCCCAGATTCAATTCTGGTCGTAGAGACGCTTTACCAAAACGTCTTATTTGCGCGTGACGAATAGGCAAAATGCAAATCGACGTTTGTAGAGACGTTGCATGCAACGTCTCTACGGTAACGTGATATAATAACGAGATAATTCTGACATTTGATCAGAGGCTTATGATTCGAGCAAAGAACGTAACATCCACGCATCTTTTTCGTGAATCTGCATGCGTCCGGTCACCATATCGGCGGTAACAGCATCGTGTGCATCCTCGGCGGTTTCGACGAGCTTGCGCCCAACCCGTACCACAGTTTCGTGGCCTTTTATCAAATCGGCGATCATCTCTTTTGCTTTTGGCACACTTGTTGGCAAGGCGATAGTTGCGCTTTCGGTAAGATCGCCCGGCACCATCGAATCGAGAGCACGGATGCGCTCGGCTACTTCGTCGACCGCCATCCACATATCGTTGTAGTGTTCTTCGAACAATTTATGGAGGGTGTCGAACATGGGGCCGGTTACGTTCCAGTGGTAGTTATGGGTTTTGGCGTACAATGCGTACGTTTCAGCTAAAAACGTGGTGAGGTTTTTGGCGACCTCGTTGCGCTCGTCGGCGGTAATACCGATATTCATGTCGGTCATGGGGGAATAAAAAAAGAAAAAACGATTAAGAAACTTTCGTGTTCAGAAAGGAGTTGAGTCTTGTAAAAGAGCGGAGGTTATTTTGGCATTACTTGGTTGATGATCTCGGTCATACCGACGCCATCGAACTTATACTTGGCGTAGAGGTCATCCGAGCTGCCCGATTCACCAAAACGATGCATACCGTGGCGATAGAGCGGAATACCGATGCCGTGTTCGGCGATGACCTCGGCGATAGCGCTGCCTAATCCGTTATTCACCGAATGGTCTTCGGCGGTGATGACTTGTTTTACGCCTTTGAGATTTTCGAGCACGCCCGCAACATCAAGCGGAGAGATGCACGAAACATTCACCACGCGCACAGAGTGGGTTTCTTCAAGCTTTTTGGCGGCGACAAGGCTGCTGGCGACCAAAGGTCCGGTTGCGAAAACAACAACATCGTTCCCATTTGTGATTTGGCGGACTTTGCCGATTTCAAACGGTGTTTTCGGGTCGAACACATCGGCGACTTTTTGGCGACCGACTCGTAAATACACAGGATGCTCGCATTCTACGGCATGTTTTACACATGCCTTGGTTTCGGCGGCATCGGCCGGTTGCAACACTACCATGTTCGGTAACGCACGCATTAAGCCAATATCTTCTAAAGCTTGATGAGTGGCACCATCTTCGCCAGTGAGAATACCGGCATGGGAGCCAACGATAACGACCGGTTTTTCTGAAACGGCTACCGAAGTACGGATTTGGTCGTAGGCACGACCGGTGATGAAAGTGGCAAAACTACAAGCAAACGCTTTTTTACCGGCAATAGTAAACCCGGCGGCGGTTGCGACCAAGTCTTGCTCGCTAATACCAACATTAAATGCTCGGTGCGGAAACTCCTTGGCAAAAGCGCCGGTTTTCGTCGAACCGCGTAAATCAGCATCTATCGCGATGATTTCTTGATGCTTTCGCCCGAGTTCGAGCAAAGCTTCGCCGAATGCTGATCTGGTTGCGGTACTCATTTGGTTGCTTCAAATTGTGCGGTCAATTCATCCATCGCCGCTTCGAATTGTTCGTCGTTGGGGGCTTTGCCGTGCCAGCCGACCTGATTTTCCATAAAACTTACTCCTTTGCCTTTTACGGTGTCGGCTACGATACAAGTAGGTTTATCTGTTACTGCCAATGCTTTCTCAAGGGTTTTGTTGATGTCATCAAAATCATGTCCATCCATCTCGAACACCTCCCAGTCGAAGGCGCGGAATTTGGCAGCAACATCGGTAACCGGTTTTACTTCGTCGGTTGGCCCGTCGATCTGTAAGCGGTTGCGATCGACGATCGAAACGAGATTATCG
>CAZOZW010000001.1:100923-105958 GCA_964584385.1 uncultured Candidatus Peribacteria bacterium
TCATCACTGCTTCCCAAATGTTGCCTTCTTGCAGTTCGCCGTCGCCGTGAAGTGAGAATACTTTATTCGGCTTGTTGTCGATCTTCAGCCCCAAAGCGATGCCGTTGGCTACGCTCATGCCCTGACCAAGCGGCCCACTGGCGATTTCGATTCCGGGGATAAACGTTTCAGGATGCCCCTGTAACAGCGAATCGACTTGTCGTAGACGAAAGAATTCATCTTTCGAGAAAAAACCTAACTCACCAAGCACCGCATATACAGCTGGGCAACCATGCCCTTTACTCATAATGAAGTAATCACGCTCGCTCCAATGTGGATTCTTTGGGTCGAACTTGATGAATCCACCAAAAAACAATTCCGTAAGGATCTCCACCGTAGAGTAACTACTTCCGGGATGACCGGACTGAGCCGCATAGATCATTTTTAAGGCATCGATACGGATTTGGGCGGCCAGATGTGGCAGGTTGGTTTTCATGCGGTACTGATTATTTCATAAGCACAAAACTACTGCCAAGGTGAATTCGCAAAAGCGCCGATAATGGGTTGCTTTGATTTGCGTATCGTTTTATAATTAGTGGAACAACTAAAAGAAAAATGGAACTCGATATGTTTGAGATTCTCGGCAAGGCAAACGACCTGGGTGCTTCGGATATTCACATCAGCACCAAAGAAAAACCGTGTTTTCGGATTAGCGGCGAAATGATACCTCAAGAAGATTACCCCGAACTCGATTACGAAGTTGCCTGCAAATTGCTTGAGCAAACGATGGATGAAGACCAGCTCAAGTGTTACACCGAAGAGAAAGATCTGGATTATGCGATTGAGATCCCGGAGATGGCGCGTTTTCGTGTGAACACGTTTTTTACGACAAAAGGGATCAATGCGGTGTTTCGTATCATCCCCAGTGAGATCATTCCGTTTGAAAAGCTCGGCTTGCCCGATTGCCTGCGCAAAATCCTACGATTACAAAAGGGGATTGTGGTAGTAACGGGGCCAACCGGGAGCGGTAAATCGACGACACTGGCGGCGATCGTCGACCTGTTTAATAAGGAACGTAAAGGGCATATTGTAACGATTGAAGACCCGGTGGAGTTTGTGCACAAATCGCGAAAATGTATTATAAGCCATCGCGAGGTGGGCAAACACACCAAATCGTTTGCGGCGTCGCTTCGAGCAGTAACCCGTCAAGACCCCGATATCGTACTGGTGGGTGAAATGCGCGACCTAGAAACCATATCGCTCGCCTTAACAGCAGCCGAAACCGGCGCACTGGTGTTTGGCACGCTGCATACCTCAAGTGCGGCAAAGACAATCGGCAGGATCGTAGATGTGTTTCCGGCAGAAGAGCAGAATCAGGTGCAGTCGATGCTCGCCGATTCGATCCAATTCATTGTGGCGCAAGCCCTGCTCAAGAAAAAGGGCGGTGGACGGGTGGCAGCACTCGAGATTCTGATCGCCACCGACGGTATTCGAAATCAGATCCGAAAAGGGGAAACCCATCAAATACCGTTAGCGCTGCAAAGCGGACGCGACATTGGAATGCAAACAACCGACCAGGCGCTGATCAGCCTGCTCGAAAAAGACACCATCACCTACGAAGAAGCAATGGGCTATGCCATCAACCCAACGTTGATGACGCCCTACGCCCCACCCGAGATCCGTGCGAAACTAATGGCAGAACCACAATAAAAAATGACAGATGATCCGAAATACAACGGCGTGAATATTCCACCAACCGGCGGACAAGCCAGCGGAGGCGCGTTACCAAACAGCGAAGGCGGCATTTCGTTCGGCAAACCGCCGGCAAACCCTGCGCCTGCGGGTGGTGGCGGAATATCGTTTAGCAAGCCACCAGCAGCAGCACCGCAAAATGCTGCGCAAAACAGTGGTATATCGTTCTCGCCGCCGCCGGCAAGCACCGCACAAACGCCCTCATCACCTTCGGAACCGCCAGCACCGCCGCCGGTATCCGGGCGTCCGCCTGCGGTTCAGGTCAGCCCCGGGCTCGCCAAACAAAAAGAGCATGATATTGAACTCAGTCAAGGACCCGGGCAATTCAATGAATCGAAGACAATCTTGGAGCTAAAAAAAATCGTTGATGTTTCAAGCGTTCGGCAAGAACAATCTGCAGACGAGCTCGGCGAAGCTGCCAAACGCGTTGCGATCGATCCTGCAGGTGGCGCACCCACTGAGTCGTATACTCAATCTGGCACGCACCATGCCGGTGAGCTGGATGTTATTCCACCGTTTGATCAAGGTGAGATCGAAACAATGGCTGAAACCGTGTTGCCAGCAGCAAAAAAAGCAATGTTTACGTTGTTCTCATTCGCCCGCGAAAATCATGGATCCGACTTGCACATTTCGGGCGAAAGCGAACCGCGGATGCGTGTTTTTGGCGAGGTAGAAAAGCTGAAGGGCGGGCGCGAATTCACCGAAAAAGAAGCGCATCAGATGATTCGCGCAACAATGACAAAAGAGATTTGGGAAGAGTATTTAGAAACGAGCGATGTCGATTTCAGCTATATCGACGAACAGAACCGTCGTTACCGTTGTAATGCAATGCTCACCCTGGGCGGACCGGCTGCGGTGTATCGCATTATTTCAGACAAAATCTTATCTCAAGAAGAGCTTCATCTGCCACAATGCATTGAAAGAATCCCCGAATACAAAAAAGGCTTAGTGCTGGTAACCGGTGCTGCGGGCTGCGGTAAATCGACGACACTCGCCACACTGGTCGATATGATCAATGAACATGATCCGGGGCATATTCTAACCGTAGAAGATCCGGTGGAGATTCTGCATAAGTCGAAAAAATCGATGGTCAATCATCGCGAAGTAAAAACCCATACCAAATCGTTTGCCCGCGCTTTAAAATCAGCGCTCCGCGAAGACCCCGACAGTATTATGATCGGTGAGATGCGCGACCTGGAGACGATTTCTTTAGCACTGACCGCCGCCGAAACCGGGCATTTGGTGTTTGGCACATTGCATACCTCAAGTGCACCAAAAACCATCACTCGTATTATCGATGTGTTCCCCAGTGGCGAACAACCGCAGATTAGGGCAATGCTTGCCGAAAGTGTGCAATGCGTTATTTCGCAAGTGTTGTGTAAACGCAAAGACGGCACCGGGCGTGTAGCTGCATACGAGATCATGTTCGGCACACCGGGTATTCGCAATTTGATTCGACTGGATAAGATCTTTCAGATTCCCTCGGCGATTTCGACCGGGATGAAAGATGGCATGCAAACGCTCGATCAAGCGCTGGAGAAATTGTATCACGACCGATTGATCTCAGAAGAAGAGGCAAAATTACATGCCAGAAATCCGAGTGAATTAAAGTTGGATTAGCCGACATCTTCAAAAAGTTCATCTTTACAATAAAATGCCAGACGAAAATCCACCTACGAATAATTACCCAAAAGAAAATCTTGATGAAGTTGTGGCGCTTCAAGTTTTGATCGAGAAACTCAATCAAATTATAAAAGTCGATAACGCACCAAATATCAGCGAAGAGGAATGGAACCGTATAAGTGCTTTAATTTTTGCTGCTCGTGTTGAAAATTGCGATTACCAAAACATTGCTGCGCTTGCTCTTTGTGGTGAAGAAAAAGACAAAACGGCACAAGAGATAAAAGTAAGAATACAAAAAAAGTACTATGACCTTATGGTCGCCCTCGATAAATTCGCAGATGAAACCATGAGTACTGATTTTGCCGATATCGTCGCAAAAGGTGAAATCCGGTACAGCGATGAAGTTGTCACAAAAATGGCAAAAACAGGCAAACGCCAGTTGATCCAAAAACTTGAATCAATGACACAACTCGATCCCGCTAAAATAAGCACGATAGATATGGCGGCTGTGGTTGCCCTGATCGATGAAAAAATCAAATCACTTTCACCTCCCGATGAGACCGAAGACCTACAAAGTGAAATCCGCAAAAGAGTTCAGGAACTTTTACAATCACCCGATACTTTCGAGAAGTAACACTGACTACTTAAGCCTTGTGCTTACATACGCTTCGGGGTTTTTATGCCCAACAAATATAACCCCTGTTTTAAGGTTTTTCCGGTTTTTTTGGTAAGGTAGAGCCGCGCCGAACGACTCGGTTCTTCGGCGTTTAACACCGAACACTCGGCATAGAAGCGATTGAACTCGCCTGCCAGTTCGAATAAGTATTTGGCAAGATGATGCGGTTCGAGCTTTTCGGCAGATTCTTGGGCAGCGGCAGAAAAACGAAGGATTTTTTTTGCGAGTGCGATTTCAGGTGCAAGATTAAGAGCAAGTTGATCGAGTTTGATGCGATCTGCGTAAAGGGGATTGTCTTCATCTTCGGGGATTGGGTTTTCGATTCCGGCGAGTACCGATGAATCTTCTGGCTGCATCGTTTCGAGAATACCGGGCGCCACGAATTCTTCATCGATAAATACTTTTGCTTTGCGCAGAATACTAAAGCAGCGAACGGCGGAATATTGTAAGAACGGTGCTGAAAAGCCCTCGAAACTGAGCATCTTCTCCCAGTCGAACGTAATATCGGTGCGGCGGTTTTGCGAAAGGTCGTTAAATTTTAACGCGCCGATCGCAATAATCTCGGCAAGCTCATGCAGCTCATCGCCCTCAATACTGCTGTTGTGCGACTGGAGGATGCTGAGTGAACGTTGTTTCGCTTCGTCCAGCACTTCGTTCAAACCAATCACATCACCGGCGCGGGCACTCATCTTATTGCCGCCGGGCAGCTTGACCAAGCCATGGCTGGCGTGTACGTACTCGCCGTTGTATCCGAGCAGTTTGGCGGTCTGAAAGAGCTGACGAAAATGCAACGATTGCTCACCGCCAACCACATACACCATTTCGTCGACCTCTTCGTTTGCATAGAAGATGATCTTCGCCAAATCGCGCGTTTGATACAATGTGGCACCATCGGTTTTCCGAAACAACATCGGTGGTAGCTTTGTCTCTTCGGCAAAATGCGCCACCAGCGCCCCGCCATCTTCGTAAGCGGCAACCCCACTTTGTTCGAGTTTTTCGAGAACG
>CAZOZW010000001.1:105968-113806 GCA_964584385.1 uncultured Candidatus Peribacteria bacterium
AGGCAGTTTTTTTCGTAGAAGGATTCGCCACGAATCACATCGAAATGCGCATCGAGTCGCTTAGCGATCTGCTGAAAATCGAGCATCGATTTTTCGACGATCCATTTCCACAACTTTAAATTGGGAATATCGCGGTCTTGCTCCATCTTGCGGAATTCTTCGGCACCCGCCGCTTCGAGCTCGGGGTTTTTCTCAGCTTCGGTGTGGAATTTGCGGTAGAGCTTGACCAATTCTTCGGTCGGATTCTGCTCGATCACCGCTTTATCGCCCCATGTTCGCACTGCCACAATCAGCTTGCCGAACTGCGTGCCCCAATCGCCGATGAAGTTATCGGTTAACACACTGTGCCCGCAATAACGCAATATTCGCGCCAAACTCTCACCGATGATCATGCCGCGAAAGTGCCCAAAATGAAGCGGTTTCGCCACGTTCGGATTGCCGAATTCAACCATAATACTTTTCGGCTGAGATGCATTCATCGTGTTAGCCGGCTTGTAAAGCAGCAGCATCTCGCCGATATATTCGGGTTTTAGGGTAAGATTTATGAATCCCGGTCCGGCGATCTCGGCTTTTTCTAAAACCAGATTCGGCGGGATGTGTTTGATGATCTCTTCGGCTACTTCACGCGGATTACGCTTCTGCTCTTTGCCGAGCTTCATCGCCACAGGAGTGGCATAATCGCCAAACCCTTTTTGCTTGGGCGACTCGAGTACGACATCACCCCCAAAACCATCAACCGCTTTTGCAACCGCCTCGCCGATGATTTTTTTAATTTCCGTTTCAATCATTTTTTTTCAACTTTGCGAACTCAGTATACCCAAATCAGAGAAAAAACGAAAAATCAAAGCGGTGGATTGAATAGGCATGCCGCCAAGAATTTGATACTTTACCCATCGCAAGGCTTTTTTTACACCATGAAGATCAATGAAGCGATTACAAACGCAAGTACAAAACCGGCTTTAATGACACACGTTGTGGCGGGGTTTCCGGGCAAGGATGAATCGAAACGAATTATTGAGATGATGGCGAATGTGGCAGATGTGATTGAGATTCAGATTCCTTTTTCAGACCCGGTCGCCGATGGTCCCACAATGATGAAGTGCAATGAAAAAGCGCTCGATTTCGGATTTAAGGTTGATGATGCGTTTACAATGGCAAGCGATTTAAAAGATATAATCAAGACGCCGCTGTTGTTCATGACGTATTTTAACATTGTGTTCAAGCGCGGTGTTGAGCAGTTTTGTAAAGATGCGAAAGCAGCTGGTATCAAAGGGGTGATTATTCCTGATATGCCGATTGACGAAGAACACAATGAGCACTTTTTGCAAGCCTGCAACGACCATGAACTCGATTGGGTGCCGGTGATCTCACCGATTACGCCAGCCGAACGAATTGAAAAAATGGCAAAATACGCCGGCGGTTTTTGGTACGCCGTTTCGCGCACCGGGGTAACCGGCGCCCGCGACGAGTTTAGCGCCCAAACCGCATCGCAGATTGAGGAGATTAAAAAGCATAGTGACTTGCCGGTTTCGCTCGCCTTTGGTGTGAGCAAAGCAGAACACGTAACAGCGATTGGCGAACTGGCAGATATGGCGGTAGTGGGCAGCGCGGTGCAGAATATTTTCTTGCGTGATGAATTTGGGTTTGAAGAAAACCTAGCAGAAGCAGAACAGTTTTTACGGGGATTGCGGGAGTAAAAACGAGCGAATCGGATTAGAAAATACTGCATTAAAACGGGGAATCACGTTTAAATGACGTATTTTTTCATTGCTCGCTTGCGGTAGAGACGTTTTACCAAAACGTCTCAAGATCGGGACTGATGAGATCCACAATCAATTTTAAGATGTTTTCAGCGAGACGCATTGTAATGCGTCTCTACGTCACCATAGTTGGATTGCTGCAATAAAAAATCAGTATCCGCAAAAATTGAGCGGAATCTGCAAAACTCGCTAAAATACGGAATCTCAATTGCAGATTGCGAATTGCAGTAACCTACAATGTTTTCAACCAATCGAGAAACACCTGCTTCAGTTCGACTAAATACTCCGGCTTGCGAAAGCAATGACCCGACCCCTCTATTATGTGCATTTGTTTCGGTTCGGGCAAAGCACTAAACAATATTTGGTTATGATCGGGCGGAGTAGAGGTATCTTCGCTACCAACTACCAACAGAACCGGCATGGTCAGTTTTTGCGCGTTAAGGACAAGATTATAGCGCTTACGATCGATCATGTGCGACCACAACAATTTTTCGGTGCGATTATTCATGTGTTCGTTTTTTGAAACATGGATGCCATTTTTTTGCCACGCCTCGATTTTACCGGGGTAAAAACGATTCGCCGCATCTACGCTGAGTTCACCCGAAACCACGGTTGAGATCGGCGCTAGTGCCTTGATCATGTGTGGATTTTGTTGGGCGAATAGCGCCGTACAAATACCACCCAAACTGTGCCCGCTTAAAACGAACGGCTCTTGGAACCAATCTTGCGATTTACTCCAAGCGATGACATCTTCAAGGTCGACTAAGTAATTGGTTATAGTGGCGTTTTCGTAATCGCCCCCGCTTTCGTTGAACGAGTTCGTCGAATCGAAAAACACGGTTGCAAAGCCCTGTTCGGCAAACGCCTCACCAATTACTTGTAAATGCGGCTCTTCTTTATTACCACCAAGCCCATGCATTACAAATGCTAATCCTTGTTGCGGGCTTTGCTCGCGAACCACGACTGCCATATTTACGCCGTTGCGGTTTTGAATGAAGATTTTTTTCATACGATTATTTCTTAAAATTATCGGGTGAGAACTCGCCCTTTAAGCCATCGCCATATTTCTTCGAATACAATACCGAAAGTGCGATCATCAACCCACCAACGAGGATCAGCGCCAGAAT
This sequence comes from uncultured Candidatus Peribacteria bacterium, assembly GCA_964584385.1. GTDB lineage: Bacteria > Patescibacteriota > Gracilibacteria > CAIRYL01 > CAZOZW01. The sequence continues at coordinate 108,856 of CAZOZW010000001.1, forward strand.
ACGCGTAACCGCGTCGTCGAAACCATACCACACGTCGTAGATCAATATTTTTAACACCGTCAACGAAAGAATATACAAACCGACCGTGCGGCTTTTAACGACATCTTTTTGAATACCGTAAGTACTAAAAGCAAATGCCAATGCACCCCAATACATGGTGATGATAAAGACATTCTCGGCGAACAGATTGTAGACGTAATACGTTGACACCAAAAACAGATACAGCGCCAAGCTGCAAAATAGCAGTGGTTTGAATTTACCGTTTTCGCTCTTTTGCAAAAAGAAGTAGGGCAGTAGAAGCAGAATCGAAGTGAGATATTGCAGGGGTTTTAGGTGTGTAAGATCGGCACTTTCTAATCGACCGAAGAAGTAATCGACCGCAAAAAAGTGTCCGATTAAAAACAAGATGAATGCGGCAACAAAGACATTGATGATGAATCCGTTGAAGATAATGGAGTACAAATATGCCAGCACACAAAGCGCAATGGTGATGCCAAATGCCGCAAAGCCATATTGATGACTGGGGATGATTTGGTAGAGCGCGCCGCTTAAAAGCAGAATCGAGATAATATGCAAAACATCGTGAATACCGCGGATATCGGTTTGTTTTTGAAAGGCGAGAAATTTGAGATTGGCAAACAGCGAGGCGCCGATTACTGCTAGTGGGATAAGCGCGACAAAATCGTATCTTTCGAACAACGGGAGGATCGTTGAAAGCTTGATCATGCCGATAAGCATAAGAATGGCAGCCGCGAAGAATACTTTGTGGTCGCGGGTTTTTTGGTAGAAAAAGAAGAGGATGCTTGCCTCAAACAGCCATACCGCCGAAACCACTTCGCCATGGCGCGAGAACACGAATGCGATGGCGAGCGAGAATAGTGAGATTGAAATACCGAGTAATGAATAGAGCATGTCTTCGTAAGGCGCGGCTTGTTCGTTCGAATTTTTGGCAGTGGACTGCTGAGCAATGGCAGAGCCGTAGAGCAAATAGCTGAGTGCAAAATACAACATTGCAAACGCCATAAAAGCAAGCCCCAAGGTAATTCCCGGAAAGTACTCGCTGCCGAACAAGTAGATCTCGCCGGTACCGAACAATGCCCCAACCAGCAATCCGCCGATCACGTTACGAATATCAGCCTGTAAGAGGTTTTTATTAAGAAACGGCATTGCGATGCTTAACGCCACCAAAGCAATAATAGCGATGGCGCTGATGGTTGCCGTGTTACCGGTAACACTGAGCACCGGTAGCAGCGAAAGAACACCAAAGATGATTCCGGCCGAATAGAGATACGAAAGCTGTTTGCGAAACGAGAAATAACAGGCAGCGGCGGCAAACAGCAAGGCAGCAGTTATCACGCCGGCAGTTTCAAAATAATGAAACGGTGCAGGCGCTGTATTCCCAAAATCGATGAGTTCAGTCAATCCCCCCGCGGCGAATACGAATACACCCAATACCGCCCAAAAAAAGTACTGCAATGCGGTAGCGATTTTTTTAGCAACTAGCACAAACGCACCAAGATATGCCAGTAACGACCCCAACAAGAAGAAGGGAATAAGAGCACCCCCGATAACGCCTGCCATCACCATTACAACAATAATGAGGATTGGACTGAAGAGCAGATAAAAAATGCTGATCAGTGAGTTCGAAAGGAAAATAACGATGCCTACCGCAAAAAGTGCCAGCAGGCTGAGTGCGATTGAGAATGAGGTAAAAATCTCACCACTAAAGTTATCGAGATAAGAATCGCCGCCGAGCAACAACAGCATTACAGTAAGGTACGCCGCAAAAAAGTAGCCGCCGAGCTGCTTTGTTTGCCCGCCTTTAAATGCCGCATTTATTATTACAAGCGAGAGAACAATGGCTCCCGAAAGCTTGATCAGCCACTCAACGCTACTGGCAAATGGCGCCAATAGGATAAGAATATTGCCGCCGACCATTGCAATAGCGAGTAGGTCTGCCGCTTCTGTTTTTTTACCCTCGAAGTAATGCAGAACAACCGCCGCCAGCGAAACGATCAACGAATAGCCGACCAAGGTGATAGGAGTTTCACTTGCCTTTGCACCGAGCAAAAACGGCACCAAATACGCGAACACGAACGAGAACTGGAGCAAAACGCGTGAGCCATAAAACAATGAGGTCAAGACCGAGAACGCGGTGTTACAGATCAGTAATACAAAAGTGACACCTTCGGAGAGTAAACCGCTGTCGGTGAATGTATCACCGATCAGATATCGCCCGGCTAAGATTACGAGATAATTGATAAGAATACCGGTACCGAGCATAACCCGTGCTTCTTTTTGAAGACGCTTGGTATCGAGCAAAACGCCGATGCCGTATACAGTAAACCCAACCGCAAAGCCGATGAGGATTTTACCGACCGGGCCGATGCTGGTATACACCAGTTGCAACAGGAATAAAACCCCTAAAAATAGGAGTATGCCGCCGATCTTAGCGAGCAGGTTTTCGGCAAAAAAGCGTTGCAGAAAATTCGGCTCCTGCGGCTTTTGTACTTTTTGTACAACCTTTTCGGCTTTTACGGCTGTTGCGGCGGCGGTTTTTACCACTTCTTGCTTCGGCTCTTCATATTCATCTGATTCTTGATGGATTAGATGCTGCTTGAAATACCCTTTCGACAACTCATCATCTTCTTTGGGAGTATAATATTTCGGTTGTTCATACTCGGTTTCGGTGGCTGGTGGATGAATCACCTCACTACCATCTCTCGCTTGTTCATACCACTCAAGTTGGCTTTTGATATTATCCTTTGATAAAAACACCGCTTTGTAGACAATCCCGAAAGAGCATATTATGAGTGGCCACGCAAGAACCATATCATTGCGGAAGCCAAATCTATATACGTCCTCAAGTGCGATTAAAACTAAGAAAGTGGTTGTAAAACCAAGCGAAAGGCTGGCAAACCACGCCAGGCGATTTATCATAAAAAGCATCGGATGAATCGCCGAACCACCGACTTTCGCTTGCTTGTATAATTCAAGATGCTTCCTAATCTTGCCCTTTGACAAAAATATCGTTTTCCAGAGAATCCCAAGAAAACACGTTACGGGTATCCAGATAATGAGCATGTCATCATCAAAGCTATATGTTAATATACCCAATCCCAATAAGATTAAGAAAATGGTCATAAAGCCGAACGAAAGACTGATAAACCATGCCAAGCGATTTAAAATTGATAACATAATGTGAGAAAAAGAAGAGATTATAAATGCACAAGGGCTACTTCGAAGCCTGTTTAATCTTTTTGATCAAACCGAAGATCAGAAAGAAAAAGAACAGTGTGATCGCAACGATAATCGCTATAATCAGCGTTCGATTCGATTCGAGCAAGCGATCATCCGTGTCGTCGCATTTATCGCCTACACCGTCGTCGTCGGTATCTTTTTGATCGGCATTCGATACCAACGGGCAGTTATCTTCGGCGGCCGGAATACGGTCGTGGTCTTCATCTTCACACACATCACCAGTGCCGTCGTTATCGACATCGCTTTGGTTTGGGTTATGAATGCTCGGGCAGTTATCTTGGTAGGCAATAATGCCGTCATCATCGGTATCTTCGCAAAAATCACCAACGCCGTTCTCATCATCGTCAGTCTGATCGCTGTTTTGAATTGCCGCGCAATTATCGCACGCATCGCCCACTCCGTCGTTGTCGGCATCTTCTTGCTCGGAGTTGGTAATATTCGGGCAGTTATCATTCATATCTAAAACACCGTCTTCATCTTCGTCGTTTTGGGCGCGGTACTCGGCATCGGCATCGCAGCGGTCGCCACAATCGTTGCCATCGGCATCGACCTGGGTAGGATTATACAATTCGCAGTTATCGCATGCGTCACCAATACCGTCGCTGTCTTGATCGCTTTGCTCGGGATTGGTCGTGATGATGCAGTTATCGATGGCATCAAACACGCCGTCTTCGTCTTTATCGAACTCGCAGGCATCGCCAACACCGTTGACATTTACATCTGCCTGATCGCGATTGCTCACCTGCGGACAATTATCGCGGTGCCCCAAAACTCCGTCAGCGTCATCATCTGAACAGGCATCACCACGACCATTAGCATTTGAGTCGAGCTGGCGCGGATTAAAGATTCTCGGGCAATTATCACTCATATTACCAACGCCGTCGCTATCACTGTCGATCTCGTTGGGATTTTTTTGTAGCGGCTCAAAATCGCAGGCATCACCGACGAAATCAGCATCGCTGTCGGCCTGATCGGCATTCGCGGTAAAAACACAATTATCTTCATTGTTTGCAATTCCGTCATCATCAAAATCGTTTTCGTAAGCGGGGTTTTCAATAAGAGCCAACTCAAACGTTGGGGTTTGTGCATCTATCGAAAATTCGGCATTACTTGCCAACTTTGCTGCCTCGGTAATGGCTTTTTGGTACGCTTCGTCGTTTTTACAGCGATAATTCGTGTATGCGGTAATTGGCTCGGCTGAGGCAGGTTTTACCAAATACGTCTCGTTGCCGGGTTTTGTTAAGGTGATTTCACGAATCGCAACCGGCATTGCCAAATCTTGTTGGCTTTCACGATTTTCGAAACGTAAACGAATATAGCGCAGGTCGTAATCGTTTACTGCGGGCACGCGAATGTAATCGGTACCGTTTTGCGAAACCGAATAATCAACAATCACATTGCCGATAATACTTAGATCGAACCTGAACAAACCGGCTTTTAGCAGCTCTCCGGCATCGATCACCATCTCTTTCTGCTGCGGACTGTACGGATCGAATGTAAAATCGGTATTCGGATTGCCATCGTTTACAAATGCAGTGGTATTCGCCTCGCCCTCGGTCGCCCCCGAAACATTTGTAATAGTGTAGTTTATTGCCGAACTGCCAGCACTTGAAAAGATACGAGAGGGGAGCAGGCTATCTTCTTGAACAAAAAAGACCGGGTTCCCGGTGTTCAATTCGGTTTTGATCGT
>CAZOZW010000002.1:0-11337 GCA_964584385.1 uncultured Candidatus Peribacteria bacterium
AGTTCGTGGCGTGGAACGAAAGGAAGCCCCGACCTTCAGGTCGGGGAGCTTCACTGCAAACCAAACTAAAAACGCGTTTTCATGAACACGCTCTGCACAGCAATGTGCAGAGCATTTTTTGACTTTTTACAATATTTCATTAAAATGTCTTCGTTTCGTGTTTCGACCTCTTTACGAGCGTCTGCCACGCAGTTCTTATTCAACATCGGTTAGGAGGGTAATATGGGATTCACATTAAAAGGCATATTAATAGCAGATAAGAAAAGAAGAAGGTTCGCAAAAATTAAGTACAAACCTGAAAACAGCTTGATTGTTCAGGTGCCGAAAAATTATCGGGTAGACTTATGGCTGCGCAATAATAGTATTTTTTGGCTTCGTGTTTTCATTGCATATTCAGGTTCGGCAGATGAACGTGAGTTCGTTTTTCAGCCGAGATCTCGGCAGAAAATACTTACCGGTGGAAACCCGCCACAAAAGCTGGAACTTCGAATTTTAAATTTTGAATCGACTAAGACAGCCGATTCACTCCCCCAACCCACAATATTTATTGAGGAGATATAAAATGAGCTATGAACTTTATATTTTGAAAGATCGACTTCCGGTCGCATATCACGAGAGAAGTGAGAAGGGTACACGAATTATTGTGCCGGAAGCCGCAGGTTGGCGCGGTTCTATGCTTGAGGTGCGCGCGACGAATAAGCACAGAACCAAAACAGGATTTCATGTTCGCTACAGCCACTTAAACGGCACAATCACAACAATCTTCGTATTGAGCGAACAGAATGGAATTCTTGTTGCGAAGCGGTTGCGCTCGGCAGATCGATTGATTATTGTCGAACAATATGTCGACCAATCACCAATTGCTCGAATCCACATTGAGCTGAATCTTTAGCCGTTGAATTACGCCGCTTTCGTTCGAAAGCGGCGTTTTATGTTGACCACCACGAAAAAACCCTTACAATTGGCGCACATTCAAACCTATCTGTTACAGAAATAGATAAGGGCACAATGAACATTTACGTATCGGATACAAAGGGGGTTGATTATGGATTACCAAGTATTCATCGATAATGGAGGCAAGCAACACGAAGTTGATTTTACAGAAAGGTATTTTTATTTTGAAGCACGATTAAACACGCAAAAACGAGCATGCTTAGATTTGCAAATCCGGAATTTACTGCAACAACAGATCTTTATCGAAGTAAAACTCATCTTCAGTGCGCATCAACAAGAAGCGACTGAGCGAATATGTGAACCGCAAGAAAGAGTATACCTATCTCAAATTCCATTGGCGACGACAATTCTTGCTTCGATTTACCCATTACATAAAGGTATTGCAATGCGAGCACTAAAAGGTTTTACCCTGTATTTGTAACGTTCGATGCAAACATGAGCCGACTCAACACGGAGTCGGCTATTTGACTAATAATAAATTTGCCAGTAAAACGCTTAAGAATAATCGCTTTGCTCAAAGAGCCGAAACGGTTTGACCTTTAACAACGCAAATCATTAAGAGGTAAAAAACATGAATATTGAGCTTTTTATAATGTTAGGTGACAAGAAAATAGCTGCGATACAACCAGAGAATACAAGCATTAGTACAGATGGCGTACAAAGATACTCAATCGAGATACCGAAAAAGGCGAAAAAAAAGAATATCGACCTCCATTTGGTTAATAAAGGAGATGAGCCGGTTTATATTTTGCCCGCAAACGATGAATATCGGCTTCTTCGAGTATCGCACCAATTATCGATTGAACTCAAAACACTTTCCGGTTCTATTGCCATTGGTGTTCACAAAGGTCTCGAATATTGCGCCGGAATATTATTGGGAGATGAAATTGGTACACTTGAGCTGATTATTGAGCAGGAGAGATTCAAATGAATATGAACCTGATTGATGTAATGGTCAACGTAAACGGTGTGTCGGCAGAAACGAAAGTATCGGAAGTTGCCGGAATCGTTTCTATGTGTGATAAAATTGGTGGAATTTTTGACGAGGTGGATATTGGTGTAACAAATGTTACAGCGATGAATCTAAGAGTTGTTTTATACCCGGAAATTGAAGATACACCTTTAGACGAAGACGATAATCTTGCGGAAGTTGTTTTACGACCATTTGAAACAAAAACACTGGTGCGAGCAATGACGATCACAAGATTATTCCCTATTTTTGGGATTGGTATTTATCGCCTCGTGCAGCGAGATCCAGATATGTATGAAATTCGGCAGCGCTTGCTGCTTCGTTTTTTTTAACAAGCAGGGCTTATTGGAGGCTTTCTGATGAACACACTGTCATTATATTTAGTACTCGAAACCAAGAAAGGCGATGAGCTGATAGGCTTTTGGCACAAACCATTCGAGAAGAAACAGTTGCTTGAGTTACAAAAGGTGCTTGAGACCGGTGATCGATTCTCGCTATGGGTGAGTAATAAGTCAAACGAATTTGCTTATCTTTTAGGTCTTCGCTATGCAGAAGGTCACATAACGCTGCCGAGTAAGAGTAAGGTAGAAATCTTGAAACGAGTTTATCCTCAAACAAACGTGGCACTAACAGAGACGCTTGTTTATCATCTGAACATGACTCGTATGGAGCTAATGGTTCGGTATGCCATGGAGACTGGCAGGGCTGCTGAAACACGTGAGTTTGAACTACTACTGGGCGAAAAATAATTGCGTTGTTGCCCAGCCTACTAGAAGTAGGCTGGGCTTTTTTTAATAAGCGACTTTCTTCGTCTCACCGATTTTTACCTGATTAAGCTTGCCGTGTACTTCAACCGTTACTTCTTCGCCGCATGAAACATTTTTGTCGCGTTGCTGAGGCGTAACCGTAACCGAACCACTTTGCAAGATTAAGTTATACTTTACACAATGGTGCCACACACTAAACTCGATCGTGCGCCAATGCGGCGGCAGATTTGGGTTAACGACCAATCGATCGTGTTCGAAGGCGATGCCGCAAAAATTGCGGATGGCGATCTCGATCGTGCCAGCCATCACGCCGGTATGGATTCCTTCGAGTGTCGTACCGCCCTGCGAATCTTCGACGTCGCTTTTGAGCGCGCCCATAAACCAATCCCAGGTGGTGTTATCTTTGGTGACAAAGCGTGAAACAGTGGCGTGCACCACCTTGCTCAGCGTTGAACCATGGCTGGTGCGCTGCACATAATATTCGTAGTTGCGCTTTAGGAGTTCGCGCGCATCTGGCAGATTATTGTAGCCAAGGTCGAGCAAGAGTTCGTGAACTTTTTCGGGAGCGAGCAAGTAGTAGAGCATTAAAACATCGGCTTGTTTGGCGACTTTGTAATGATCTGGTGAATCATTCTCGCTTTTAAGGATGCGATCCATACGGTGGATGTTGCCGTATTTTTGGCGGTACTTTGCCCAATCGAGCTCGGGTAAAGTAAAGTAGCCGTTAAATTGTTCGATAATACCATTCTCATCGATGTTGACATTCATCTTTTGGATCATTTGTTGCCATTTTTCGGTTTCGTTATTCTTAAAGTCGATCTTGTCGAACACTGCTTGTTTCGCCTTTGCGTCAAGGTCTTTTAACAAGTCCATCATCTTTTCCATGATCCACACCACCATGATATTCGTATAGGCGTTATCGGTTACGCCGGCTTCGCTTGAATCGGGCATTTTTTCGTGGTATTCGTCGGGGCCCATCACACCGCTGATATGGTAGCGATCGTCGGCTGCATCGAAATGGGTGATCGATGCCCAAAAGCGGGCGATCTCGAACATCAGCTCGGCGCCGTATTGTTCGAGGAATTCGGTGTCGCCGGTGTGGTTTACGTAGGTCCACACGTTGTAGAAAATAGCGATGGAAACGTGTCGCTGTCGCGAGCTGAGGTCGGGGTCCCAATTGCCCGACATGGGGTTGTAATGAACGATCTGGGTTTCTTCGTTGCCACCATCGGCGGTTTGCCACGGATACATCGCTCCTTCAAAACCATGTTCTTTGGCATATTCGCGTGCGCCATCGAGGCGGTTGTAGCGGTACATGAGCAGTGCTTTGGTGATCTCGGGGAAGTAGGCGTTAAAAAACGGATAGACGTAGACTTCATCCCAAAAAATATGACCGCGATACGCTTCGCCATGCAAGCCGCGCGCGGTGAGCCCGGCATCGATATGTTTATTGTGCGGGCTGGCGGTGCAGAGCAAGTGATACATATGAAGCCGCAGGGTGCGTTGGCTAAAACGGTCGGCGGTGATGTGCAGGTCGATCGTATCCCAAATGTTCTGCCAAGCAGCAGAATGCTTGGCTAATAGTGCCGTGTACGATGCATGCGATTTGGCAAGTTGCTGATTCGCTTTGAGCGGGTTTTTCTCATCGTCGTTCGAAGTGTGGATCGCCACAAGCTTTTCAAATTCGTAGCGATTCCCCTCTACCGCATAAAATCGGAATTCTTGCCCGATGCAGGCATCTTCTTGCACGGTGCGGCGATCGGCTTCGATCTCTGTGTCGTGTTCTACCAAGCGGTGCTTGGCGGTGATGTAGATGTCGTATTTCGAAACGTTGGTGCGGGTATGCAGGGTTATCGAATCTTCGGTTTCTGTTGCATCGACAAAATCGAGGTGATGCGAATTGAGCGTTTTATAGCGCGGCACGCCTTCGTTGATGATATTGCCATCGATCTCACTGCGAATGGTAATCGTCGAGGTGTAATTGAGTGGGATCAGTTCGTAGTAAATCGCTCCGGTGTGCGGATCATCCATGCTGGCAAAGCGTCGCGTTACCAAATGGGTTATGCGCCCGATATGATCGCGGAAGATGATCTTGCGTTCGTTGACAGCGTTTTTAATATCGAGGCGATGCCGGTAGCTTAAAATCTCCATCTCGCTGAGGGTTTTGTAGGCGCCATCGCCCATGCGAAAGCGAATTTTCGTCCAGTTCGGACAATTGACAAAGTCGTTGTTGTAAATAGTAGTACCGTGCAGATCGGTCGGCAGAGCATTATAGATTCCGGCGATGTAGGTGCCGGGATAGCTTATTTCGCCGGCTTCTTCGCCATCGAGACTGCCGCGCGTACCAAAATAGCCGTTGCCGACTGTTGTAAGCGCCTCGCGCAGTTTTTCTTGCTCGCCGTCGAATCCGTAGTACGTCAAGTACCAATTATCGTGTTTAACGCGTTTGGTAAACCAGATGTTAATGTCGGTCGGTGAAATGTCTTCGAGATCATCAACGACAAAATCGGCACCATGGACTTTGAGCTTTTCGCCTTCCATCCCGCGTGAAACCCCGATCACCAAACCAAAGTTACCGCGTTTTCCGGCTTCTACGCCAGAAATCGCATCTTCGACCAAAATACAATCTTCGGGGAACAACCCCAGCTCGCTTGCGGCAGTGATAAAAATAACGGGATCTGGCTTTCCATTGAGCTTGAGTTCGGCAGAGCGGACACCATCGACAATACTTTCGAACATGTCGGTCAGACCGGCTTTTTTTAAGATGATACGGCAGTTTTTGCTCGATGTCGCGAGTGCGACTTTAATCCCCTTCGCTTTTAGATTTTTGATCAATTCAACCGATGATTCGAAGACTTCGGCGCCTTCGCGCTCGAGGATATCTTGGAAGAGGATATTCTTCTTATTGCCCAAGCCACAAACCGTGGTAAAACTTGGTTCGTCTTCGGGTGCGCCGAATGGCAGTTCGATACCGCGGGAATCGAGAAATGAGCGTACACCTTCGTAACGCGGCTTGCCATCAACATAGTTAAGATAATCGTCGGCTTCGGAGAACGGCACAAACGTGCAATTCGTTTCGGCGCAATGGTGTTTCAAATACTCATCGAACATCGCTTTCCAGGCGATTGAATGAACATGAGCTGTTTTGGTGATCACTCCGTCCATATCGAAGACGGCTCCGGTAAAGGTGATTTTATTGCTCATGTCGTTTTGGTAGAAAAGAAAGAAAGCGCGGTAACCAGCACATCGGGGGTGCTAACCACATGTACCGGCGCAGCATTTTGCATAAGTTCTGTTTTCAGTTTGTCGTCGGTCGTTACAAAAATCGCTCGGCTCTGCGGGTGTATTTCGAGTGCGCCGGTAATAAGGGGGATATCTGAGAATGTATCGCCGCAAACGAGCACCGGCTTTGGCGGAAGATTGATAGAATCGGCGATAAAGCGCACGCCTTCGGTTTTATCGAAATCTTTAAGGTTGCCATCGCTACTTACTGTAAGAATGATTTCGACATCCTTTCCGGTGTCTTCGATTCGAAAAATGCTGCCGTCTGGATCGAGCACAGCAACTTTTTGTTCGAGGAGCTTAAGCAATGCATCAGATTCTGCAGGTTCGATACTAGTATTGATATCTTGCCGGGCGACGGTGGTTTGCCCGAACTTGAACTGTAAGCCACTGCCGATGTATTTGAACTTTTCGTATTCGGGTTTACCCAATAGCACCGAGAGCTCTTGGTTGAGTTTTTGCAACAGAGCATTCTTTTCGTCGCTAACGGGGTAATGATGATATTCGCCGTCTTGATCTAAAAACTCGCGTCCCTTCGAAGCGCCCATCAATACTTCGCGATGGCTGTTGACCGAAATATCGAGAATACCGGTGTTTTTGAGCGGCGCCGAAGTGATGATAACGGCGTGACCGAGTGTTTCAAAAAACCGACGCATAAAAAGCGCATTGTAAAACGATTGCACCGAGGTTTGATAGCGAGCGCAATAATTATTGATCGTGCCGTCGCGATCGGTGATGAGCGTTGTAAATGGTGCTTCTTGTAAAAATTCAACCGCAGCAATAACCTCGGCATTAAAATGAGGATGTAGATCGTTAAGATGTTGCAAGAATTGCTCTTCGCCATCTTCTAAAAAGAGGATGTCTTTTTCGAGTTCGATGATCTCGTAGGCGAGATCGACAGTGATTTCTTTGTTCGCATCGAGCAGCAAGTTCGCTGAATGATCGGCATTGGTGATTGCCTTGAGCGAAGTGAGCGTGTTTTTAAGTTTTTTGAGCGACTCGGTGCTGAGTTCAAGATTTTTCGAATACTCATTCAATAAACTCCGACGCGCTAAAACCGTCTCGCTCATAAGCGTGACGAGTTGTTGCAAAGTGAATTTTGTGTGCTTTGGGGCGGTTTGGTTTTGATTCATGGTTTATAAATCGCTTTGTTTAATGGTAGCAAAGAAAGAGCGATGAAGAAACGCAAAATGATCAAAGATTGAGAATGAATCTGGATTCGAGATTTATGATTTAAAGAAAATCTGTATCACTCGATAATTTGATTTTTTAGTACCGAACAACGATACCGTAAAACTCCAATAAATTTTAAAGATCTAGAAAGCAAGCCGAAATTCTAGCGAAGTGTACTAATGATACACTCACGCGGATTTCGGTAGATTTGACACTGTAATTCGTGACTCTTGCAGAGTTACCTGAAAGAGTGTTGTGCAAACAAATGATGACCATGGCTTGTTCATGATTGATGAAGACACTGTATTTCGGGGCTGACTGCCACATGCAGATCTTACAGAAAAAGATGATCGTTATTTGCAAGACACCCGGGCTTACCGAAGTTGCAGAACAATAGATTCATGAAGCAGATAAACGAGATGCTGTTGACATATCTACTTGTCGATAAAAAATTTTCAGATTTCATATGAAAAATTTCGAATTTAGTGATTGAATGACGAAGTATTTTTGAGGAGAAGTCGGAATTTTGCAGCGGAATATGATGATTTTTGGCAAAAATCGATATGTGCCAACAAGCGCCTAAAGACCGGATGAGCCGAAAAATGATGATGAGGTTGTCCGCTACCGCCTTCGCCAGCCCTGGCAGAAAAGTGCTGTGGAATAGCCCGACTTGAAAAAACTCTTTTCAAAATCGAAAAAATATCGCACCTTACTAAGGCACGATTTTAAAGAAAATGAACGTACGGATTCAAAAGATCAGGCAGGATGTTCCGCTGCCGCAGTACCAAACCAAAGGTTCGGTGGGGTTCGATTTTATCTGCGCCGAAGATTCGGTAATCGCTCCCGGGGCACTTTCAATGATCGCTACTGGCTTGGTGATAGAAACGCCGCCCGGTTTTGCACTGATTGTTGCAAGCAGATCGAGTGCGCCGAAAAAATTCGGCATCACACCGCCGCATGGCATTGGTATTATCGACCAAGACTATTCAGGGCCAGATGATGAGATAAAGATATTGGTACGCAATTTTACCGAGTACCCGGTAACGATCGAAAAAGGAGTTCGTATTGCTCAAGGGATGTTTGTGCGGGTGGAACAAGCTGCATTCGAAGAAGCAGATTTTAAAGAAAAGGCAACACGTGGGGGTTTTGGTAGCACCGGTCATTAATCGGATTTTTCCATAGTTTTGTTTATGAATTCGCGTAATCGCAGAATCAATCGGCGCAAACATGCACAGCGCAAGTTTTTTCCGAACCGGCTCTTGGCAGCCCAAGTGGGCGCGGGGTTTTTGTTTTTTATGATTATTGCGCGCTTGTTCCAGCTGCAAGTGTTACATGGTGAAAGTTACGCCCAAAGAGCCAGCGCCCAACGCACGGGTAGAATTTTGCTGCCCGCCCAACGTGGCGAGATTTTAGTTCGCGACAGCGAATCGGGATCGCTGATTAAAATGGCGACCAACACCACGCTCGATAAAATAGCAGTCGACCCGAAAGTTACCCCCGATAAACGCTTAGTGGCAGAAAACTTAGCGCCATTGCTATATTCAGACGAAGATTATGAGGCGTGCTTATTAGAACCGAAATTCTGCCCCGAAGGCAGCGTGATCATGGATGTACCCGAAACACAAACCGATGGTGAAACCGAAGAGATGATTCTTTTTCCCAACGAATCGCGGGTGGTACTACCTACAAAAGCAGAGGCAACAAAAGCCTACGAAGAAGTGATATTCAATAAGATCAACCAAGAAAAGATCGAGTTTATCACTTTGGCGCGCGATATCGACGATGAAAAACTCAGTCGCATCGAAGCCCACCGAATGCCGGGGATCTCAATAGTACGCGAAACCAAACTCGTGTATGCCAACCCTACCGAAGTACCGCAAGGCAGTAGACAACGCAGCCGAATCGCCGAAACACTGTCGAACCTGACCGATGTTCCGGCAGACGAGATCTACGAAAAACTCGAAGAAAAAGACCTGCGTTATGTGTTGCTCAAAAATCGCGTACGCCCCGAAGTTTCGCAGCAGATTCGAGAATTAAAAAAGATCTCTCGCGAGACGCATGCCGAATCGGCAAAGAAAATACCCGATTACTACCGCGGTTTGGTACTCCAGCCAGATCACTGGCGCTACTACCCCGATGGCCCTATTGCAAGCCATATCATCGGTTTTGTGAACCGCGAAGGCTTTGGGCAATACGGTATCGAGGGCAAATTCGACCGCCAGCTCTCGGGCACGAGTGGCTTTATTGAAAGTCAGAATGATGTCGATGGCGGTAATATCAATCCCGATAACATTCAAAATGCCGTCGATGGCGTAGATCTGGTGCTGACGATCGATCGCGTAGTGCAGCGGCGTGTCGAAGAGATTTTAGCTGAAGCGACCGAGCGGTTCAATGCCGATTCGGGTCAGGTGATCGTGTTAGAGCCCGATACCGGACGAATTGTCGCGCTGGCGAATTATCCGATGTTCGACCCCAATAATTTTACCGAAGCCCTTTTAATCCGCCGAACCGAACCCGATGACCGCGAGAATATCTACAAAACGACACCACTGTTTACCAAAGATAAATATGGTCGCCTGCAAAACTCTACCTTTGAAGAGTTTGAAGAAGCCTGGAAAATAGGGTTTGATCCCGAGTTTTATGTCTATCGCAATAATCTTGGTCCCGGTGCGTTTAAAAACCGCACGGTGCAAGAGATCTACGAGCCCGGCTCGGTGTTTAAGCCATTGGTGATGGCAGCGGGCATCGAAACCGGTGAAGTGGGCCCAAACACAACTTTTAACGAAGACGGACCGATTCAGATCGGCGAATTTACGATTAAAACCGCGCTCGAAGAATATAACGGAATTCAGACGATGACGAACGTGCTCGAAACAAGTTCGAACGTGGGCATGGTGCGTGTGGCGCAAAAACTCGGCAAATCGGTGATGCATAACTACATCACCGATAAATTCGGTTTTGGCGACTTTACCGATATCAATCTCGATCAAGAAGTGCCCGGCACCGTTTTGCCAAAAGTCGATTGGTCGACAGCACATTTGTTAACCTCAAGCTTTGGCCAGGGGTTGACCTCTACCCCGATGCAAGTGGCGCGAGCTTGGGGCGCACTTGCCAATGGCGGCATTTTGATGCAACCGCAGATTATTTCTGAAAGGATTTATGACGACGGCACCGTTGAAGAGATCGAACCCGAACAAGTACGTCGCGTGCTCTCGGCCGATACCGCCACCACGATTACGGCAATGCTCGTTTCGGCGGTGAATAACGGTGTGGCAACAGCGGCTATTATCGATGGCTATAGTGTCGCCGGAAAAACCGGTACTTCACAAATCGCTGGCAGTGACGGACGCTACGAAACCGGTGAGGGGTCGTTCATTACCTCGTTTGCCGGTTACGCCCCCGCCGAAGACCCGGCATTTGTCGTGCTCGTAAAGTTCGACCGCCCGCGCTACGGCACCGACCGCACCTGGGGCTCTACCACTGCCGCCCCGGTGTTTAAAGACGTAATGAGCTTTTTGTTAGATTATGCCGATATTCTCCCGAGGGAGTAGATGTTAAAAGACAGGAGAATTGAGTTTAGAGATACTGAGATAGGGAGACAAAGAGATGATGAATTTTTGAGTGGAGCAAAAAAACCTTTTGCCCGTACTTCGATATTATCCTCCTATATCTCCTGTTCCCCTGTTGGCCATTCTGAGTGAGTAATGGATAGCGTTGCGACATTGTTTGTAGCCAAGCTGAATGCACAATCTGTCGCAATAGCAACGTGATGAGTCCCCCTTTTTAAGGGGGAGGCAGGGGGTTTTGATCGCACCCGGCGCTCGTCAGTTGGCAGAGCTCGTTAATCTCGCTTTGGTTGAAAGAAGAAGCTCCGCCAAGAGCAAAACCGTCCGTTGGTTGCTGACCTAGCAATCGACAACAATACTCAATTTACAGCAAAGCAGGATTTGGAGCTGCAAATGCCCATCGGTGGTGACTGGTAGGATCTGAAAATCGGAGAGGAGAGAATGGGCAATCTCATCGTTTTCACTTCTGTTACCAACACTGAATATGCTAGGGTGCAGGCGACTTTACAAAGAATCATCAGAGACATCGAAGCAAGAATCGCCGCGCTAGAAGAAGAAAAAGCCAGACAACAGGCGGAAATCGAAAGGTTGCGCCAAGAGAACACGGAGCTGCAGAAAAAACTGG
>CAZOZW010000002.1:11347-34854 GCA_964584385.1 uncultured Candidatus Peribacteria bacterium
GGAAACTGTCCAAGTTGAGCAAAATACAAAAGTCCACCAAACACTGCAATCTACTGAATTTGAGAGTAGGCAGGTTCCAGAAAATGAACCAATAGTACCTGCGTCTAAGATTAGGCAAGCTCCTGATCTATCGTGGATTCAACAATGGGAAAACATTGAAAAGAGTGGTCCTGCCAGCCAATATCTTAAACATAATTTCGGACAATATCTAAAAAGTGAAAATTCTGAACTGGAGAGGGATTTGATTTGTTTACAGGATTTGCGCAAACAACATAAACCATTGTGGACAGCTCTTTACAATGAAGCAAAGAAGACTGGTATTACTCCTAGTTCATACGTATCCTCAAAACCTGCGCTTACTGAAGAAATAGCAAAAGATACAACTTCACACGAGATTAAAGAAGCACAAAGAAAAGCTGCAAAACTCGCATATCGCAAAAAAAAATATGGAAATAAAGCAGAAACCTAGATGTAGGGGCTAGAAGCCAATAACCTTAACTCCCGGCGGAGTCACCGAATTTCAGTCACAGCCTCCGCCTACTCTTTTCATCTGCATGATTAATGGTACAGGTGGGACTCCGCCGTTCGCGTGGTTATCTAGCGACGACCGAAAGATGGCGGATTTCCTCAATCTCGCTTTACTCGAAAGAGAAGATTCCACTAAGAAAGTGTTCTCTCATATCTCCTATCGCGTATCTCAGCAAAATATCATGTACATAATAGCGCAAAACAACGCCTTAATGTACAAAAAAACCGCTTCAAGAATCTTTCGATGTCATAAAGCGGTCTTGGTTTTATGCCGTTGTTTTCTCTTTCGTCTGCGCTTTTTCTTTATCTTTTTGCTGACGCCGCGCCAGCTCGTTTAACACCATTGCTTCGGTATCGAGGGTATCGCGGAAGGTGCCGAAATTGCGAAAGCCCTGTTTGCGGGCATTGACCAAAAAGCGGAGTTTTGATTTTTCATTAGGAAAGATTTTGCGCTGGGCTTTTACGGTTGCCTCCGCAGGATCGTTCTCGCTGGGATAGGCTACCACCAAACCGATCTCGTTTGTGTTTTCACTGACTTCGATGCGGAATACCTTAGCTGGTACTACGCTTGCCGGTGGTTTGGGTGCGAATTTCTTCATAAAATGAATTGGGGTTAATTAGCACTCGTGATATTAGAGTGCTAATTTTGATTTGTCAATGTTTTTTTGGCATGATGAAAATCGTCAATTTTTCAAAACTATGATTACCCGTGACCAAATCGCCAAAATCGCGCATTTATCCCGTTTGGGGTTAAGTGACGCCGAAATCGATAAATACACCCAAGAGCTCAGCGATATCCTCGGTTTTTTCGAGAAGCTGCAAGAAGTCGATACCGAAAATGTTGAGCCGGTAGCGCAGATCACCGGCCTTGAAAACATTGCCCGGGCAGATGAAGCGGTGCCGAGTGAGCATGCCGACCAACTGCTCGATTGCAGCCCACAAAGCGTGGTCAACCGCCAGATCAAAGTATCGAAAGCCATTTAATCCTCTTTTTTTCTTGAAATGAACATCTCCGAAGCTCTCACCAAACTCCGTAATGGCGATATGACCGCCACCATGCTGATCGACAGCTATTTGAATAAGATCGAAACATCGAACTTGAACGAGTATATCACCATTACCGCCGATTCGGCACGCGAACAAGCCAAAGCGCTCGATACCAGTGGCGATTACAGCAAGCCACTTGCCGGTATCCCCGTCGCGGTAAAAGATATCATTTGTACGAAAGGTGTAAAAACAACTGCCGCTTCGCGCATCATCGAAAATTTTGTACCGCCGTATTCGGCAACCGTTTATGAAAAACTCGAACAAGCCGGGGCGATAATGGTGGGCAAGGCGAATTGCGACGAATTTGCAATGGGCTCATCGACCGAAAACTCTGCCTTTGGCAATACGCTAAACCCCCACGGCGAAAACCGCGTACCGGGTGGGAGCTCGGGCGGCTCGGCGGCGGCTGTTGCAGGCGGCTCGGCAATGTTTGCAATGGGCACCGATACCGGCGGCTCGATTCGCCAACCGGCTAATTTTTGCGGTTGTACGGGGCTTAAAGTCACCTACGGGCGGGTTTCACGCTATGGAGTGGTTTCGTACGCTAGCAGTTTCGATACCATCGGCCCGATCACGAAAACGGTAGAAGATGCGGCACGTGTTTTAGAGGTGATTGCCGGCAAAGATGAAAAAGACAGCACCACTCCCGATATGCCGGTAGAGAATTATTCTAAGGACTTAGATGCCGACATCAGCGGTAAAAAGATCGGTCTGCCGGTACAGTTTTTCGAGGCAGAAGGGATGGATCCTCAAGTAAAAGCGGCGGCGCTCGAAGCGGCCGAACTCCTTAAAAGCCGTGGAGCGATCATCGAAAACATCGATCTGCCTTTGACCGAATACGCGATACCAACTTATTATTTGCTCGTAAAAGCCGAAGCGAGTACCAACTTGGCACGCTACGATGGCGTGCGGTTTGGCAGCGCTGCCAACAACGCAGCAGATTTAACCGAACTGTATGAAAAAACCCGTGGGCAGTTTTTCGGCCCCGAAGCCAAGCGGGCTATTATGATGGGAACGTTTACGCTTTCGAGCGGGTACGTTGACGCCTACTACAAAAAAGCAGCAGCAGTACGCGCCAAGTTTGCCCAAGAATATGCCGACGCGTTTACTGATGTCGATGCGATTTTGGCACCGGTTTCGCCAACAACAGCATTTCAGATCGGGGAAAAAGCGGCAGACCCGTTGCAGATGTACCTGGCAGATATTTTCACGATCTCGATCAACTTGGCAGGGATTCCGTCATTGGCGGTGCCGACGAAGAAGATCGACGGCCTCCCGACCGGCGTACAGATTATGGGCAAGCAGTTCGATGAAAAAGGGATTTTGAACATTGGCTGGCACTTGGAGCAGGCAGCGGGGTTTTTTGAGAAGAGAATTGCGGATTGATTTAATGTTTCGATGAAGAAGAAACTTGAAAAGATTTAAGATTTTGGATTTAAGATTTAAGAAAAGTCTGTAAAACGGAGAGCTAGAACCGGCTTGTAGCCGGTTTCGTATGTTTGGTGCTGTGTGACCGCACTGCAGCCAATCTTCATGCATCGAACTCTGCTAGAACTCCCGGCGGAGCATCCGGACTGCAGTCATAACTTCCGTTTGCTCAATTCATCTGCGCGATTAATGGTATGGGAGGGGCTCCGCCAAGAGCTAAATCATATTATTTGAATTTGAGTTCAAATTCGGTAGTCAGGCCTGTGGACCTAGGAAAACGCTTGCGAATCCTAAATCGCAAAACCTAAACTCAAAGTCGTCTCTCGTTACCATGAATTTAAAATCTCAAAAAAGCATGCGGCCTACCTATCCGATTCCGATTCTTCTACAGCATCCACTATAATCGTATCCTCGGTAGTTCCTTTTTCGGTCTGCTCATTATTCGCTTCAATCCGCTTGGCGATAAGGTTTACCACAAGCGGTGCAATAATCTGCAGAGCAAAGAATATTGCCCCGGGGCCAAATCTGGTCGAGCGCGAAATGCGCCGGGCAGCCTTATGCATTAAGCGTGATTCGAGTGATTTGAATAATAGATTTTTCATGAAAAAAGTGAGACTTCATTCAAAGAAAAACAGTTTTAATAGATTGTTGCAAGCAATGATTATGCCTTTTTGCTGAATATGCCTTTAATCATGCGAAAGAGCATACTAAAGATGTCATCATGAATTTTACCATCGCCATCGCTATCTAAAAAACTGGTGACGACGTTCATCGAAACATTGCTATTGCCCATGCCTTTGGCGGTCATTTGCAACATGCCCGACAGCGCATTGGCGTTAAGCCCTTGTTCACTATTTGCTTTGCCGAGTGCGCCCATTACCATTGGCGCCAGACTCTTCAAGAGCTGATCGGCCTGCCCGGTGCTCGCCCCTGCATTTTTTGCCATTAACTGTTCAACTTGTTTGGTTTTGCCACCAAAAAGATGCTGTAGAATCGCCCCACCTTGGGCAGCATCGGGATTTTTGACGACGTCACCGATGTTGTTTAAAAACGAAGCATGATCGTGTTTTTTGAGCGTATTCTCAAGCGCAGCAGCACCCTGAGGATTCGCGGTGTTCTTCGCAAGCGCGCCCATTACAAACGGCAGCGCCGTCTCGATCATCGATTTCGCCTGTGTATTATTTACATTAAGATTTTGGGCAGCGGTTGGTAAAAATTCTTTCTCGATTTTTGAATTGAGGATGTCGGATATTAGGTTTTGCATGGATTTGAAAAATAGAATCATTTTCAAAATACTGGTTTTTTGAAAGAAAACAAACCTATAAAAATGCTGACGCTGTGAAACAAAACTCCCTAAAACCCGTTTTTTTACTTGCAAGCAGCAAAGATTTATTAGAAAATAAAGCGCTGACCAAAGCAAAGAACATTAACACCATGGGGGTGACTTGGATTTCGACGGAAGGATTTGGAGGGGGAAAGTCGCAATTACGGGATCTGATATCCGTTCCCGGTATATCCACGGAGATCAACCATAAATGCAGAAACTACTGCTAAAGCTAAAGCACAAGTTGCAGCAATCGCCGACTTCTTTGCACCCAAAGGAGCCATGGCTATTGCCTAAGCGAACTGCTTGAGCCAAGCGGCTGCCAACATTGCGGCCCCGTTCGCTCCTAACCCGCTCGGGGGTTGGGTGATCGAACGTCATTAAGCCGAGACGAATCACATGGTTTTTTCGGTCGTTCACGATGTGTTTTGTATTAAAAACAATCGCGTTTTATGAGTTTTTCGTTTGGTTTTTATTCATAAAACGTACTTCAAGCCAAACTATGATTGTAGAAGCTTTTTTTCTTCCCTTGCCGGACCGGGGTTCGATTCCCCGCACCTCCACCAAAATTTTGCTCATTCAAGATCTAGTTACTCTCGATGAAGAGTTCAAATCTATAAGTACAAAGCGTGCAAAATTTCCTTAATCCTTAATCTAAATCTTATTCTTTGCCTGATGTGTTTTCTTGCTTGAACCCATGATTATGAGTTAAATATTGTTCTGAAAAGAGATGATCTTCTGTCCGCCCCAAATCATGCATTCGAAGGAGAACATCTTCCGCATCATTACGTCGCCCCTCCTTGCTCAGCCCGAATTCAACTTCAGCTTGATTCCAATCCACTTCAACCAAAATCGTTCGCCGTGGCGAAATACTGATGGATACTGCTGTTTGTTAATGCATCAGTCAAACATGTTCACAGAAATGCGGTCACAAAGATGATCGTGATCGAGACTTCAGGCTTAAGCTCTTGTTCTACGAATCTCAGGCTGTTTAGTTGGCTTTTCCATCTCAAAGTAAAATATACATTTGCTTATTTTACTTTTATCAATTAAAGTAAAATATAGTAAGTCTTATTTTACTTTTAAGCCAAAATGATTCTCTCTCAGTTCATCGCCGGAAAATGGCAGAAAGGGTATGAGTATAGTTATTTTTTGCCAAATACAATCAATCACCAATGGTCGATCGATAACCCAAAGATTCAACAAGACATAGAAGGCGTTTCAATTAAGCTGGGTGAGTTGAATTCCTTTTCGCGTTTTGTGCCCAATGTAGACCTCTTTATACAGTCATACGTCATGAAAGAAGCGGTTACATCAAGTCGCATCGAAGGAACAAAAACGAACATTGAAGAAGCTTTTTCGGATGAATCTGATGTGGCTCCCGAACACCGTGATGATTGGAGAGAGACGATTCAATATCGAGTAGCACTCAATCATGCAATTGGCGAGCTTAAGAATATACCGCTTTCGAACCGACTCATCAAAAATACTCATAAGATTGTGCTTTCACACGTACGTGGCAAAAACAAGTGTCCTGGGGAGTTCCGTCGCAGTCAGAACTGGATTGGTGAAAGCCTAAAGAACGCGGTCTTTGTGCCGCCGAGCCACGAGCATGTGCCCGGGTCAGACCTTGAACATTTTTTACACAACCAAGATGTAAATCTGCCCCACCTCGTAAAAATAGCAATAGCTCACTACCAGTTTGAAACCATTCATCCTTTTCTCGACGGTAACGGACGAACAGGTCGAATCTTAATACCACTCTATTTTGTGAGCATCGGTATTCTTGAGAAGCCGTTATTGTATATTTCAGATTTCTTCGAAAAACACAAAAGTCTTTATTACGACAAGTTAACGTTTGTAAGAGAGAAAAATGATATCAATGGTTGGATTCTGTTTTTTTTACAAGCAGTCGAATCTACTGCCATAGAAGCAACTGAATCGCTGCAAGAAATACTGGCACTACGAGACAGCCTGCAGCAAGAGGAGATCCGCCAACTCGGGAGAAAATTGGCGAACGGGCAGAAGCTGTTAGACGCACTGTTTTTAAACCCGATTATCTCTATTTCACAAGTTGGCAATAAGGTTGGGCTCTCGCCGAAATCGGCAAATGATTTAGTGATGGATTTTGTTGATTGTGGTATTCTTCAGGAGATTACAGGATTCAAGCGGAATCGATTGTTTGCTTTTGGCAAATACCTGAGTATTTTGAAAAAATAAAATGCATGCCCTGCATCAACAAAAAGCGAACTTATGATTTCGAGAAAGCACACTATTACCCCGAACCAAAAGTACAATCTGTTATAGATTATGCCTTTTTCGTTCGAGAATCTGATAAATGTTATTGAATCACTCCCACTTTACTGACGCTTATCTACAACGGATCGATCGGGTCGCCATTTACATCCGGGGTTTCACCCCAAAAAGTACCGGTTCAACCGGTAAGTGTTCCTCGGTATGTAAAATCTTACGTGAACAAACAAAATTCTATACGCATGAGCTTATTAATAGCTTTTTTTCTCATCCATATACAAAAATCGAGCAGACGAAAATCCGGGGACACCGAAAATCCGGGAACAAAAGATTTTCTACTTACAACAATAGTATTATAGCAATTAATGAAATAAGATTTCCACACTCTGTCTTCGTAAACAAAACAGCTGGAGTAGAAAATTTCTACCCCAGCTGTTCGTTTTTTCGGTGTTTTAGACAGACCGATTATTACGGCACCAAAACTGTATCGATCACATGAACGACTCCGTTCGAAGTCTCGACATCGGCCAAGACCACTTCGGCACCACCGATCATAACTTTTCCATCGGTAATGCTTACGGTAAGTGTATCGCCCTGAACGGTCTCGATCTCCATTCCGTCGCTTAAGTCACTCGCCATGAACGATCCTGCTACAACATGGTAGGTAAGAACATTCTGAAGGTCGGCGAGGTTCTCTGGCATCAGTAAGGTATCTACCGTTTCTTGAATAGAAGCGAAAGCATCGTTGGTAGGTGCGAAGACGGTGAACGGACCTTCGGAACTTAGGGTATCGACCAATTCACCGGCGGTAACAGCGGCAACAAGCGTACTGAGACTTTCGGTAGCAACAGCTGTTTCAACGATGTTCATGGTGGTTTCTTCGGCAGGGGTTTCGTCGGCAGCCGGCACCAAAACTGTATCGATCACATGAACGACTCCGTTCGAAGTCTCGACATCGGCCAAGACCACTTCGGCACCACCGATCATAACTTTTCCATCGGTAATGCTTACGGTAAGTGTATCGCCCTGAACGGTCTCGATCTCCATTCCGTCGCTTAAGTCACTCGCCATGAACGATCCTGCTACAACATGGTAGGTAAGAACATTCTGAAGGTCGGCGAGGTTCTCTGGCATCAGTAAGGTATCTACCGTTTCTTGAATAGAAGCGAAAGCATCGTTGGTAGGTGCGAAGACGGTGAACGGACCTTCGGAACTTAGGGTATCGACCAATTCACCGGCGGTAACAGCGGCAACAAGCGTACTGAGACTTTCGGTAGCAACAGCTGTTTCAACGATGTTCATGGTGGTTTCTTCGGCAGATCCAATATCGATCACACCGTTTTGATCGAGGTTGTACACCATTTGTGCCATTTCGCCGCGGGTTACGTTATCCCAATTCGACATTCCGGTTCGTGGCACTGCGTTGTTATTTTGAATTGCCTCAATGTATTTTTCATACCATTGCCCTCCCATATCAGGGGTTGCGATATCAAAGGTTTCAACGACTACCTTAGAAGCCTCGGCAAAGTTAATATGATTCAACCCGCCAAATGTTCCATCGGCATATCCTTGCACGATGCCTTCGTTGGTGGCAACACACAAAACCGAGGTGTACCAATCGCTTTGCGAAACGTCTGAATAGGCAAGCTGATTGGTGTTGCAAGCATCGATCGTGCTTTGATCGTATGCAGAATTAACCATGATCTTTACAAAATCTGCCCGATTCAATTGAACATCAGGCTGAAACGAGCCATCGCTGTGTCCGTCGACGATTCCGGCATCGGCAATAAAGCTGATTGCCGTAGAGTGCGGGTGCGATGATGAAACATCGTTGAAATCAGCGAAAGCATATGCAGGTATTGCCGCCACTGATAATGCGAGTGTGAGAAACTTTTTCATTTGGATTGAAAAAAGAAAATTGTTTTAAAGCGCACAAATGTGCCTTTTTAGGGAATAGCTTAACCGGTGTTGATCTTTGCGATTCGTTTCGGGTCGATTCCGCATTCGAGCAGTCGCTCTTTATTCAGAGAATAAAAGATTCGGGTGCCCTCTTTGCGGCCTTGAAGAATATTTGCCTGCTTGAGTATTTTACAGTGATGAGAAGTGGCAGGCTGGCTCAGCTTGATAAACTCCATCGCTTCTGCGTAGGTTACTTCTTCTTTATTGGCGATAAACGAAACAAGCTTAAGCCGTACCGGGTCTGAGAGAGCCTCGAGAACAGGAAGTACTTGTTTCATTTTAATTATTTAAATATTTAAGTTCATAAATAATATAACAGGCGATAAAATCTGTGGTCAAGTGTTTTTTTGTTTTTTCATCATCTGCGACAATCGAACATGTTTATTGATGTGTTCGAATAATTGAAAAATTCGAACCTGTTTCGAAAGATACGGGGGCGAATCGTCAAACCGCGTCTCGACACTTAAAACAACTGGAGGGATTAGGACTGTTGACTGCGCGAAACAGTGGTAGGAATACTTACTATATCAATGCGAAACTGCTCAAACTGTTTACCGATTTAAGCCGCACAAGCTAGTTTGAACAAAGCGCACTATTATCCCAAACCAAAAGCACAATCTGTTACAGATTGTGCTTTTTTCGTTCAAGAATCAGATAAATGTTATTGAATCACTCCCACTTTGCTGACGCTGATCGTCAACGGGTCGATCGGGTCGCCATTTACCTCCGGGGTTTCACCCCAAAATGTACCGGTGCAACTGGCAAGTGCTCCTCGGTATGTCAGGTTGCCACTTTCGATCTGCCCATCAACCGTGCCGGCTAAACCGCAGGTGAGCGACTCATCTTCACCGGCGATTGTAACGCTGCCGGAGCTGATTGAAATATCCACCATGCCGTCTCCATCAACTGCCCCGCTAAACGCAATCGCCACGGCTATACCTTTTTCTGAGTATTCGAGATTGCCGCTCACGGCATTGCTTTCAATACGAAATTGGACCGGGATCATCACTCCTTCAGCATCCAATCGCCCGCGGTAAATACCATCGAACGGCCCGGCGAGCCCCGGGATCATCCCTTTATCGATATATTCTTTGACGAGCGTTTTAAACATGTCGTCGGCCTTATTGGCGACCAGATTATCGATGTAGTCGATATAGCTTTCGCCAAGCACTTTTACGAGCGAATCTTTATAGCCCTGCAAACTATTTTTAAACGACTGCTCCATAAACTCTTTGTAGCTTGCTTTTGCGCCGGCACCGGCATTGGTGAATACTGTTTCGGCACCTTCTTTTAACAAGTCGGTAAATCGCTTGTTGATGCTTTTACTCGCAGCTTTAAGTTGATTTTGCAGGATCTCGTTTTTAGCGATCTCATCAGCATTGTTGATCAGCGTTTTCACCATATCTTTCGTCAGCTTTTTATTCTGTAAGATTTCGGCACTAATGCTTTTCAGGTTTTTGAGATGATTACTCTTGAAGAATTTTTCAAGCGCGTTGATCGTTTTGCTGCCAAAGATTTTGAGCGATCGTTTCGAACCAGATGCAACTTGCGAACCCTTGAAAATAACTTTCGAGCCGCCGATCATCGAAAGCCCGACATCTAAAAACCCTTCGGCAATTTCGCCACCGGTAGATTTAGGGTTGAGCAATTTCATCGTGCCCTTGCCAAAACCGGTAAACATGTTCACCGATGTTTTGCCGATCTGCCCCATTATCCAGCTTAAATTCCCTTCACCGAACACCGCTTCGGTACCGCCTTCGGCGATGTCTTTTCCGAGGTCTTCAGCTGCATCGAAATAGTTTTCTGCTTCTTCATATACCGGGGCACCGAGCTCGTCTTTTTTAATGCGCTTGCGGAGCTCACGCATGTTCTGGTCTAGGATATCTTGCCTGTCTTTTTCATCGAGATCGTACCACATCCCGGCAAAGAAATCCATTGCTACCTTGGTGTTCAAATTGACCGACTCAACCACCGCACCCGCCACCTTACGCGTTGTTTTGTAGGCTTTTTTCGTAGCATTCCATGCCATTTTCGGCCCTTTGATCAGGTTTCTTTTCAGGCTATCCATTGGCGAGAGTGACTGAAATGCCTTGTTCGAATAATCACGCCCCTGGGCACTGGCCCGTGGAAACGAAAAGAACGATTGCCGGGCAACCGGAATGCCATCAAGATCGATCAGGTATTCTTGGTCGACCGCTTGCAGTGCCGCAGTGGCATCTTGGGCGAAATTGCCGAACACTTCGGCATATTCCGCCATATATTCGATATCGGCTTGCTCAATATGTTCAGACGGTTGAGCGTCAGCGATTTGCTCAGTAATTTCGGGCAGGGTTTGCGCGATGTAGTCGTAGGTTGCCAAGCCGATGTAGTGCTCGGCAGTATTGATCTGCATCAGGGCAAATGCCAAGCGATCGGTGGCTTGCTGCATTGCTTTTACCGGTTGATTAAGTGCTTCGATTGCCACCATCGCCTCATCGAAATCACTTACCGCTGCCTGAATGATCTCGTTCTCGACTTCTGCAAAAGCGAAATAACTCTCGGTTGCCAATGCGGTAAATTGCGCTAAGTCGCTCGTTACTGCCGATTGCAATTCGTAGGCAAGCGATGTTTTTTGAAACTCGAGGTTCGCAGCAGCTGCAGAGTTTTCGGTTGGCATTTCAATACTGGTATAAGCGGCGATAATCGCTTCTTGCCGTAGCTGTGATGCAACGAGGATCTGTGCGATCTCTTTTGCTTCATCTTGCAAGTCTTTTGCTTCGGGCAGAGCGGTGGCGATTAGCGCAACGTAGGCCTGTTTTAATGGTTGTAGTTGTTGTTTGACGGCAATCGCATTCGTAAACACCTGCTCGGTCAGCTTAACTGCTTCATCAACTTTTTGTTTTTTTAATGCCTGATACTCGATCAATATCGGCTGAATCGGCTCTTGCGCTCCCAAATAATACGGCCCAGCAGCAGCGATGACATCAAAACTATCGTTTGCAACAAACACATCAAGATTCTGATCGGTAGTCGCATACCCCATTGTAAATTCTACAGTCGGTGGCTTGGGGCTTGTCGCTTGCTCGGGTTCGGGTTTTGAGCAGGCAGAAAGAGTCGAAACGAATATCGAACAACAAACAAAGACCGAAGCCATGCGTTTCATTTTTGCTAAAAAATAAGAATGGTTCCATAGTAATAAATAGAAAGATTTTTCGCAAAAATATTTTTTAATGAGAATAAGCGTTCATAATATTGTGAAACGCATCTAAAAACCGTCCTATGCCCCGTTTAAAAGACCAACTAATATTTGTGTAATAAAAACTAATTCGTTATAATCATAAAAAACAACAAAAATGAAAATACTCCTCATCGCTTTTAGCGCCATCTTTTTACTGCTCACTGCCGAACCGATATTTGCCCACCCCGGCAGAACCGCTGGCGACGGTTGCCACTATTGCCGTACCAATTGCGATAAATGGGGTGAGGCTTGGAATCAGCGCCATTGCCATGGTGGCGGTTCGGTAAGATCGGCTCCCGTGTATACCCAACCCGTGCCGGTACGTCAGCCGACGGTGTACGAGAAAATGATTCAAAAGCGAACCGGATGCAATCGCAAATACCCCGGTACAATCTATCGCGCAAAAGATGACAAATGCGTTTGCGCAAACGGCATACAGTACGATGAGCGGCGCAAAACTTGCCCTGAGCCGGCTCCGCCAAAAGTAGCCGAGCCACCTCGTATCATCAAGCGAATCGATCAGAAAACACCTTCGGCAAAAACACCAGAGCGTAATCATCAACGTAAAACGATAAGAACAAAAAAAACGGCAACAAACATTATCACAAAAGAACATAAGCAAGAGCGTCAAGTATCACAACGGTCAGATTC
Source organism: uncultured Candidatus Peribacteria bacterium (assembly GCA_964584385.1). Taxonomy (GTDB): domain Bacteria; phylum Patescibacteriota; class Gracilibacteria; order CAIRYL01; genus CAZOZW01. The sequence goes on from CAZOZW010000002.1 coordinate 23,755, forward strand.
CTCAAAAACCGCTAGACGAGTACCAATGCAAGATTCTGGTCTGCAAGCGAATATAAATCGACAAACTGCTCAAAGCACAAATGGAGAAAGTCCGCCTTGGTTAGTGATTTTTGGCTTGATACTCACGTTTTTTGGAATACGTAAATACCGCAAAGCTGATTTCTCAAAATCACCATAATTTTGAAAATAACCTTGCCTCGCGTATGCTTTTTTCTGTAAAAAGATTTCCTGATTTTGATAAACCATGAGGCAATCAACCGCGGTAAAAGTGCTCGCCGAGGGCAACAGTGTATTTTTAACCGGAGCACCCGGCGCCGGCAAAACGCACGTGTTAAACCGCTTTATCAACTATTTGCGGAGCAAGAACGTACCCGCTGCGGTTACCGCACCAACCGGCATTGCTGCCACTCATATTGGTGGACTAACGCTGCACTCGTGGAGCGGGCTTGGTGTACGCGAGCATGTTGATCAGAATGTGATCGAGCATCTGCTCAAAAAATCGTACCTGCTCAAACGCTTTGAAAAAACCGAAGTTTTGATCATCGATGAAGTCTCGATGTTAACGCCGCAGCTATTTGAAGCCGTGGATGAACTGATGCGCAATGTGCGTTTTAGCAACGAGCCGTTCGGTGGCATGCAAGTGGTTTTAACCGGGGATTTTTTCCAGCTCCCACCGATCAGCAAAAATGGCGTTCGGCGCTTTGTGTGGCAAACCGATGCCTGGGGGCGCCTAAACCCCAAGGTTTGTTATATATCTGAGCGTCATCGTCATAACGATGATGATTTGATCCGCCTGCTCGATGAGATGCGCAGTAACGATATTTCGGAACTTTCGTACGAGGTATTGCAAAACTGCATGAACTGCCAATTACCGAAAGATATTGTGCCAACGCGGCTCTATACTCACAATCTTGATGTCGACCGCATCAACGAAGCCGAGCTGCACAAGTTGCCGGGGCGTATCCACCGTTTTGGCGTGGTTACCAAGGGGCGCAAACCACTTTGCGAACGCATGTTGCAGGGGAGTTTGATCGCCCAGCCGTTGGAGTTGAAAAAAGGCGCTGCGGTGATGTTCATCAAGAATAATTTTGAGCAAGGCTATGTCAACGGCTCGCTCGGCACGGTGATCGATTTCGATGAGGAATCGGGCTACCCGCTCGTAAAACTGAGTAATGGCGATATTATTCTGGCAGAACCCGCCGAATGGAGCACCGAAGATGAATCGGGGAAAAAACTTGCTTCGATTGCACAAGTGCCAGTGCGATTAGCGTGGGCAATAACCGTGCATAAAAGTCAAGGTATGACGCTCGATGCCGCCGAAGTCGATTTGAGCAAAGCATTCGAACCGGGGCATGGGTATGTTGCTCTCTCACGCGTGAAAGACCTTCGTGGCTTACGCCTGCTCGGGTTTAACCAAATGGCACTAAGCGTTGATGCTGCTGTACTCGAAAACGACCACGCCCTGCAACGTCTCTCGCATGAGACAGAGCTGGAATATGCCAATGCGGCGGTCAACGAAAAATACAAAGTAGCAATCCCGAAAAAAGCCGAAAAGCCGAAAACCGCCAGGCTCACGCACGAATTGCTTGCCGAAGGAAAGAGCGTTCGGCAAGTCGCCAAAGAACGCGGCTTAAAACCGGGTACGATCATCAGTCATATTCATCAATTGATCGAAGATGACATGTGCGACTTTTCGCTTGAGAACCTGCTCGATGATAAAGCCGTTGTAAAAAAAGTGCATAAGGCCGCCGAAAGTGTGAAAAAGCGCTGTAATAAAGATGACTTGCGTGAAGACGGCGTTGTGCGCTTAACACCGGTATTTGAAGAGCTTGGCAAAAAGATCAGCTACGATGATATTAAATTGGCACTGATGATGATTCAGCGTAACTGATACCAAAAAAGGAATCATCATCCGCTTGGAAAAATAGAAATTCGATATATATTTTTCGAATAGAAAGTCTGACTCCTGTCGCCTCATTACACGTTAAACAGGCGCTCATTGCAAAGTTTCAATCGATTCTTGCAGTGAATTATAACACCTTAAAAAAGCCCTTGCATCATTACGCGCAAAGCGTATGTTTTTAATAGAGGGGCAAGCGGAGAACAGATAAACACCATGGCTTTTATACTATGAAAGCAGATTTCGCCACCTTCGGCGAGCAAGCGGTTCTCAGTTGCGGTAAGCAACTCGCGGCTGTTTTTCTTTATTTTTATTCTTTATGAAAAACTCAAACAATCAAAACACCATCATCGGTGGTATTGCAGCCTTAGCGGCAATTGGCGCAACAACATACTTTTTTAAAAGTTCACGCACCAAACACACCCGCGATAAAATGACAAAACGATTGAACAGTGATGTCGATCGAATGCGCGAGATGATTCCGCGGATGCAGCGCAAAGCCGAAGAAGTATCGCAAGAGGTGAATAACGCCTTCCTCGAAAACAGCGAGTCTGCCAAGCAGAACTACGCCCAAACAAAAGAGAGCTTAGGTCAGAACGAGACAATTCGTCAGCTTGTCGATAATCTGCAAGAAGTGTGGGATCGACTACAAGCCGCCGGCAGGGAACTGAAAACACCACAAAAAAAGAAAACGCGGATGCAGAGGTTGTTCCGTCGGTAGACATCAATCGCTCTTTTAGAAGTGAGTTTTTGAAATCCCATTGTGGTTAGGTGGTGGAGTCTCAGTCTTTCCACGGTCGAAGGAGAAGATTACGTCACAAGCAAGATCTGCAGTTCTTGCCGGTGCCGGTTTGCAACCGGCTCTACCTGTTTGGTAGCGAAATTTCGTTACTATAAACGCAAACCGCTTCGATTAATAGCTGCGCAAATCCGAATCGAAAATTTACTTTTTACAACACTTTCGTGCTAAAGTGAGCGCGCTTTAAAATACCGATTGTTCTACGTCTCAAAAGATTTCAGCTTTGCCGCCGCGCACTTTCTTACCAAGTATCATGGCAAGTGCGAGCGATTGCACGGGCACAACTACAAACTGCGGGTAACGGTAAAAGGCGAACGTGCCGAAAATGGCATGGTGGTCGATTTTGTACTGCTCAAAAAACTCGTTAAAAAACTGATCATCGAGCCGTACGATCATCAATGCTTGAATGATTTTATTGAGAACCCCACTGCCGAAAATCTTGCCAAGCACTTTTGGGATCTCTTAAATCCCCTCCCCGAAAAACTACAAGCGCTGATCAGCGATCCGAATTTTCCGCCCGAGATAAAACGCTTGCTCAAAGAGGCGAAGGATGCAAAACTCGATCCTCTCAATAATCAGCTTGCATTGCATGAAGTTACCGTCTGGGAGACCGATACCTCTTTTGTGACCTATCGTGAATAAATCATCTCAAAGAATAGATATTGATACCGTTGCCGAGGCGATTGCCGATATTGCCGTGGGCAAACCGGTGATCGTGGTCGATGATGAAGATCGCGAGAATGAGGGGGATTTGATCATGGCGGCCGAGAAAGTAACCCCCGAATGGATCAACTTTTTTGCCAGCCGTGGGCGCGGCTTGATCTGTACGCCGGTTGATGCGACGATCGCCCGACGCCTAGGGCTCTCGCCGATGGTAACGAATAACGAAGAAAGTCATCGTTGCGATTTTACGGTTTCGGTCGATTTACGCGAGGGCATTGCCTCTGGGATTTCGGCGAGTGACCGGGCAAAAACGATAGCCAGGATTTCTGAAAAAAACGCCGAGTCGCAAGATTTTGTAAAACCGGGGCATGTGTTTCCGTTACTCGCGAAAACCGGAGGGGTATTGGTGCGCGCCGGGCACACCGAAGCAGCGGTCGATCTAGCACGGTTGGCAGGGCTTGCGCCAGCCGGCGTACTGTGCGAGATAATGAACGAAGATGGCACCATGGCACGCTTGCCGCAATTGAAAGAGTTTGCCAAAAAGCACGATTTAAAACTGATCTCGATTGAGGCGTTAATCGCCTACCGCCGCCAAAAAGAAAGCTTGGTTGAGCAGGTGGCACATTCAAAATTACCAACTGTATTCGGTGAATACGATTTGTTCGTGTTTCGCGAAACGCTCACCGGCAAAGAACATGTTGCGATGGTATTAGGTGATATAAAACGGATCGATGCGCCGCTGGTACGCGTACACTCGGAGTGTTTGACAGGTGACGTGTTTCGCTCGGTGCGGTGCGATTGCCGCAGCCAGCTCGATGCTGCGCTCGAAAGGATTTCTGAAGAAGGTGCCGGTATTTTGTTACGCATGGCGCAAGAAGGACGTGGAATTGGGCTCGAAGCAAAAATAAAAGCCTATGCCCTGCAAGACGAACACGGGTTCGATACAGTAGAAGCGAACAATCATTTGGGCTTTGAAGATGACCTGCGCGAATATGGGATCGGGGCGCAAATCTTAATCCAACTGGGGGTGAAGAAAATGCGCTTGCTAACGAATAATCCGCGTAAGATTGTAGGATTAAGCGGCTACGGCATTTCGATGATCGAACGAACACCGATTCAGGTTGGTGAGATGGAAAGCAATACCGAATACCTGAAAACAAAACGAGCGAAGCTGGGGCATTTGTTAGATTAGTCGGATTCGAAGCGGCTGATATAGTTTGATATCTTTCAAAGTGCGTAAGAGAAGAATTACGAAGGTTGAATTATGAATTATGATTTTTTCTCTTAGCGGAGTCTTCTCTTTCGAGCAAAGCGAGATTGAGGGACTCCGCCATTTTGACAGACTTAGTTTCATATTAACGCAAACGGCGGAGTCCCTCTACAATATTAATCATGCAGATCTCTGCTGCTGCCGATTTGGTGTAACTTATAAAGTTCAACAAACGTAACGTAGAGACGCATTGCAATGCGTCTCTACCGCAAGCGAGAATCGATTTCTTACCGTCGGCTCAGTACGCCCTTTTGCACTGCAATCAGAAGACTGAGCTGTTTACATCAACCTACGCTGGTGCCGACTTGTAGTCGATACCACACGTTGGGCAAATCGAATGATTGATTACAGATCGCAACCAAGTGATTCCTTTCGCCGGAGCGGGTGTCCCACAGTATCACCCATCGTAATAACCGAGACAATAGCCATCTGTTGGTAAATACGGGCTACCCACTCCACATGTTTGTCGAGGTGAGCAAATTCAAGATGGCAAACAGAGGCGTTAGCAGCTGAGCGATTTAAAAATACTGCATTAATACGGTAAACCACGTTTAAATGCAGTATTTTTAGCAAAGGAATTTTACGCCGATGCAGTCGCCTCTCTCACGGAGGAGTCTCCTCTTTTGAGCAAAGCGAGACTGAGGAGTTCCGCCATTTTGACAGAATTAGTTTTATATTCACGTAAACAGAAGAAACTGGCTACAAGCCGACTCCAGCCCGATCGGAGCAACAAATATAAAAAGGCCGAGACAAGGGGGAATTTGTCTCGGCAATGTTGCACATGGCAGAGGATTTCCTTCGGGGGAAAGAAAGAATACCATGCGCAAAAGCATGATGCTGTATCGTAAAGATCAACATCAAAACATCAGCATTCTACCTGCTGGCAGATTACAGTCAACAAAAAAGCCGGAATACAGAGCTGCAACTACTGTATTCCGGAAACCCTACTTCACCATATCGCACATCCATGCTCACCACCAGAGGAGATGACTCCCCGTGCTCAACCGAAGTTGGCGCGAAGAATCGAGTTGATTATTTCGTGAGTAAGAGAGATTGTCGAGAAATTTGTATTGATTTTTGCCCGATCAAGTGCTCGAAAAAAACTGCAAAATCGGCTATAATACAAGTAGTGAAAGGCGAAATCATCTACGAATACGGCAAACATCCGGTGAATTGGGGGCGACTTAAAAACCCCGATTTCTCATATACCGAAAAAAATCTTTCGTGTGGCGAAGAAATCGCGATCGATTTCATGTTGGGCGAAAACGATACGATCAAAGAGATCGGCTTTACCGCCGAAGGGCGCTTGGTAACAATTGCCGCAATGAGCCTGCTCAGCGAAGAACTCGAAGATAAGCCGCTCGCAAACATAACCGAGTTTACCAAAGAAGATATTTTAGGATTGCTCGAGACAGAGACACTTTCGCCACGGCGCTTAAAATCGGCAATGCTCGGCTTGCTCGCCGTAAACAATGCCTATCGCAAGCGAATTGGTGAAACCGCGATGGATTTTGGGGATTTAATGGAAACAGACTAGGCTCGGTTACCTGAAAGCTTGATATTCAGCAGTATTCACAATGAATCCTGATTTAAGTTTTATGGAAACTCTGCTAAACCCCGAAATACTGCGTCAGTCTCACTGAAATTCACTCAATGTACCATTAGTACACCTCGCTATAATTTCGGCTTACTTCTTGGTCTTTCGAAATTTATCAGAGTTTCTTGGTGCCTTTGCTTGTTGCTAAGAAAATCGGATTATTGAGTTTTACAGACTTTCCTTGTAATTTAAGAATAATCCTCGATTTTCGTATTTTCTTAAATCCTAAATCAAAATTCTTAAATCTTATTTTTATCCCAAAAATCCGCTGACAATTCATCGACTCAACGTATAAGATAAATCCGATGAAAATTGCCTGTCTTACTTCCGGCGGGGTCGATAGCGCCGTTTCGCTCGCTTTGCTCAAGCAGCAGGGGTTCGATGTCACCGCATTCTACCTAAAGATCTGGCTAGAAGATGAGGTGGCACACCTCGGCGATTGCGCCTGGGAGACCGACTTGGAATATGTCGAAAAAACTTGTGAGATGCTAAACGTACCACTACGGGTGATTTCGCTACAACATGAGTACTGGAGCAAAGTGGTTGCCGAAACCATCGCCGAGGTAAAGGCGGGCTTAACGCCGAATCCTGATATTTGGTGTAATGAAAAGGTAAAATATGGCAGTTTTTTCGATAAAATAGATGATTCATTTGTAAAAGTAGCAACCGGACACTATGCACAAGTCGAGCAGATCGATGATGATTTTTGGCTCAAGCAAGCGCCAGATCCGGCAAAAGACCAAACCTATTTTTTGAGTAGATTAAATCAGGCACAACTTTCGCGGGCAATGTTCCCGATTGGTGTGTACCCGAAAAGCACCGTGCGCGATTTGGCGAAACAGTTCGACCTGCCATCGCAAAACAGAGCCGATAGCCAAGGGATTTGCTTTTTGGGCAAGTTCGAGTTTAAAGATTTTCTACGCGAGCATCTTGGTGAACAGTCGGGGGCGATTATAGATGATGAAACCGGCGAGACGATTGGTGAGCATAGCGGCTTTTGGTTTTTCACGATTGGTCAAAGGCAAGGCTTGGGGCTTTCGGGCGGACCATGGTATGTGGCTGCAAAAGATGCAAAAGAGAATACCATCCGCGTTAAGCGTGAGCTGCCGGTGCAATCTGGCACGAAACAGTTTGAGATTATTGATTGCAATTGGATCCCGTATCAACCAAAAGAAGGTCGATATTCGATAAAACTACGCCATGGAGCACAGTTTGTAAATGGCAATTTTTTTGATATTTCGTCAAATACGGCACAAATCACACTTGCAAAACCCGACCGCGGCATTGCCGAAGGACAATCGGCAGTATTGTATAAAAACGGTTATTGCTTGGGCGGCGGTATGGTGCGGTTTACTTAAGGGCTGAGCGAAGACGATAAATTATTGCAATGATAGATACTACAAAAAAATACAGATAAATTGTTGAAAGACAAGGAAACAAGACGAAATCATAACGAGATGTACGAGAAAGTACTTTGAGCGGATTTCGGCAACTTTGACGCAGTATTTCGCAATTAGGTGTATTTTTTAGCGCTTCGCCATTGATATGATGATTATCCCACTAAACGATTCTGAATTGCCGGTAAAGGCAAACCCGTGGTGCTCAAAAAAGCGCACCGCAGGAATATTCTCTCGCAACAGATCGATATAGACTTCTTCGCAATTGCGCAAAAACTCTGTCATCTTTTTCATGAACATCGAACCAATGCCGTGTTTTTGGTACTCGCGCAAAATGTACACCGCACGAACCTCGCCGATCTTGTCGCCGTTGAGTGCATCGCAAAAGCCGATTACTTCACCCTCATCGTTCCGGGCAACGAGCAACATATGTTCGGGCTTATGCCCCATTGCCGTTTCGCGAAAATGGTTGATCTGCTGCTTTTCACCGGCATTTATCATCGCCTCGATGGTTTCGACCGGTAAAATACCGTCGTATGTTTCGTGCCACGACGCACGATGAACCTGAGCTATGCGCTCTGCTTCTTCTGGCCGGGCGATGTTGATATCGATCATTTGGGCAATTTGGGATACACAATCTCAACGAGATAACCGCTGATCGGGATGATCGTCCAGGCGATCGGCATGCAGAAAAACGGCATCATTTCAAACGGAATCGGATTCGGAAAGAGAAACGAAAATACGATCGCAACCGAAATTCCGGCAGCGATGGCTTTGTATGACGCCAAAATAGGATTCGACTTGTATGTTGCCACCTCTAGTAAAAGTGCCGCTGAGATAATGCTAAACGGCAATAGAAAACGGGTGATCTCATGAACGCCATCGCGATGCAGTGTTAAATACAGCGGGCTGGCGAGCGCCAGTAGAATCAATGTTACAAAGAAGATGCGTGAGATCGATGACAGAAATTCACCATCTTTCCCCTTTTTTCCGGTTTGAATGATCAGCATGCTTGCAAACACATTGGAAGCAAGCGCAGAGATGAAGGTAATGCCAAAATACAAAAACCCCGACATTGTTTCGGGCGCCTCGGTTTGCTCGCCAAACACAGTAAACTGCAAACCAGCCAAGAATATTAAGACACACATGCTCCCAAGCAATGCGCCCCCAAGAGCCGAAAGAGTTTGGGTAAACATGGAGCCGACTGAAGGAGAATAATCAGTTTTCATTAATTTATTATACTAAATTTGTATTGTTTAAGCAAACAAATTCGCAAGCCGATTCACAAGAAAAAAACGGTGGTGCTGAAAAGAATCCAACAATTGATAAGGATAGATAACATTTCAAATCAAATTCAAAAAATACGGGCTTAAAACAGTAAATCACGTTTTAAGCCCGTATTTTTATTTGGAATATTCAAGGATTCAGGTTTATGCAACCGTCGATAAAATCACTACGACTTGCGGATCATATCGAAAAACTCGGCACGGGTTTTGGGGTCGTTCCGAAAAAAGCCGCGTACCGCCGAAGTATCCATTTTGCTGCCGTGTTTTTTTACACCGCGCATCGTCATGCACATATGCGAAGCCGAAACCTGAACGCCCACACCCTTTGGCTTAAGCATCTCCATTAGCGTATCGGCGACTTGGCTTGTTATGCGTTCTTGGTTTTGGACACGCTTACTGATGATATCGACGATTCGAGGTATTTTCGAAAGCCCGATGATCTTTTGATCGGGGATGTAACCAACCGAAACCGTGCCGGCAATAGGCAGCAGGTGATGCTCGCAGAGAGAGAAGAATTCGATGTCTTTGACAACGATCATCTCGTCGTAATCTTCGCCGGCAAACACCCGGCTAAATGTTTCGGGGTTGGGCGGATTGTAGCCTTCGGTCAGCTCTTGCCACGATTTGGCAAAACGACGTGGCGTGTCTTTTAAGCCCTCGCGCTCGGGGTCTTCGCCAATCGCTTCGAGGATTAAACGGCAGGCGGTTTCGAGTTTTTCGGAGTTTTTCATGGGTTTTAAGCTAAGTGTTTGCGGGTAAAATTGCAAGCTCTGTGGGCACACTTTTTCTTGCAACTTTTTCATCAAAAGAGGAGTCTGAGAATGATTTTTCTTACCACCATGAAAAAACAAGAAGTCAATCATAATGGCGCTAAACATGCGTTTTTCTATTTAACGAGTTTCTTTACATTAGGGCTCACCGCAATCGCTGTTGGCGCATTGTGTTATCAGATCATCAACTTTTACTTTCCGCTTGAATATCAAGATTACGGGAATCAACTCTCGCAATCGGCGATAAAATTCGGTATTGCGACGATTATTGTGGCGGCACCGGTGTTTTATTTTGTTACACGGATTATCAACCGCTCGCTCTCGAAAAAAGATCTCGATCACGATTCGGGGATTCGCCGTTGGCTAACGTACATTGTATTATTCATCGCCGCAGCAACGGTAGTAGGTGATTTGGTGACGATTATCTGGAATTTTTTGGAAGGTGAGCTCAGCATTCGGTTCTTTTTAAAAGCGCTAACGATCTTGATCATCGCCGGTGGTATCTTTTTGTATTACTTTGGTGATATGCGAAACGAGACTGATGCCTCACGCCGAAAAAAGAATAATCTGTGGTCGATCATCTTTGCCGCAATTTTGACTATTCCGTTCGTATGGGCTTTGTTTATCATGGAAAGCCCGATGGTAACACGGGCAAAAAAAATAGATCGTGAAACGGTGCGAAGCCTCAATTATGTGCGCATGGAAGTAGATGAGTTTTATCGACGGAATGATGAATTGCCATCTTCGATCGAAGCGCTTGAAGCGTTTGATCCGAGTGACATTCGAGGATTAACCAGCCTGCAAACCGAAAAGAATTTTGAGTACCGACAGAACGGCGAAAAAGAGTATGCGCTCTGCGCCGATTTTGAGCGGAATAATCAAGATGACACAGAAAATCCGTACGATTATTACAATATTGAATGGCGACATGATGCCGGGAATTTCTGCTTCGAACTCACCGCCGCCGAGCCTGATATAAAACCGACGTTACTAATGGACTAGCTCTTTGGGTGTTGATGGTTTTTTCGCACCCATGCTTCGGCATCGGCTTTGGTTTTGATGCGTTCGTTGATCTGCAATTCACGCAGTTCGTGCTTGATCTGACCGATAACCTCTCCGGCAGGCAGCTTGGCAACTGTCATAATCTCATCACCTGTCAATAAATCGGGATGGAACTGCGGCAGTAGTTTTTGCTCGCGGGCAGCAACATAATCGGCTTCGATTCGGCTGACCAAGTCGTCGTTCTCGTCATCGCCCAGGGCATCGGCACGGCACAAGGTAATGAGGTCTGCAAAGAACGGATGGTCGTAAAAATGCAGCTTGTGGCTGCGATTCATTTTAAGCGTATTATAAAAGGCAATGTGGTGTTTTACCAACCAAGCGATTTTATCGACTTCGAAATTCGGGAACTTGAGACG
>CAZOZW010000002.1:34864-50865 GCA_964584385.1 uncultured Candidatus Peribacteria bacterium
TTTCGCCAATTGCTCCGAAGCGCGCTCGTGCCCAAAAAAACGATTGCGCCTGGGGTCGTGGTGCAAGGTTTCGGCTTTGCCAACATCGTGGAGCAATGTTGCCCAGGCAACGGTGGAATTGGTTTTGTTGGGCAGGTTTTTTAGGCAGTTCATCGTGTGCTCCCACACATTACGGTTGTGGTGCGCATCGGTGATCGATTGGAGATCGGCAATTTCGGGCAGTACCACTCGCATAATCCCCAATTGTTTCAAATCGCGCATCGCACCCATCCGCCGCGGCGAGGCAAGCATTTTATCGAGTTCGGCTTTTACTCGTTCGGCAGCAATGTGCCCGGTTAAACTGGCATGCTGCCCAATCGCTTCGGTAAGTTTAGGTCCATACTCAAAATCTAACCGATTCTTAAAGCGCACTGCTCGCAGAATACGCAAAAAATCTTCACGGATGCGCTCTTCGGGCTCGCCGACAAAGCGCAAGATTCTGTCTTTTATGTCTTGCACGCCACCGACATAATCGTGGATTTTATCGGCAACAGGATCAAGAAATAACGCATTACAGGTAAAATCTCGACGTAAGGCGTCTTCTTTTTTATCGCTGAAAAAAATCGCATCGGGGCGGCGCCCATCGCTGTATCCGCCGTCGTTGCGAAAAGTGGCGATCTCGAAATGATGATCGTTCTCGGCGATCATGATCACCCCAAAACTCTTGCCGATGGCATAGCTTTTTTCGAACAGTGCTTCGATTTGTTCGGGCTTGGCATTGGTAGCGATGTCGATATCTTCGGGTTCGTTGCCCATTAATAAGTCTCGCACGGCGCCACCGGCAAACAGCGCCTCGTAGCCATTATTTTGCAGGTGCCGACAGATGTTAAGAGCTGTTTTTTGCATGTAATAGATTAGGTGATTGTCAATAACTCAGGTTGTGTCAGCCAGGTTCGAAGCGGATTAAACGACGTGCGGTGCAACTCGCAATGACCATATTGCTTGATGCGTTCGATGTGCAACGCAGAACCGTAGCCTTTGTGGCGCTCAAGCCCGTAGTTTTGGTAGATTTTTGCCTGCTCTTTCATAAACCGGTCGCGGGTGACTTTTGCCACAATCCCGGCGGCAGAGATAACCGCAAACCGCGCATCCCCTTTTACAAAATCTTCTGATGGGATATCGAAAGTAAATGTATCGCGCCCGTCGATCATTAAATGATCAGGCTTAGTTTTGAGTTTTTCAACCGCCCGCCGCATTGCCAGTTCGGTCGCTCGTTTAATGTTGAGCTTGTCGATTTCTTGCGCGCTCGCCATGCCTACACCAAAGTCACACTTTTTTATGATGAATTCGTATGCCGCTTCGCGCTGCTTTTCGCTGAGGATTTTTGAATCTTTGAGCAACTTTTTCGGTACGCGTTTTGGCAGAATCACCGCGCCAGCAACCACCGGCCCCGCTAAACACCCGCGCCCGGCTTCGTCGACCCCGGCGATGATAGGTTGCAAAGTGGGCATAAAATGGCGGATAATAGAGTTAGAATTTGTTCCACAATGCCAAAAAAGAAAACCGAAGACAATCACCCATTAGTGCATGGCGACATGACCGTGCAAGAAATCACCGATACGTTCCCCAGCGCCGCAGAGGTTTTGGCTGAGTGGGGTTTGGGCTGTTCTATGTGCCACATCGGCGAGATAGAAAGCATTGAAGAAGGCGCCATGGCGCATGGCTTTACCGATGAAGAAGTACAAGAGATCATCCACGATTTGAATGAAGCAGCAAAAGAGGATGCGGCTGAAAAAAAAGAAAAGGAGTGAATATTCTTCAAGCCATATCACAATCAGATACTCGCCTCAAAGTTGACAATTTTTGTCAACTTTCATAAAATGTGTACAGGCAAACGAAATTCGGCTCCATGCCGTGTGTTGTCCCCTCGTTGGGACAACCTATATTTGCCGGCTCTCAAAATACAACTTATCCAACAGATGGTGCTTATTCAGATAATTTCCATAAGGTCTCACTGATTTATCATCTACATCATGGATGACACCTACCTTCTCCCAGATGTAAGAAATGTAGCGATCCTCTTGCCTTTCGAACATACGCTGTAGACCCCAAAGACAATAATCAGCACACTGCAGCCCGGCACTCTCTTTCGGGGTGGCCATTTGTATCTTGATGATAGTATCAGTGTTCGCCACCAAATTATTTGCAACGAATGAATTGCGAGCCTTTTCCAGATTCGAGCGCAATGCCTTAGTGCGATCAGAATGACCTCGTTTGGCAAACGTAATCTCCGAAAATCCCCCGAGATGAAGACGAGACTTAAACAGCATTCGCGTCGTCAAATCATAGAGTTCATCCGGCTTGTATCTATAACTTCCGTTTCGTTCATTGCGACTTTTCACATATTCGAAAACTGATTTCATTGACTTAATTACTGCAAAGAACTTGAAATCATGCCGCATGATAATCCGAAAAACCTCACGCCGTACTTCCGGTATATCATCCTTTGCATGAAAAAAGCATGCCGTCTTATTCGAAGACGGCTGCAGCGATGGGACTCCGGCATAATATTTGTCACGCAAAATATCTTGCCGCAGCTGTTCCAATTCATGATGCAAAGCTCGTTCGTCTTTCAGGTCGACCATCCCCAGAATGAAGTGTTGTAGGTTTCCCGGAGCTAGAAAAAGCGGTCGCCCTTTGCGATCAAACAATACGCCATCCCCAGATTCATCAACAAAATAAAAATGCTCTTCACAATTATTCACACCTGTTTGATTGTTGTTCGACAAACTCTATGAAACAGAAATAACAGTATTCATTCTAAGGAAATCACGCTCTTTTCCCAAGTATAAAAACAAAGAAGTAAAAGATGATAAAAATTCATAATGTAGCTTCAAAATGAAGGAAGTGTAATTAAGAATCGATTTGGAATTTTCACCCGATTGCGGCACACTTTTGTACATGAAAAACACTCGCCAACAATTGCTAACCAAACTTTTCGAAATGGTGGTCGATTGCGCACTCGTGCTCGCCGCGTTTTTATTGGCGTATTTGCTCCGCATCGGGCAGTTCTTTTCAACCGATTTTCCATTTGCACCGTATTTTCAATTAGCACTGATCATCACCCCCGTGTTCTGGCTGTTTTTTGTGTGGTCGGGCTTATATTCGTTGCGCCAAAAAACCGCCACCGAACTGATTCGCATGATTAGCTTATCGTGCTTTTCGGGTTCGATGTTGTTTGTACTCGTGTTCTTTTTTAAACGCGAGATCTTCTTTTCGCGGTCGATCGTGTTATTGATTTTTGCCTTTAGCGCCGCGTTTGTATTCGGCTTTCATTACGCGCTGCAGATGATGCGGCGGCGCGCGTTTCAAAACGGGAAAGGAATTCGGCGAACATTGGTGATAGGAAATGGTCATGCGGCGCGGGCGATTATCGAGCGGTTTCAAAAATACGGCACGCCGTTTCAGCCGGTTGCCATGTTAGCGCCGTTCGGTGGCAGCACCAAAGAGATAAGCGGAATAAAAGTTTTGGGTAAGCTCGATGCCTTAGAAGCAATTGTAGAAAGCGAAAAGATCGATGTAATAGTGCAAACCGAAGCCCCAGAGCAAACCTTGAACCTACTTGCTTTTGCCGAGAGTAAGTTTTTAGAATTCATTCTGGCGCCATCATTGCTCGGCGCCTTTCATCGCTCGTTACATAGCGAAAAGATTGCCGGTATGCCGTTTTTATTGCACGATATCTCGCCGATCTTTGGCTGGGGGCAGCTGTTTAAGCGCGGGTTTGATGTTGCCGTTTCGACGCTGGTGATCATTATTACTTCGCCGCTGTTTTTGTTGAACAAAAAAGAGCAGATCGAGTGCAGTGCTGGCGCCCCGATTCGTGCCTTTGATAAATATCGATTCGCGAACAAACAAGGATTCATCAGATATCTGCCCGAGTTTATCAATGTTTTTAAAGGCGATATGTCGTTGGTTGGGCCGCGACCACGCCCGCCCCATGAGAACGAACTCTTAAAATCGCACCAACGCAAAAAACTGATCATGCGCCCCGGTATTTTTGGGCTTTGGCAATTAGAGGTTTTGCGTAACCTCACGCCCGATACCACCAAGCAGATTGAGCTCGATATTCGCTACATTCTGCGCTGGAGCTTTTTACTCGATTTGAAGATCCTCTGGAAATCGCTGATCTTGCTGATGAAACGATGAAGACGATTGTGCTTGCCGGCGGCTTTGCCACAAGACTGTGGCCGCTCACCGAAAAAACCGCCAAGCCTCTTTTACGCGTCGCGGGCAAACCAATAATCACCCATATCATTGAAAAGTTGCCGCCTGATGCCGAGTGCATTGTTTCGACGAATGCTGTCTTCGCCGATGATTTTTACGCCTGGCAAAAAGCCGATTTTCCCGACCGCAAAGTAGAAGTGTTCGTTGAAGATTCGCATGGCGAAAAAGGGAAAAAAGGCGCACTCGCCGCCGTTTCATTTGTAATCGAGCAATTTAAGATTGATGACGATGTGCTTGTTCTAGCCGGCGATAACTTGTTCTTGTTTTCATTCGATGATTTTTTAGCGCGCGCAAAAACGAATCCCCTCCTCGCCGCTTACGAATTGAACAACCTGGAAGCAGCAAAGAAATTCGGCGTTGTGGTGCCGGGGAAAGATGGCTTGGTAAGCGAGTTTCAAGAAAAACCCGATCAGCCCAAAAGCTCGCTCGTTTCAACTGGATGTTTGTATTTTCCGAAGCGTCTGCTCGGGCAATTGATTGAATATTCGCGTGCCAATAACGATGATTTGGGCGGTGTGTTCGAGCATTATCTGTCGCTGAATGAACCGGTGGAATATTTCGATTTTACCGAACGCTGGTTCGACATTGGCAGCTTTGGCGCTTTTTTAGATGCACAAAAATATTTGATCGGCAAACAAACGCTCGATCTTGGCGCCACCAAGCTCGGAAACAATGAATTACATGAAACGGTTCTGCTGTCGCCAGAAGTAACGATAGAAAACGCCACGCTGCAAAACGCCATTTTAGAGCGCGGCGCCGTGGTGCGTAACGCTTGCGTGCGCAATTCGGTTATTGGGCAAAATGCCACAGTGAGCGGAGTTGATATCACCGGTACGGCATTACGAGCCGAATCGTTTGTCGCTGGCGAGGCTTAGGCTTCTTTTTTGACGATTCCCGCTTTTTTTAGCAATTCTTCTAGCGAAGTACGTGCTTCTTTGTTCTCTAGCTCGACGATTGGCATTGGCTCGGTCGATTCACCAGCTTCGCTTGCATTCTCATTTGCTGCTTGCAGTTCTTCTTCTAAAATTTCAGATTCATTTGGTTCCGGTGCGCGGCGGAGATTATCGAGTTCGCTGGGCATTATTATTGATAAAGGAAATCAACTTTTTTATAGCGGATTTTTCTAATATCGGTCAAATCAGCAGTAAGAATTCATGTACTTTATGGCGCAATTTTACGCTTTAATGTACATGAATTCATTCATCATAAGCAGGATTCAGGGTTGAGAGCGGCACGAATGCCGCTCTCGTTTTACGCTCGGTTTGTTATGGCTTACATATTAAATTGACCACCCTAACGAAATGGGTATCGGCAGGGTAAACGCCAACACCGATTCGCCCGTTGTGATTGACCGTTCCCCAATAATCATTGGGCACTGGTGAGTTGCCTCGACCAATATGATGCAGAAAGGCGATGTAGTTGTTGTGCGCATCAACCGTTTCCGTATCAAAGTCGTATCTGCCACCATTGGCAGAATATATCGTTGCCCCAACATGGGTTGCGCCGTGAGTGTCACAAAATGTGACGATTCCGGCACCATAATCGGTACCCAGGTGGCGATGATCATCACGACAACTTTCGTGATTTGTGATTACGATCGAGTTCCAATCAGCGGTAATGCAATTACGGCTGATTCCCCCCCACCATTGCAAGTATCGCCCATGACCTAGCGGTTCGAGCCCGCCGGGGTCGGTCATATGGTGATCTGCAACAGCGGGCAGTGCAAAACTGCAGCTGAGGATAAAAACCCACAAGAACTTCTTCATACGAGTACCTCTTTTGGTAAACAATAAAAACCGAGCTTTTAAGGTGCTTCCATGCAAACTGCGAGGAATTATAAACCCTCCGACTCGGCAATGGATGTCGATCTTTACGATCGACGGATGCATCTTATATGATTCTGTTCTCGATTCAATCTGTTTTAATCAAAAACCCCCGTTACATGAACGGGGGCACCCTGATTATTCAGCTGCTTGCGGAGTGGTGTCGTTGCACCTGAGGATATCCAAGCCATTGGGTATAACGACAAAACTTTCAGCGTTATATAATTCAACGCCAACCAATGCGCTCGCTCTAGAGCTCATATCAATGAATGGGGGTGGCCCGGTGCGAACCCAGAAAGCGACTGGACCATCGCTGACAGCGCGTATTTTTAATACAGCATTTCCATCGCGAAACCCGATCACATCGGGGTCGATAAACTCATCCGTTGGAACAACAAGAGCATCCTGCTTGGTTAAACAAGGCCTTTCGGCATCGGGATGAAACCGTACGATCTTTAACTCGGTGTTGCTTTGGTATTGCATAGACACCAAGCACTCCCTGTTATATCGAACACCTTCCACCAAAAATTTATTTGGCGAGCCCCCTTTGTTTGAAAGCATAAGTAATCGACTGCTTCCCAGAACCTGCGAATTATCACCTTCGCAGGTGAAAACGTCGAAAGCAAAAACATGGACAGGAAACAACGTCAAAACCAAAATAACAACGTATTTCATCATAATCTCCAATGGTTCGTTTTCATCGTCCGCGTCCTCCAATAGCCGATAAAAGCAAGGTTCATTCGTTGTTCATCCGTAAAAGACGAATCCTTTCGTTAGAACAACGCTGCTCAGAGATGAGCTATGCAATAGTATACTTTTTTAAAAAGGAGTCAACCGATCTTAATCCCTACGTTTAAATTATTATTCAAGAGTTTTCGACACCTCACTTTTGCGCTACACTGCCAATACCTCAATTTAAGATTTATGAAAAAAACCTTGTTCATCGGTGCCGGTAACATGGGCGCCGCCATTTTAACCGCCGGTATTAAAAGCGGCGTGCTCAACCCAAAAACAACCTATGTATCTGACCCGGCAGAAGAAAAAGTAAAGCAGTTACAAAACGAACTCGGCGTACAAAGCGGCCGGCCAGCAGATGCCGAAGTGGTGATTTTAGCAGTAAAGCCGCAGATCATCGAGAAGGTGTTTCCGATTCAGTCAGCCGAAAATGCGGTATTTGTTTCGATCATGGCAGGTGTTGCCAGTGGGCGGATTGCCGAATTAGCCGGTACAGAAAACGTTTGCCGGGTAATGCCGAATACGCCGGCGATGGTATTTGCCGGTGCCTCGGCACTGTTTTTTAGTGATAAAGTTGATGATACCCAAAAGCAGTTCTGCCGTGGATTATTCGGTGCCTGTGGTAAAGTGGTCGAATTGCAAGATGAAGAACAGATGCATGCGGTAACCGCACTTTCGGGTTCGGGGCCGGCGTACTTTTTTCGCTTTACCGAAGAACTTGCTGTAGCTGCCAAAAAACTCGGTTTACCGCCAGAACTTGCTGCGAGCTTGGCACAGCAAACGTTTATCGGCAGTGCGGAATTATTGAAACAAAGTAGTGATTCACCAGCTGAGCTGCGGCAAAAAGTCACCTCACCCGGCGGCACCACACAAGCCGCACTAGAAGCGTTCGATGAAGCAGGGCTTGGCGAAGTTGTACAAAAAGCGACAGTAGCGGCTGAGCAGCGAAGTAGAGAATTGGGGTAAAAGAATGACAAAACCGAATCCTCCTGCTACGTTTAAAACCGCATTTTTTCTCATCCCATGAAATCCCTCATCATCTACGCCCATCCTGCCAAAAAAAACCTCTCAAAATTGTTCGCCGAGCGCTACCAAAAGGCGCATCCCGGCGAGAGTGAAGTAATCGACCTGTACGACAAAAAGTGGCGGCAAGATTTTTTGACATTCGATGATATTAAAGATATTCCGACCGACGAAACGCGCGAAGTCATCCAACAAAAAATACGCGAAGCCGATGAGCTCGTATTCATCTTTCCGGTCTGGTGGGGCAATCCGCCGGCGATCATGAAAAACTTTATCGATATGAATTTTACGAGCGGATTCGCGTTTCGCTTTTTACCAAATGGCAAACCGGAAAAACTCCTCACCGGAAAAACCGCGAAGATATTTGCCACTAGCGACGGACCAAAGTTTATTTACGCCATGCTCGCGTTCCCATTTTTTACGATTTTGCGGATGATAACGCTCTATTTCTGCGGGATTAAAGTCACCAAAGCCAAACTATTCGACCAAGCACGCAAACGCAGCAAAGACGAGATTGAAGCGTGGGCGCAAAAAATCGAGCACTACGCCAAAAATTAAATCGGATGATTCTGAATAAATCCTGGCTGCTTTGCGTATAAACAATTAGATGAGTGATTCTGGAAGTTTGCTCAGTGATGAGCAATTGGCACTACAGGCGCAAAACGATGTTGATGTATTCGGTGAACTGATCGACCGCTTCGAACAGCCATTGATGCGCTACGTAAGGCGAATCTCGGATTTTTCGGCGGAGGAGATCGAAGAGGTGTTGCAAGAGGTATTTTTAAAAGCATGGCGCAATTTGAAGGATTTTGACGGCAGCCAAAAGTTCAGCAGCTGGATTTATCGCATTACCCATAACGAGACGATTTCTGAATTCCGCCGCAAAAAATCACGCGGGGCAGAAAAGCAGATCGGCTGGGATGAAGAATTGATTGAAACGCTGCCGAATAAGATCGACCTGCCAAAAGAGTTCGACCAAACAGAAAGTGCTCGCGCAATTCGTAATGCCATCAGCAAAATTCCCGAAAAGTACCGCAATGCGATTGTGCTCAGGTATCTCGAAGAAAAAACCTACGACGAAATGGCAGACATCTTGCAAATGCCGGTTGGCAGTGTGGCAACGCTGGTAACCCGCGGTAAAAAACTAATGCGCGACCACGTTCTTTCCCCCGATTTATAATCATCAACCATGAGTAGATTATCGTCAAAAATCACCGAGCAGATTAAAAAGGAAGATATTCCGCAGCGCTCACGCTTGTATTTTATTACAAAGAATTTCTTCTTCTACCTGCAATTCACACTGGCAGTAGTGCTTGGTGCAGCGGCATTTGCGGTGGTTTTGTATGGATTTTTGGAGCTTGATCGCGAGCTTTTGACCCGCGCCGGCAATGGCGCATTCCGCTCGATGATGACGATGCTGCCGATTACATGGCTGATAAGTTTTATTTTGTTTTTCGTACTCGCGTTTTACACTTTGCGCCATACCAAAAAAGGTTACCGTATTCCGCTACTGGGATTTGTGATCGGCAATTTTATATTGAGTATTTTACTCGGCACTACCTTTTATTTTACCATTGGTGCACAAGCGATTGAAAATGCACTCACCAAACCACTCCCCTTTTACAAGCAACTCGATCAACGCAAAAAGGAGATGTGGTCGAACCCCGAACGAGGTTTTTTAGCCGGCAGTGTAGTTGAGATCACGAAAGATGCCCGGCTGATCATTCTAACAGATTTTGAAGAAACCACCTGGCAAGTCGATTACTCCGAAGCGGCGTTCATCCATCCGCGGGTTCAGGCTTCGCTTGAAGAAAATGAAATTATTAACAAACGGATTAAGGTTTCGGGCAAAATGGAAGAAAACAAACGGTTCAAAGCGAATACGGTTTTGCCATGGCAACGCGGGCGAGGAGGAAAAGGACAGATGCGCGGCAAAATGCGATATGAACGAGAAGTACATGAAAAGAACAGGATGATAAATGAGATACCACTCATTGAAACCATGCCAGAAACGAACAATCGCTAGCAAGAAGGATTAGACACTAAAAAAGAACTGTCGAATACAAGATGAGAATTTAGTGGCTTTCTTCGTCACCTTTTTGCAAAGGGGAAATAAAAGTGGGTTTTCTTGTGAGTCAACTTTTTGGTGCGTCAAAACCATGCCGCAATCAATTATAAAAAAGGAGACTATGGCGTAAAATTACGCCTTAATCTACTGGAATTTATATTATTTCAAAAAAAGTCGGATAAAATTGAATAAGATTTTTTTACCCCGCGTACCAAAGAGTGAAGGGCCACTTCGAAATTTCTCTTTTTAAAACCTATGAACGAAGCAACTACTCTCTCACGCCAAGTTCTGCTCGGTGTTGCCGCCGTTGGCATTACCGGCACCCTTGTTATCGCCGGGCTTAACGCCGTAAGTGCTAATGACACCACCGCTCTTACAGAAGAGCAAAAAACACAATTGCAAACAGCAATTGAAAGCGGCGACCGCGAAACCGTGCTTAAACTCCGCGAAGAATATGGACTGAAAGGTCGCGGCTACAAACAAGGCGGATGCATGCACAAAAAAGCGCATCGCGAAGAAGTAAAAGCCGCAGTAGAAGCCGGTGATTACGATGCCTTCGTGGCAGCACTCCCCGAAAGCAGCCCAAAACTCGAAGTGATTACCGAGGACAACTTCGACCGCTACCAAGAAATGCACGAAGCAAAACAAGCCGGTGACTACGAAACCGCGCAAGAAATACATGAAGAACTCGGCTTACCAGAAAAAGGTAGTAAGAAACGAGGAATCGGAATGGGGCGCGGCATGTTCCGTGCACAATAACCAGGATTGCCTTAAAAACACTTAAGGAAAAAGAACCAAAAAGCTGGCTTTACCGCCAGCTTTTTGGTTTGCAAGATTTCCATTCCCAATATGACAAGAAATAATCCAGTCTCGAATAAGCGAAGAAGACGAAGATGACACTTTACGTTTGCATAAAAACCCGCCTCCGATAGAGCACGGGGCGACAACCTCTTGTGTAATCAACTCGCTGCTCATTCACCCACTTCGAAAAATCATACGGAAATCAAAAGAGCAAATGTGGAATCGCGAACAAAGGAGCTTCGAGATAAGAGAACGCTATGCCGATCCACGTAGGCAATCGGCGGCTTTTTGCATATCGTCAGCGCCCCAAAAGTACGAACCGGAGACGATCCAATTCGCGCCAGCTTGCAATGCCTGGTTGATGGTTTTATCGTTGATGCCGCCATCGATCTGAATGTCTTTTTCGGGGTAAACAGCACGGATTTTTGCAACTTTTTCGAGCACCTCGGGGATAAACGCTTGCCCCGAAAACCCGGGGTTGACGCTCATCACCAAAACGTAATCTGCCAATTTTACCGCTTCGCTGATGGTTTCGAATGAAGTTGCGGGATTGACCGCCACACCAGCTTGCATGCCGAGTTCGCGGATGTTTTGCAGGGTGCGGTGCAAATGCGTACAGGCCTCGAACTGCACCGAAATAGCGGCTGCACCGGCTTTGGCAAAAGCTGGCAAGAGAACATCGGGGTTATGAACCATTAAGTGCGCATCGATCGGTTTTTGTGAAGAAACACAAGCAAGTACCGGTGCGCCAGCACTAAGATTTGGAACGAATTGTCCGTCCATCACATCGAAATGAAAACCATCGACAAACGGCTCAGCGCGGTTGATATCGGCTTGCAAAGCGCCGAAATCTGCCGAGAGGAGTGATGGTGAAATGCGAATCGGATTCATAGTTTACAAAGAAGATAATTGTTATTCATTGCGAGAGTCTCTGAGGAATGTTCTTGAAGATGAGTTGGGTATCAATTGCAAAACCCGCATTAATAAAACCCCCCTTAATCCCCCTTCTCAGGGGGAATCATAAGGATGTTTCAATCTGCCCGACCCGCCGCTGATGGCGACCGCCTTCAAAATCGGTTTCGAGAAAGGTTTTTACAATATCTTTCGCCACCTCAATGCCGGTGATTCTTGCGCCGATCGCCAGCAGATTAGCATTGTTGTGTTGACGTGTGAGCCGGGCGTGCGTGGTGGATGTGCAAACCGCCGCCCGCGCACCAGCAATTTTATTGGCGGCAATCGAAATGCCGATTCCCGTACCACAGATGATTATTCCTAAAGTGTTTGGATTATTCACAACAGCTTCGGCAGCGTTTTTGCCGAATTGCGGGTAATCGACTGATTCATTTTTGTGCGTGCCCAAATCTTCTATCGTATGCCCCATTTTTTCTACATATGGTTTTAACTCTTCTTTAAGATCGAATCCACCATGATCGGCGGCAAAAAAGATTTTCATAATAAGCGATTAATTCTGAATTCAGTATACTCTTTTTTTCTTGATCTGGGAAAACATCAAAATATGTGTACTTATTAACCTTTATCAGTAATGATTTTGATAATAATTATCATTACGAAACATTGATGGATTCTGCAACTAAAAATGCTTGCAACAAACGTAACCGAAGCAGAATTTATACGCGCTCTTGAGCATTTTCTTTTTCTCTCTCAAATGATAAATACATCATTTCTGCAGGCAGCCAATCGCAAATTGTTGATTGCAGCTGCAATGTTCGCCCTGGCTTTTGCCATGCTTCCGCTCTCCGCTTCGGCTAACGGCGGTAAGGCGGAGGTCATCGTCGTACATGCTATCCCCGGTTCGGCTTTGGGTGCTGCCCAATCGCTCCCGGTAGATGTGCTCGTTAACGACAGCATTTGCCTGCTCGACAACTTTCAATACAAAGATGTTGTCGGTCCGGTAGAGCTCGACCCAGGTTCATACAACCTAAAAGTCAGCCTCGCCAACAGCAGCGACCCATGTAGCAACGATGCTGTAATCGAAGCCGATGCCAGCCTTAGCGCCGGGCAAGATGCCGTAATCGCCGCTTTTGTAAATGCCGATGGTGACGCCGTTTTAAAGCCATTTGGCATTGATTTGAGCGACACTCATCAAGCACGTGTAAGCGTGATTCACTTGGCAGATGCTCCACCGGTTGATGTAACACTCACCAACCCATATACGGGCGGTTCGATCAACTTTTGGTACTTGATGAACGGTATGACAGCAACCGCAGAAATCGATCCACGATTCTACCTGCTCTCGCTCTACAACAGTCTTACCAATGCCGAAGTGGTGGGTTACACACCGGTTGATTTCCTCGACGGCACCACCTACATCACCTTTGCAGTTGGTTCGGTTGGTGCGGGCAGCTTTGAGCTCATCACAAAAGCCTACGATACCCCAGGGGCAAGCAAAACCGTGGATGAGTACACTCAAATGGACATTCACGAATACGGTTACGACACCCGTGTACACTCACGCTGGTGGGAGAACTACTAAAAAAGAGTAACGATAAGAAAGCGTAACCTTTCATAAAAATCCGTCCCGATTCGTCGGGACGGATTTTTTAGATGGATATATCTAAGTATTTCTTCTCTCCTTTTGCTGCCTGCTTGAGTTTTTCATCAAGGGTGGCGATTGGTACATCGTACTTGATTGAAGTCGCCAGATACATGGCGTCGTATGCCGACACATTGTGCTTACGGCAATGCTCGATTATAGTTTTTGGTTGTACCGGTGCAACATCTTGCTGAATCGGAAGTAGTGTTAATGCCTCAAGAAAGGCGTTTATATCTTTTAAAGTCGTGCGGTTTTTTCTATAGGCGACATGCAAAACATTTGCTACTTCGCAAAAGAATAAAGTGGGTACAACCGCAACTGCCCCTTGTTCGAGTTTTTGCAAAACTGCATTGCCGTAATCGCTCTCTTCTTCGGCAAAATAAAAGCTCATTGCCACCGAGCAATCGAGTACAAAATTCATCTTCTTCCTTCTGCTACTAATTCTTGCACGGTGAGATTGCTGCCAAGCACATTTCGTTTCCGCAATTCTCGGATATCGTCAACCACTTTTGTAACATTTGGCTCGGGCTGAACCGAGATGATCTTAACGACTTCTTTTCCGCGACGCGTAATGATTAATTCTTCATGCGTCTCTTCAACCCATTTGATCAGCTCTGGCAGCTTTGTTTTTGCTTCGTAAGATCCAACAGTTTTCATATTAAACAGACTAGTCTACAGACTAGATTATAATTAATCGCCACTAAAATTGCAAACTCAAAAGTGACCAAGCACTCTTGTACGGGTAGAAATTGAGGCGGGTTTTTTAGAATGAACGAATTATTATAATAGCCCAAGAGAAGCTTCTTACTCGACTAGACTCCCTCCGAATCGCTGGTTTCGTGCTCTTCTTTGTGAATAATCTCTGTACTTGGCACATTTTCAAGGTGACGCGAGCCTTCACTATAGGCAGTTGCTCGCTTTAGTCCGCCAAAGCCTTCGTCAATATATTCATTCTGAGCTATTTTTATAGTTGATTCTCTTGTTTTTTCATGTTGTTGCCCAACTGGGTTTTTATTCACAGCATTTTTTGCCTGAGCATTCTGCTGAACTATAGTATCGAAAGCAGCTGACTCGGAGCTGCCACTGTTTTCTGTTGGCCTTGCAGGTGCAGTTGGCGGAGGAGGAGCCTTCGCTGCGGTTTGCAAAATACCTGGCTGTGGATTTTCGGATGCAGTCGTTTTTTCGTTTGTAGATTGTGGCGGCGGAGTTTGAGTTTCAGTTTCTGGCTGATAATTAGAATTAAAATCATTATTCACTGCTGGAGTTTCTGGATTTGCATCTCTTCCGCCGCCATCTGGCATTAAAGGAAGCACCGCGGTTCCACCGGATTCATCTTCAATGTTTTCTGTCTGAACTGCTGGAGTACCACCGCCCGGTTGCATTTTGTCTTGCACTGTAAATGACTCAGTTTGCTTAATTGGACTTGCCGAAGCAGTCGACCCGCCGTCTAGTTGCGCTGATGTAATCTGCTCAGGAATCGACTCGCCCGTCTCGGCATCAGGCACAGATTTGTTCGAAACACTTCCCAGACTATCGTTTGGCTGACTTTCTTGGGTTTCAATCTGCTTTTGTGCTTCAGGGTTCGTAGCCAGAGTAGCTTCGGTGTTGTCCGATTCTACAACTGACGCTGGCAATGAATAATTTTGATTTGGCTCAGGAGAATCCGTGGCAGCGATCATCGCATCTACAGGTGTTTCAGGCTGGGCTTTTTCTTCTTTTGCAATACGTTCGTTCACTTCGTTGTACTTCTCTGACATCGTCGTTAGTTTTTGCTCTTCGACGCGGTTTTGAGTCTCGAGTTGCCTGTAGGTTTCGGTAAGTTCAGATTCAGGCTTGCCATTAAGCCATTCTTTAAAGTTTACCTTTTCGTTATCGGTGTTAATGGGAATTTCGGCGGGCTTCGTCAAATCATAATCCGGCTCATCGAAATCGACTTTGCGAATGTTTTCACCCGAAGAACTTGGCTCGGCTTGTGGCTTGAACTGAAAAACCACCCGCTCTTCAAACCACCGAGGTTTCGGGGCATTTGAAAAGGCGCGAGTTGTGGGGTGCAAATTTCGCATGATAATTTATGGTTTTATTACAGGGCTTTATCGAGTTCTTGTTCGGCTTCATGCACTTCGCGGGTGTGCTCCAAGCCTTCGAGCTGGTGCATTTTGTCGAGCAATTGACCTTTTACAACGGCGGTTTTTTTGCGCGTTGTTTGAATCGATTGTACCAAGCCGATGATTTCTTCGATCAGTTCGTCTTTGTTCATTGAAAATTTTATTTTTGATGTTGATTTTCTAGCTATTATACGGTTTTTAAGCGCAGAAATCAAAGCAAAATCACGGCGTCGCGCATTATTTTAAGGGCAAAATCGCGGGCTTTTATTTGTACTTCTTGGCGGTTGCCGGTAAAGCGCTCGCTAAAAGTTTTCGTTTGGCGGTTTGCCGTAATTCCAAAATACACTCTGCCGGCATGTTCGCCTTCGGCCTCGCCGGTGGTTGAAACGCAAATATTGGCTTCGCATTGGTCTTTAAAGTTCTTTGCCATTTTTTTGGCGCATTCTTCTGAATACACACCATATTTTTTGATGAAGCCTTCGTCGATCTGCAAAAATCGGATTTTCGCATCGGTGTCGTAAAACACTCCGCCGGCATAAAACACTTCACTGGCGCCAGAGATCGAGGTTAAAGCAGCGGGGATCAGGCCGCCGCTCATCGATTCTACAGAGCATAAGCGGAGCCTTTTT
>CAZOZW010000002.1:50875-56682 GCA_964584385.1 uncultured Candidatus Peribacteria bacterium
AATACGGATGATTTCGGCAGCGGTTTGATGCATGATTTGTATTGTAAATTATTCGCTCTCTTCGGCATAGCCTTCCGCCTCTATTTGATGCGCAAGATCCATGCTGCCGGTTTTTTCGATTCTGCCACCGCGGAACAAATGCACTTTATCGGGCTTGATGTATTGAAGTATCCGCGGATAATGGGTGATGAGTAAAACGGTCAAGCCGGTTTGCTCGCGGAGATGATTCACACGTTCGCAAACAACTTTGAGCGCATCGACATCCAACCCCGAATCGAGCTCATCGAGCAAAGCGAGTTTTGGTTGCATCAGCTCCATTTGGGCGATTTCGCTCTTTTTTTTCTCTCCTCCCGAAAAACCGTTATTGACCCCACGCTCTAAAAAATCTTTTGGAATTTTGACATTGTCGAGCAGCGAATCGGCATCTTTACGAAATGCCACCGGCGATATTTGCTTGCGCAAGGCGCGATCTTTACGTGCCTGCTGCAGGTTTTTACCGGCTTTGTGGAGCACTTTTCCGCGGTGAACAGTGTGTAAGAATTGACGATAGTTCACGCCTTCGATCTCGCGCGGATGTTGAAAGACGAAAAAAATACCTTTGTGAGCACGCTCATCGGCACTGAGTTCGGTAATATCTTCACCGGCAAAAGTAACGGCGCCTTCGGTGACTTCGTACGAGGGATGCCCTGCGAGCACTTTGGCAAGAGTCGATTTGCCCGAGCCGTTCGGACCCATAATCGCATGGACTTCGCCGGATTTGAGTTCGAGCGAAACGCCTTTGATAATTTCGGTATTTTCGAATCGGACGTGGAGATTATTAATGGCGAGCATGGCTTTTACAAATAGCTTTCGCGATTGTCTAAGATTTGTGGCAAAATCGCAAGTCTTCTCGTGCCGAAAGGAATCAAAAGAATACGAATAGTGCCCCCTTGTTAAAGGGGGTGCGGGGGATTTTTAAAAGTATTTTTTTGATGACAAACCCATGTAGTTATCTTTATAAATCTCTTAATTCATCTGTCAAATGATTTTGTGTAACCTTTTTAGATATAAAATGTCTAAACTGATGTTGTATGGAAAAAAACGTGCCGAATCTGTCGGATGAATCATTGGTGCAGCAATTCGTTTGTGATGGCGATCGCGATGCCTTTGGCGAACTCTACCATCGCTACGAAAAAATAGTGTACTCAAAAGTGTATTCAATGTTGCGCGAACACAATTTAGCGGGAGACATAACACACGACATTTTTGTAAAACTGTTCTTTTCGCTTGGCAAGTTCAACGGCGATTCAATGTTTAAGACGTGGCTCTATCGCGTTGTGCATAACAGCTGTTTAACAGCTTTACAAAAACAGCAACGAGGGTCTGTTTCGCTACTCGACGACGCGGGCGACGAAACGAGCACCGAAATGACCGATGCCTTTTGGCAAAAACTCTCGGCTGCCAAAGTCCGGCAAACACTACTGGCGATTTTTCCGGAAGAGGCCGAGTTGCTGCAACTGCGCTACGATGATGAGCTTTCTATCAAAGAGATAGGCGAAGTGGTCGATAAATCGCCGACCGCTGTAAAAACCGCTTTACACCGCGCACGCGCTCACTTTAAAGAAGTATATGACGGGGGCGATTATTTGCCGCCAGTGCAAATAAATCATGAAGAGAAGAGTGAGATCCAAGTCAAAAATCCCCAAAATGTATTCACTTCACTAAAATTTGTATGAAAGTACGATTCAGTAATCCTCGGCGTGGCAGGCTCGAAACTGATGTTTTCGCTTCGATCGAGTTGTTTCGGATATTATTGTTCATGACAGAATTTTTATTCCTCGTATTGCCGATCGTCACGATCCGCTTCTTAAAAGCCGTTTTCTGCAGCATTTTGCTGCGTTAAAACTTTTTCTTTTTTTCTCTTCCATGGATCAATCAGAACAACTCTTTAACAGCGCCGGCAGAGCGCTGGAACAAATGTGGTTTACGTTTGCCAACTTTTTCCCAAAACTGATCGGGGCGCTGGTCATACTGATCTTCGGCTGGTTTATCGCCAAAATCATAGCAACCGCTATCAGTCGTTTGTTAAAAGTGATCGGGCTCGATTCGCTCGCCGATAAAGCCGGCACGCATGAATTGCTCCAAAAAGCACACATCAAAAAAACCGTGTCCGAGATCATGGCGCAAATCCTCTATTGGGTGATTATCCTCATCACCGCTTCGCTGGCGGTTGAGGCGCTGGGGCTCACGGTTATCGGTGAATCGTTATCCAAATTGATTGATCACGTTCCAAACGTATTCATCGCTGCCATTTTGGTGATCATCGGTACGCTCGTTGCTAACTTTGTGCAAGACGTGGTGGCAACCGCCGCCGCTTCGGCAAATATGGGATACGGCAGCATCTTGGCAAAAATGGCGCATCATCTGGTGCTCTTCTTCGTTGTGATAATCGCGCTGAGCCAGTTAGGATTAGAAACCTATCTTATCACCGATAATGTCAGCATCATCATCGCGGGGATTATGGGGATCGCCGTTCTGGCGGTAGGGCTTGGCGGACGGATGGCAGCGGGGAATTTGATCGGCTCGTTTTACGCCGGGCAAATGCTTAAAGTCGGTGATTCGATTACGATCGGTGAACTCAGCGGTACGGTTAAGTCGGTTTCGGGGGTTTCGGTCGTGCTCGAAACAAAAGAGCATAAAGAAGTGATCGTACCATCGCACATCATACTCGAAGAAGTGATCGAGAAAAAATAAAGCAAAAGACTTCATGATAAAGCGTGGTGCAAAAAGTATCCACGCTTTTTTTATTTTGAGTTCGCAAGCTTACGTGCTGCTGCAAATTCAAAAACCCAGTGCTGATAGTATATTTTGCAATATAATTAAATAAAAGATATAATGAAGTGAATACAAAAAACCCAATGAACATCAAAAAACACATATTCAGCTTCTCGCTTGCATTCGTAGGCATGCTTGTCTTTCCGCAGATCGGGCTTGGGGCAGCGTGCGGGCAAGCAATCGGTTCGGCACCGAACGGTTTTGGTTCAGCAGAAGATTTCTTCGGCTCGGGGAATCGTTTGATGACCTCGGTCGATTGTTCGGGTGATGAGGTGACGATAAGTGCATCGATGGGGCAGAATCAGATCGTGTATCGGGGAGGGTATTATTTAGATGGGAGTAATTGGAGAGAGATGAGGTTTACAGGAGGAAGGGCACTGAGTGCTAATGCGGCATATGCGCCTTGGGCGAGTGGTGAGTCTGCGGCAACGGTAACCCCTACATCAGTGAGAGAAAATGGATATTATATCTTTTTCGCCTGTACCTATGCCAATGATAAGTGGAACTGTGGATGTGCAGACAAACAGTGTGCCACCCCGATGTGGCAGATCGGTCGGTATGTAAAAGGTGGCGGTGGCGGGAATAATGCCACGGGGGGAAAGTGGGTGTGCGATGGTTCGGGGTATAAGTTCAACCCGGGACATTATCTACAGTTCGGAAAAGAAGTGAACCCCAATAATTTGAGACGATCCATTGAAAACCCCGGTGTTGCAGGGGCTCTCACAAAGGTATCGTGGGCAACACTTGAGCCACGAGAAAACCAATATGACTTCTCGATTATTGATAACTACCTCGAAACACTTGGTGGTTCCGATAAGCAACTTATCGTACTGATTTTTGACCGTGGTTCGAATACACCATCATATATCCATAATCGAGGAGGCACCATGAAACAGCAGCGTGGTCATGAGGACGTGACTTTAAGAATTTGGGAGCCGTGGGTAATGGATCGATATTTAGCGCTGGTGAGTGAGTTTGCTGAGCGGTATGACGATCATCCGAATTTTGAAGGTGTTATGACATGGGAGTCGATTGTCGGAGTAACAAACGGTGGTGGATACTCATGTGATAGGCTACAAGCACAGCTCTTGCGTCGCACCCGAGAAGCACAAGGCTTCTTCAATCATACCGTTTTCTGGTCTTCATTGACCTATGGCTGCACAAAAGAAATCGGCATTCAGAATAACGTTGACGCAATGAAAGAGTTCGGTGGCGGCATTGCTTATCCCGATGCTCCACCAAGTCGCGTGTTGCTGGGCGAGAATGTAGCCCGAAGAAACAAAGGGGAGATTCCGATTTTTCCGAACGGCGATACTACCTATTACAGACCAAATGTCTCTCTGCAAGACACATATGATTACCAAGAAGGGATTGGTGCCACTCATATTGCTTGGAACACTCATTTCTTTCAGCGCGACGGAGATGCTGCTCGCTCGATGCCGTTTGATCAAGAGGTTGATCAAGTTATAAAAAACAACCCCGATATGAAAAACAAAGCTTGCCCGCAAAATATGACCTGCAACACGACCGACGCGAGCAAGTGCCGCTAAAGTAACTGCTTTTCTCTATCACGGAGCGAGATTAACCCACTCCGTTTTTTCTGTTTGAAGCATTTGTAGACGCTTTTTCGTTAGCTGATAACTGCTGGTTGATAGTTGATTTCTGACTCTTGTACATTTTCAAATCCGCCACAATTATCACACTGATGATCACAAGCAAAAACCACGAGCTGATCTTGCCGAGCTCGACAATACTCCATGCCGCTTGTTGATTCGGATATTGCCAAGCGCCCAAAAAAGTGGCGATGTTCTCGGCGATCCAAATAAAAAACCCGATCAATAAAAACGAAAGGGTGAGCGGCAAGCGTCGACGTTTTTCAATCACCGTAAAATAGACGGTCGTTTTAAAGAAGATCAAAAAGACGAGTGCCGTTAACAGCCAGCGAAAATCGGGGATAAAGTGATGCGTAAAAAAGTTGAGATACAGCGCGGCTGCGAGCGGAATACTCAGCCAATACGAAGGATAGTGACGGAATTCGAGCTGCATAATCCGCCACGATTGAGCGATATAACTGCCAACCGCCGCGTACATAAACCCGCTGTAAAGCGGCACGCCAAGCAGCATAAAAAAGCCATCTTCGGGGTAACTCCAGCTGCCGATCTGCGGCGAAGTTTTAAAGACTTCAAGCGCAAAGCCGATAATATGAAAAAGAAAGATGGTTTTGATCTCATCTTTGGTTTCGATTTTTGCACAATACAAAACCGCCTGCAAAAACACCGCGCTGATGAATAAAAAGTCATAGCGCGAAACAGCGCCCAATGGCAGATAGTTCGATGCAAAGAGTAAGACAAAAAACGAACCGGCAAAAATACACGCCCGCGCCTGTTTAATACCAAAGATGATGAATTCGTAGAGCGGATTGTTGGCGAGATTGTTCCTATCCATACAAAAAGCAAGATATGCTCGGTAGAGCCTAGCGAAAAAGTTGCTTGATCGAAACATCGAGTTCAACGAAACACTTATTATGCCAATAAATAGATGATGGCTGATAGCTGACTAAAGTATTTCCTCCAAAATCTTTTCCAACTGCTTCGGGCGCCCGATGATATTGTAGGTGGTGCCATCGTCGGGGGTTTTTGGGATTAGTTTTTTCGAATCTTCCATTATGAGATGACGGATGTATTCGGCAACGCTCACGCCATACATCTTGGCGCGCCGCTCTGCAAAGCGATATAGCTGTGGGTGGAACGTAATATGTTTTTTTATCGATTTCATGTTTGTATATCAGATGTATCTATATTGTATACTAAATGTATACTTTCGTCTACATGCCAAAAGAGGGATTTGAGCCTGTTTGCAGCTTTTTTCATGTGCCATCTTATTGCTTTCGCGTTTATGTTTTATTTGCATAAATATGCGACCAAAGGCATAATCACCACCTTTTTAATTCTGGTGTGACGAATGATGGCAATTGTAAACTGTATCAACACAAG
>CAZOZW010000002.1:56692-64664 GCA_964584385.1 uncultured Candidatus Peribacteria bacterium
CGTACAATCTACACGCCTAGCGGAGTATGATTATTCGCAAGATGGCGCGTATTTTATAACGATCTGCACGAAAGATCGTGTGAATTATTTCGGTCGGATTTTTGAAGGGGAGATGTATTTGTCTGAAATAGGAAAAATCGTAGCGCAAGAATGGCAAAAAAACCGCAGAGCTAAGAAAACATATCACATTGAGCGATTGGGTGATAATGCCGAATCATGTTCATAGGATTTTGTTTGTAGAACATGATAGCCCGGGTAGAGACGTTTTGTTAAAACGTCTCCATAAACGGAAAAATGAATTGTTGCTTCAATCAGAATCAAACGAAGACGTTTTGGCAAAACGTCTCTACATGTCCCAAATCTCGCCGATTTCCGAATCGATTTCAACCGCAATAAGGTTTTTTAAACGCCAAACAACACTCCGGTCACGACAATTGATTCGCGATTTCGCTTGGCAATCGCGTTTCCACGATCACATCATCCGAAATAATACCGAATGGGAACAAATCTCAGAATACATCAAGACTAATCCTCAAAATTACAAACAGGATTGTTATTTTCATGCAAACTAGGGACTACTCGATTTCTTGATATATTCTTGAGACGTTTTGGCAAAACGTCTCTCCCCCCTCTGCCTTGCGTTCTATTAAAACCCCGAGATTCAAATACAAAAAAACACCCATCATTGGGCGCTTTTTTGTTTATGTTGTATGTTTGCCGTTTTTTATTCGCCGGCCTCCATGCCAGTTCTGGCGGGGCGGGAACATAAACAGCAGATGGGATAACCGTGTCGTAAAAGATCATAAAGATCGTTCACTCCCCTCGTTGCCTTCCTCCGGAGATATTTTTCCAGCCGCTCCTCCGGCTGATCCGTGACTCACTGCAAAAATCGAAAAAACAAGTGATCGAACAGTTCGCAGTGCAGATAGAGTATTTGGATTCGAGAACACAAGAGACGGTTAGGTTCTGTGTTCTGCTCGGAAAGCAAAGAAAGAAGAAGCGGTGAATGCTTAGATAGTATTGATGAATCGAATCATAGTTTGGGCGGAAACTAAGATTCACCTCCTCATGGCTTTCTCTACTTAATGGTCGGTGAGTATTAAAGGGCGTTTTGCTCGGCTTTGCATGCTTTTTTGAGCGGGATGTTTGTGTCAGTTGATGCTTTGTTGATTTGCGTTGGTATTTATAGTGGTTTGTTTTTGTTTGATTGGTTGTTGGTGTTAAAACCTTGGTGGCGGTGTTTCTTGCTCGAGGTTTCAAATCACTATAATCGGCGGCGAGTGGTGCGTCAACACTTTTAGGTTGTTATATTCATTGCTCATGGTATAAAAATAAAGATGGCACGATTATTCGGCTTATTGTAATCGTTTTCATTTTTCAAAAAAAGTAGAAAAAACAAGGATGCGGAAATAAGATTTGAATATGGCATACTCTTTTCGATGATGGATCGATCGAAACAGCGGCGGCTTGAAATCGACTTTTTGCGAGGATCAGCCGTACTTTTGATGATCCTGTACCATTGCATGTTTGACTTACAGTTTTTTTATGATTTCGAGAATCTGAATCTCAAAGCGGGAATTTGGTATATTATAGGGCGAGCGGCGGCAATCACCTTTTTTGTGGTGAGCGGGATTAGTTTTACTCTTTCACAAAACCGCAGCCTCAGAAAAACATTTGATCGCTTTATTGTGCTCGGCACAGCCGCGCTTGTTATTTCGGCAGTTTCGTTTGCTGCTGCACCAAGCGCCCCGATCTATTTTGGCGTACTGCACTTTTTTACGGCAAGCACATTACTGATGCCGCTGTTTCAACGCTTATTCCGGTTACTGCCAATACTTGCGCTTGTTGTTTTTAGCGGCGGGTTATGGACCGATTCGATTCGCAGCAACGACTTGTGGTTATTGCCACTTGGCGTAACACCCGAAACACTCGCTACGCTCGATTATTACCCGCTGTTGCCATGGTTTGGCTGGGTCTTATTGGGGATGTTTATTGGCAAATCGC
The DNA here is from genome assembly GCA_964584385.1 of uncultured Candidatus Peribacteria bacterium. GTDB lineage: Bacteria > Patescibacteriota > Gracilibacteria > CAIRYL01 > CAZOZW01. The sequence goes on from CAZOZW010000002.1 coordinate 58,697, forward strand.
TCTACGAAAAACAGCAGATTCGCTTGTTTTTTTCGAACACGCCGATCTTTGAGCCGATATTTTTTTGCGGTCGCCATGCCCTGATTATTTATTTGCTGCATCAGCCGGTTTTATTGCTGCTTTTGGCGATGATTTTTGCATAGGTGAAAAGGGCGCAAGTTTTGCGCCCTTAGTGCTTCCCTGCGACAATCTCCTTCAGCAATCATCGATTGGTTGATTCAAATCGTATTGCGCTCCGAGCAAAAAACCTAATGTCCATTTTATAGTTTTGTCTCGATCAATTCGTATCTTTTTGCACAGCGAGACTACCTCTGTGGCAATATCATATTTCGTCTCCGTATACAGCAAATAGATCAAGTCCTCGATCGTGGAACCCGAGAACTCCTGACCTTTCTTGAAAATTACAGGCTTAAGAATTGCCAGAAAAGCCTGGCACGATTTATTTATTTCAATGTCATTCATGCTTGGCATCTTTATCCTCCAGCTTTGACCAATGGGCAGGGAATCCAACTTCTTACCGGTTTGCTGCCGCTTGTGCAGAAACCAAAGTAAGAAGATGGAACAATACCCACGAAAAATGATGTGAAAGAACGAGTGATCGGGAAATTATTTAAATTCACTTAATTATTTTTGTCAATAGAAACAAGTTTCGTGTGAAAAGGTATTTATAAAGAGGGGGTGCAAGAAATAAGGGAATTATGCTTATACCAAGCCTTAATTCTTCATCTTATTTCTTATCCTTATCCTCAATTTTGCGAAGCATACAACTGTACACACAATCATCCGACTCGCCGCTTCCCTTCAGTCATCGCTTGTCGCGTGCTTACGTAAAATTCTGGCGCATAACGACATCCACACGAGACCCAAAAACCGTCACTCATGAGGTTAAGACAAAGAATGAGAGTAAGAAATAAGGGAATTATGCCTACACCAAGGTTTAATTCTTCATCTTATTTCTTATTCTTATCCTTAATTTTGCGAAGCATAATTCTGGCTTGCCAGTCGTAGCTTTGCCGATGCTTCACTGCGTTACGCAGGGCGGTCTTCCATTTCCGGCTCGTGCCTCGCCGCAAAGCGAAGACTGGCGCCCCGGGCAGGAATCGAACTGCAGGAGTTTCGAGACGATTGTCGAGCGAAGCAAGACAAAGAGACCGAAACCCCCTGCATCCCGGAAATCGAGTGAATCGAGATTGTCCGGGACCCTATTGCGTAAATGAAGAAGATGGCGCCCCGGGCAGGAATCGAACCTGCGACCAATAGCTTAGAAGGCTACTGCTCTATCCACTGAGCTACCGAGGCATCTCTTGTATTTTTACAAAATCTTGATGAAAATACAATCCGCCGTTGGCAAAAACCGACTTGACGCTTTTGCTCACTTTTGTAAAATTTTGCCTAACTCAGATTTTGATGCTAAAATATAAATTGTGACTAATATTTCAATTATTTTCGGTTCGACGGGTGGCAACACCGAATTGGTGTGTCATCGCGTAAAACAACTGCTCGAAACCGCGGGTGCAACAGTTTGCATCAAACGCGTAGAGCATTGCAATATTACCGATGCCACCGCGAATCCGATCTGCATTTTAGCGGCCAGTACCTACGGGCATGGTATTTTGCAAGATCACTTCATCCCCTTTAAAAGGCAGTTGCAAACAGCCGATTTGGCGAGCAACAGCTTTGCGGTAATCGGCCTCGGCGACGACAAATACGATGCCGAATACAATGTAGAATCGGCAACGATTCTTGAAGATGCCGTACAACAAGGCGGCGGCGAGATTATACTGCCGGCGTTGCGCATTAACCGTTCACCGATTCCTCACCTAACGACTTCGGTTGAAAAATGGACTGCAGCATTGCTTAAAAAAATCGAGAAGTAGAAAGCGGCAAAGTGATTGACAGCAACAAAAATACTTGGGTGAACGATAACTAATCTCATTTCAAATGAATGTAATCTCTATGAACATCGCCGGTTCGAGCGGCTCGGGGCTGGTAACCAGTGGTACGATAATTATGAAGTCGCTGCAGCGGCTTGGGTATTATATTAACGCCGACCGCGAGTATCCATCACTGATAAAGGGCGGACATGCGGCGTTTCGGGTTACGATCGGCACCGAACCGGTGCATTCGCTGATCTCGGATTACGACGTGATGATCGCAATCGACCGAGTAGGATTGATGAGTTATATCGATCAAATGAAAGAAGGTTCGTTGGCGATTCACGATGATGAACGCGCCGCACGCGTGCCGGGATTGATGGAGAAAGCAAAACAGAAAAATGTAACCCTGGCGTTTATTCCCGCCCGCATAATCGCCAAAGAACTCGGCGGCGATAATCGTGTTAAGAATATGGTTACCGCCGGCTATTTATGGCGGATTATGGGGTTTGATTATGAAGTGATCGCCGAAGAGGTAAAACAGAAATTCGCCTCAAAACCTAAGATTCTTGAAATCGACCTTAAATGCCTGAAAGCCGGTTTTGAAGCGGTAAAGGTCGAAGGCGAAGTACCAAAGCTAACAATGCCACAAGCCAAAAAACCAACCGAACAACTATTCATCGATGGTAACGAAGCCATTGCGCTTGGGGCGATTCACGCCGGAGTACGCGCGTATTATGCGTACCCGATGAGCCCGTCGAGCTCGATTTTGACGAATCTTGCAAAATTTTCGCATCAAACAGGCATGCTCGTAAAACAAGCCGAAGATGAGATTACCGTTGCCGAATTGGCTTTAGGATCGATGCATATGGGCACTCGCGCGCTTTGTGCTACCTCTGGCGGCGGCTACGATTTAATGACCGAAACCGTTTCGCTTGCCGGCATTATCGAAACACCGTTTGTGTGTGTTATTTGCCAGCGACCCGGCCCTGCAACCGGCTTACCAACCTGGACCTGCCAAAGCGACTTGAATTTGGCGATTCATAGCGCCCACGGCGAATTCTCGCGAGTGGTGATCGGCTGCTCAGATCCTGAGAGCTGTTTTGAATTGATTCAGCAAGCGATGAACATTGCCGAAAAGTATCAAACCGTAGTGCTCGTACTCACCGAAAAAACGATCTGCGAAACGTATCGCACGGTCGATCCGTTTGAGCAAAACACAATTGAGATTGAACGCGGCTTGGTAGAAAATGAAGCGGAGCTTGAGAAATTAGAATCGAAAGATCGTTTTAGAATTACCGAAGACGGCGTTTCAAAACGGTGGATTCCTGGTGCGGCAAAAGCGCACTACTACGCCAACAGTGACGAACACCGCGAAGACGGCACGCTCACCGAAGACGGCAAGGAGGCAAAAGCAATGTACGACAAGCGCCTACGAAAGATTGAGACGATTGAACAAGAGCTGCCCGATGCGAAGATTAACGGGCAAACAAGTGGCGCCGATATTTCGGTAATAGGCTGGGGCAGCACCAAAAATGTAATGATTGATGTGATTAAAGCCGCAGCCGAACAAGGAATTACCGTGAATTACTTACACTACGAATACCTGTGGCCGTTTAAAGAACAAGGCGCGATCGACTTTTTTGCAAACAACAAAAATGTTTGCTTGCTCGAAGGCAACGCCACTGCCCAACTGGGCACGATCATCGAAGAAAAAACCGGCAACCAATTCAAAGAGAAGTTTTTGAAATACGATGGTCGTCAGTTCTTTTTCGATGAGGTGATGGAGTTTATTACAAAACACACCTAAAAAATCTTACTAATTATTTTTTGTTCAAAATGTCAGCTTGCGATTGCTCACCAAAAACACTGGATATGTTACAACACATTGCCGATAAGCCCGATATTTACATGCACTACGAACACAGTGACGAAAAACTGACTTGGTGCAGTGGTTGTGGGAATTACGGTATTCAAAAAGCATTGATCCGCGCGCTTACCGCAAGCGGATTAAGCTACCGCGACACCTTTTTGTGTTACGACGTAGGGTGTAATGGCAACGAGTCGGATAAGCTCGGTGCGTATACGATTCACGGTTTGCATGGGCGGGTTTTGCCACTGGCAGCAGGTGCGGCGCTGGCGAATGGCAGGCTAAAAGTAATCGCCCAAGCCGGCGACGGAGCAACCTTTAGCGAAGGGGTGAATCACTTGGTGCATGCGGTACGCAATAATTACCCCATCACGTTTATTTGCCACAATAACGAGAATTATGGATTAACCACCGGGCAGGCATCATCGGCGACGCGACGCGGTTATGCAATGAACTCTTCGCCAGATGGCGTTGTAGCTCGGCCGATGAACCTGTGTGAGTTTGTACTTTCGCTTAACCCTACCTTTGTGGCGCGCAGCTTTTCGGGTGATGTGTCGCACATGTCATCGGTTATTGAAGCGGGCTTGAATCATGATGGATTCTCGTTTATCGAGATTATGCAGGTGTGCCCGACCTACAATAAAGCCACCAGCCAGCAATGGTTTTGGGAGCGAATCAATTACATAGAGCAGATGGATGATCACGACGCGAGCGACATTTGGGCGGCGCGCAAACTAGCGGCGGATGTTGATGAGAAGATTGCGCTCGGCGTACTCTACAAAAACAACGAACTACCGTTTCAAAAACGATTACCGCAGCGCGAAGCAAAAAAAACAGAGCTGATCGACGAAGTGAAACATGTCGATATCAGCGGGCTAATGGCACACTTCGCCTAATCGACCAATTATCTTTTATTGGTTTAGTGAGTTTTTATGCGTGAAACACATACTATTCTTAGTGTAAAAGAGTATCATTTTATACAATTTTAAACTGAAACACAAGTATTATGGCGCATCCAAAAGCCGTTTCCAGAGTGTGGATAAGTGAATTTTATCCACATTTTTTTATTGTGAAACAGCTTATTCCGTTTCATCTTCTGCCCCCAATTCGCACACCGGCACACAAGCGGTGATGCAAAAATCATCACTCGGTGCGCAACCTTGTCCGCAACTATTAAATTCGCCCTCACGTTCGGCACAGTCTTCTTCAATCGCTGTTGTGTCGGCATTGCTGTCTATTATTTCGTACACCACTTTTTCTTCGTAGATGTTTAAAATCGGAGTTTCGGCGGGCTCAACTTCTTCAAGTTCACCTTCCATTACCGGCATATCGGCAAACTCTTCATTTTCATCTTCGTCGATTTTAAACTCTTGATCATCTTCTTGTTCTATTTCGGGTGGTGGCGCATCATTGGGTTGATCTGGATTCTGCGGTGTCGGAAGTTGATTATCATTTTCTTCGCGATTATCATCATCTTCGCGTTGGTCGAGATTTATATCTTGCGGATCACCGTTTTGCTCTTCTTGATTTTCTTCATCCATTACAGCAGGTGCTGTGTCTGGTTCGGAAGGGGTTTCGGCGCCCCAAAAACTACAACCGCCAAGCGGCAGAAGAGCAACGATAAAGAGGAAAATTATGTTTTTTCGATTCATGTAAACGAGTAAATCTGTTTCATTATACCAGTTTTTGTGTGCATAAAAAAGAAATGAAAACCGAATGAATGACTGGGATTATCTATCATTATTATGAAAAATAAGCGCAAATAATACGGGCTTAAAACGGAAACCCATGTTCAAAGCCCGTATTTTTAATGAACAAACAACGTTTCGATTATCATTAACTCTCAGCAAGGGCAGTTGCTGAGCCAGCAATACGGTAAGGATCAGCTGCTCTTGAACAGGCGTTCACAAGTCACCCTGAGAAACATGTGGAGCAGGGAGTCTGTTCACTATTAGAAAATACCCCGGGTTGAAGTTTTTATTGATCTTTGTGTTGAGTTCAGACATCCCAGCTCCGGCGCAAGGATTCAGTCGCAACTCTTGAGCATGTTTGCTCTCGAGAAAACCCTTTTGTACTTCCACCTGAGTCTCTTAGCTCACAGGTCAGACTCTTCTTGAAGGGGGAAAAGCCTTCGGCACATTTTTAAAAAAACGATTGCCGTAATACTTTTGAAAGATTCAAATGACTAAGTCTCAGCGGTCGAATATTTTTACAACCGTATTCA
>CAZOZW010000003.1:0-1231 GCA_964584385.1 uncultured Candidatus Peribacteria bacterium
AACGGCGGCCGTAACTATAACGGTCCTAAGGTAGCGAAATTCCTTGTCGGGTAAATCATGTATTTCGAGTGCGGAATACTTGCTCGAGTGTCGCGTAAGCGACATGAACTCAGGAATTTTGAGTAATGGGTGTGAGTTTAATGATTCGGCTATATGCGGGAAACTCCGAGTATCTTTCGGTACCCTTCCGGGTAACAATCCGAAAGTGCGGACAATCCGCAGGAAAGACCCAGCCTAAAAATTAGGCTTGGAATCCTCAGAGACTACACGCCGAACTCCCGATGTAAATCGGGATGAAGATATAGTCCGATCTCTATGGCGACATAGAGGATGAAAAAAACGTATCATCGTAAAAACAAGCGTGATAACGATCGGTAAAATCGTTATCAGATTTGTTCCCTTTCAAGAACAGTCGGAATGAAGTTCCGACCCGCACGAATGGGGTAACGGTCTGGGCACTGTCTCAACGCAAGACCCGGTGAAATTGCAATCTCGGTAAAAATGCCGAGTAATCACAGTTAGACGGAAAGACCCTATGGAGCTTTACTACAGTTTGACATTGGGGTGCGGTGCAAGATGTGTAGGATAGGTGGGAGACTTTGAAGTCTTGGCGCTAGCCAAGGTGGAGTCATCCTTGAAATACCACCCTTCTTGTAGTGCGCCTCTAACCAGAGCCGCAACAAGTTTCTAGTCAATCGATTTGAGATTTGTTCCGGTTCTGGGACAGTGTTTGACGGGTAGTTTAACTGGGGCGGTTGCCTCCTAAAGAGTAACGGAGGCGCGCAATGGTTGGCTTAGCACGGATGGAAATCGTGCTGAATGTGTATGCGCAAAAGCCAGCCTGACTGCAAGACTTACAAGTCGAGCAGAGACGAAAGTCGGTGCAAGTGATCCGGTATCACCACGTGGGTGGGATATCGCTCAACGGATAAAAGTTACTCTAGGGGTATGGCTGTTCGCCATTTAAAGCGGTACGCGAGCTGGGTTCAGAACGTCGTGAGACAGTTTGGCCCCTATCTGCTGTGATTGTTTGGAAAACTAAAGGAATCTGCTCCTAGTACGAGAGGACCGGAGTGGACGAACCTCTGGTGTACCGGTTGTTCCTGTCAAGGGCACCGCCGGGTAGCTACGTTCGGAAGGGATAACCGCTGAAAGCATCTAAGCGGGAAGCCCCTCCCAAGATAAGTTCTCCCTGGGAATTTAATTCCCCTGAAGGGCCGTCCAAGACTAG
>CAZOZW010000003.1:1241-10914 GCA_964584385.1 uncultured Candidatus Peribacteria bacterium
GATAACCGCTGAAAGCATCTAAGCGGGAAGCCTATCCTGAGCGAAGTTTTCCCCATGAGACCCCTCGGAGAACACGAGGTTGATAGGCTGCAGGTGTACGCATAGCGATATGTTTAGCCGAGCAGTACTAATGGTCCATTGTTCTTATTTCATTCATCTTCCGCTTTTGATAAACAAATTCTGTTTTTCAAATTTGCATACGATGCAAAACACATTTTTCCGATATTCAAGACCGATCCTTAAAAAGATCGTATCTTGGTGGTTCTAGCGACGAGGGTACACCTGATCCCATCCCGAACTCAGAAGTTAAGCTCGTCAGCGCCGATGGTACTTGGGGCCTTGCCCCTGGGAGAGTAGGTCGCCGCCAAGATACGGTTTTTTTTATATCGTCTACGATTGTGAAAACACTCACTCGCTACATGCCGGTATACCTGTTAACACTCGTTAATGTCCTCAGTTTTTCATTGCTGATTCCGGTATATCCGTTTTTGGTTAAGCAATACGGCGAATCCCCGCTGATGCTCGGCATTTTAATGGCGACATACAGTGCGTTTCAATTTATTGGTGCACCGGTGATGGGAGCACTCAGCGACCGTTTTGGCCGTAAACCTATATTGCTTATTACTCAGTTCGGCACTTTTTGTAGCTGGCTCATATTCGCTGCTGCTTATTTTTTCCCTTCAACCCCCCTGCTCTTTACGAGTATGCCGCTTTTGGTCATTCTCATCTCACGAGTCATCGATGGAATTACCGGAGGTAATATCAGCATAACAAACGCCTATCTGTCCGATATCACTCCGCCCAAACAGCGCAGTGTGGCTTTTGGTTATATTGGAGCTATTTTTGGAGTCGGTATGATTATCGGTCCTGCGGCAGGAGCTTTTGCAATGAGTTTTTCTATCGGCTATTTGGGTACTATTCTCCTTGGTGCTACCATATCGCTGATCACTCTTTTCTTTATGTTGTTTTCTCTGAAGGAATCTTTGCCGAAGAGTAAACGCCACCACCAGTTCCACGAATCGATATTTACGCAGTTAAACATAGTTCGTGCTCTTAAAAAGTATTTGCCACAACGCCTCATCATTACCACGCTTGCGCTACGTTTCTTATTAGGGATTATTCTCGGTGGCTACACCACGATCATCACATTGTATGTAATAGAACAATTCGGACTCGATGAAACCGAGGTCGGCTTTTTTTTGTTGTTTGTTGGGAGCTTTTTAATCATCCACCGATCCGGGGAGCAGGGCCCCGCGCAACCCATTGTTTTTTGTTAAACGATTTGTCGCACGATTCGGCAATTTGCGTACATTAATCATTGGTCAATTCTTAATGGCATTCGGGTTGATCGTAGCGCCGATTGCCGATCACTTGGCGGTTTTCATCGCAATCTACTATTTCATCAATCTGGGGCTTGCGATCAGTTTTCCTACCCTGCAATCGATTCTCACCAATAATAGTTCTGAGCAGAATCAGGGAGAGGTGATGGGGCTGAGTGAATCGATGGGTTCGCTTTCGATTGTTATTGCAACACTTCTCTCTGGCTTGATCTATAGCAGAATAACGGGGCTGACTTTTACCGTGTTCGGTTGCATTGCATTGGTAGGTGCACTGTTTTTTTGGATGCAATTGCAAAAATGCATGCCCAACAATAAGGCAAGCTAGGCAGCCGTTAGAATTACATGCATCGCCATGGCAGCGACAAGATGTTGTTTTTGAAATTCACCATCATCGTGTCCCCAAATCGCACAATTCAAGGCATCGAGCAATCCGACTTCGATAATATCCTGCTTGGGTACGGCGAGGGCATTAGCGAAATATTCCGCGCGATGGCAGATCTCGGTCTGTATTTCATTCAGCGAATGTGGCAAATGATTATGCAAGTACCGCGCACAAGCAAAGCCTCTTGGCGCTAAAACCCCTTTTGGGTCTATTACACGCCAGTTGGCTGAATTTTGATCATAGATGATATTTTCATGATGCAAGTCTCCATGCATCAAATGCGTCATGTCAGATGGTTTGTATTTGGGCAAAATGTGCCTAAGCGCAAACAGCTGTAACTGCAGTATCTGTGAGTTTTTATGAGGTGTTCGAATCGCCTTACACCAATCGAGCATTGTCGAAAAATCAGACTGCTTAGAAGAGTGCGTTGTCTTTTTGATCAATTCGGCGGTAATCCCTAGCCGACGATTTAAATCTGTTTCATTCAGCAATGTAAACCCCGGAAGAATCCGTTCGAGCAGCAGTGCGCCATTCGCTGCATCATCCAACAAAAAATCCACATACGCATCGTTCTCTCGATTCATCCGCAATACCTCGATTTCAGACAACAGTTCGCGGTGCGGAAAGCCAAGCTTGAGCACAACATTGCTTGTGTTGTTTTGCTTGCCAAAAGCAATGTAGTTGAACGAAAGCTCTTCGTGAACCTGCAAACTGCTCAAGTCCCATTGATTTTTCAACCTCTCGATCTGCTGAGGCAACTGCTCTAGCCAGATTTTTCCGGGTTCGCCAAATTCAAGCTCAATAGTTTTACGAAACTCAGATGACACTAACAGATGCTGATTCATATCAATATCTTATCACGGTTTTTGCATTTGCTCTTCAACAACGTTGATCAGTCCTGTTCTTTGGAGCTTTATGAGAGTTTTTAAAAACTCTTCTTGTTTCTGCCTCTCTTCGAGTAAGTCTAAATATCTTGCTTCTTGATATGGATAAAGCGTATCGAGGTCAACCAGAGTATCAATTTCAACCTGAAGCGCAGATATTTCTGCTCTGGTTTTATTGATCTGCTGCTGAGTCACCTCGCTGACAGTCATTCTTTTGAGTTCTTCATCCGCATCAGGAATGCCCAGCTGTAAGTTATTTGCACTATCTGAAGTAACGTTATCCACAGGTTCGGTAAACGGAAAGAGTTCTAATTGTTGCGGCATTTTGTTTTTGATATTTCAACATATAGTACTGATTTTTTTACGAAATTTCAAATACAATCGGCTAATCTTTTTTAGGCGAGATGCCTCTTTGGATGAAAAAACCACTTAAGAAAATAAAAATTACTACATCAAGGCGGTAAATCTCGCTTAAATGTCATGTTTTCTTTTATGAACCGGTTTTTTTTATCAAGTCGTTAGCAGCTTTGTAGGTCTTTATGATGGGCTCTCTGAAATTTGCAAAAAACATTGGTTTTTCATGTTTTGCCTAATTGATAAAGCAATCAATAATTGTATTGACGAAAGCAAGCCGAAGCGTATTGTTTAAGTGATTTCTTTTTCAATATCATATGAAAGGTATGAACGCACTCGACATCACCGCCTTTGTGCTCGTGATTGTTGGCGCCCTCAACTGGGGCTTGGTCGCATTCGGGGTAAACTTGGTAAGCTTGCTTTTCGGAGCAGTACCGTACCTCGAAACAGCTGTCTACCTTCTGGTGGGGCTGTCGGCGTTGTATCTTGCTTTTGCCGTACCGGCAAAATCAACGAGCAGTAGCCGAGGGCTCGCACACCATAACTAAACATCAGTCACAAAATATCGGAAAAGAAAAAACCGCTGTAGAACACAGCGGTTTTTTTAAATGAAGACGTCGTCATCGATAAAGAGAGGTATCGAGTTTTGAATTACGAATGAAGAATAAGGATTGCGTGAATTTAATTCTTAATTCTCTTCTAAATCAAGTCCGGCGAATATTCATCGATACCCTGTTCAAAATCGCAATCGATACATCGCGATTCCCGCTGCTACCGAAACATTGAGCGATTCTTTGACTCCCGCCATCGGTATTTCTAGAATATGATCGGCGGCTTGTAGCGTAGCTTCATCAATGCCGTTGACCTCGTGCCCAACGACCAGTGCGATTTTCTGATTCGGTTCAGTATTAAAATCAAAAAGACCAACCGCCGATTCGCCTGTTTCGAGAGCAAGAATCGTATAGCCAAGTTCTTTTAGTTTTCTGCAGCAGTCGATAGCAGTTTCAAAGCGTTGCCAAGCGATTTGTTTTTCGGCGCCGAGTGCCACTTTCGCCATTCGTTCGTCGGTGGGATCGGGGGTGTATCCGCAGCAAAAGATCTTCGAAAAACCGGCTCCATCGGCTGTGCGAAACATCGCTCCTACATTATGGAGCGAGCGGATATTTTCGAGCACCAGCACATGCGAATCGGTTTCGCTCATCTGCTTTAGCTTTCGCCGGCTTTCGGTAGCACCGCATCGAGCGCCCCCCATTCAGCATCGCCTTCTATCGGCAGTAAAATCGTAACCTCATCGCCGATCTCGGCTCTAAAAAAGGTTACCGAAGCGAGAAGAACTTTAAACGAGTGACCATCGGCCAAGACTTTGTATTGCCCGTTTTCGTAGGTTAAGGGCCCAACTACCGAGCGGCGCTCTACAGGGCCGATCTGTTTGTAGATGAATTTGCCATCTTCGTTGATAGTCAATTTCATTTGATCGCCCACGACTAACTTACTCTTACTGGCATAATTCGCCGGCACGGGGTAGGTGCGACCGTCGGCATCGACCATATTCTGGCCATCGAACACGCCTTCGACAACGCGCACATTGCCTTCTTCGACATGTGGCTTGCTGAGTGCATTCGCCCGGCTTTGTAAAAAGTCGGTATCGGCGATGTGTTCGGGGTCACCGGCAATATCGGCGATTAAACGACGCGCTGAACGAATCTGCTTTTCGGCAGTATCGAGCATTTCTTTAACAAGTGAAAGTTTATTCGATTTCGACATGTTTATGTTGCAACAGAAAACGGTTTTGTTTCGATTTCGATTTCGGATATGTGTTTGGTGAGTTCATCTTCCGATTGAAGCCCGGTTTGGGCACCAAATTTCTCGACTACAAAAGCCGCATTGATAGTAGCAAGTTTGAGGGCGTCGGGCAAACTTTTTCCGGTAATAAGAGCTGCGGCAGTGCCCGATAAAAAGCTATCGCCGGCACCAAGCGTATCTATTCGCTCGTGGTTGTCAAGCACCGGGCATTGGTACAAATGGGTTCCGTCGCAGCCGGTGGCGCCCTTCATGCCATCGGTGATGATGATATTGCCTTGGCAACCATTCTCAAAAAATGAGGTAAACATCTCATTGAGCTCTTTTTTACCGGTAAACACTTCGGCTTCTTCGCGATTGATCAAAAGTACATTCACGCGCTTGAGCAGATCGGCGAATTCGTTCAATCCTTGCTTGAGCGATTCGTACCCCGGGTTCCAACTTAAGAATTTTTGCGGATGAGTAACCATGAACTCACGAATCTTATTGAATACCGTTTTTGAGCTGCCCGACAAATGTTGCAAACAAATGCCGTCGTATCCTTCGAGCATTTCGGTGTCGAAATCGAGAAAATTATCATTCGCTCCTGGGGCGAACAGCACGGTGCGTTCGCCGCTATCGCACGAGATCACCACCGAAAATCCGCTATCTTCGCCAACCCCTTGCTGAACGCGTTTGGCACCAACTCCTTCTTTATTCAAATTCTTCAGGATTTTTTCCGAGATAAAATCGTCACCGATCCGTCCCATCACCGAGACATCGATCCCACCAAAGCGTGCCAAGCCAACGGCTACATTCGCTCCGCCGCCGCCAAAGGCGTCGTTTTTTTGAACGATTCGTAGCTTATCGCCAAGGTGAAAACCAATGCAGGGGCGGCCGCTTTGTTCCATTTTTAGGTAGTCGGCGGCGCGAACGAAGAGGTCGCTGGTAAGTGAACCAACGGTGAGTATGCGTTTGTTCGTCATGGTCAATGGTGGTGAAAATGGAAGGAATGCGGATGAAGCGGATGAATCTTGAAATGGTGCTTCTCTACCTTTTTTTGTTCATTAAAGTACCATTTTATAACAACAGCGCACAACGCAAAAAGTACGGCGAGTATTGCAATAATCAAGAATGCCGTTTGAATTCCGTAAAACTCAGAAATAACCCCAATCGAAGAGGCTCCGATCAGCGTGCCAAGGCGCGCGAATAAGACTTGAAGCGAGGCGATCAGTGGGGCATCTTTCGCTTCGGTGGCGGCGGCGATCGCGCCTAAGTTCGCTGGCGTGATAATTGCAAGTGAAAGCGAGATCAAAACTGCAGAAGCACCAACGATCAGCGGAGTGTTCACCTGAGAGAGGATGATCAGCGGAAACGTGGCAAAAAACAAGCCGCCAATAATAAAGTTCATGCGGTCGCCACGATCTTCAAAAATCGAAATAAAAGCCGAAAACAATAAGGGGCAGAACATCGCCGCCATCAGTAAGCCTACATACTGATGACTTAAGCCGAGTTTATCAAGTGCAAGGAGCGGCAAGAAGATCATCAGCGAAATAGTGATGATCTGCAAAAAGCAGATCAGCATCATCGAAAACTTAGTCAGAGCATTGAGGGCAAAAAAACTTTTGATCAGTCGAAACTCATATTTTGCCATATGCACCGGTGACAGAATATTTACCTGCATCCGCTCGTTGTGCTTTGGGAGCGAACGAACGAGCATCATCGAAACGATGAAGATCGGTATCACCGCAATCAAAATATACTTAAATACTTCAAGCGGCTCTTGTTGAAACAGGCCACCCAAGAAGAAAAGTATAAATCCAATAACAATCGAGCTTAATATCCACAATAAGTTTTTTGCCGAATACGATGTTCCCAAAATCGTTGAGGCGGTTTTCTTATTACTCGCTTCCATCAAAATGTCTCGCGTAGAGCAATCTCGCGCAGAGTTGCCAATACCATTGAGCGCGGCTCCTAAGAATAAAAGCCAAATAACTTCAAAAAAAGCGCCACTTATGTAACAAAAAAAGCAGCAAATCGTTATGATCCTCGCAAAAATTGCAACTTTTCGTGCCGACACCCGGCGAATCGTCTCGCTGATCGGCCCTAAAGATATCACGCCAAAAAACCCTTTTGTCGTTGGAATCAGCCCGACCAAGATCAAGCTGTTCATAAGCGTATGAGCAAACGCCGAGAAGAACGGATCGATCAACCCCCAGGCAAGCCAGTCGAGGGCTATTGCATAAATAACGATTTTCGAATCTCGATTAAAGATGGGTTTACGCCGTAAGTGGAACATATGCATCATTTAATATCCGCGAAAAAGCTTGAATGAGCGGTGAAAAAAGAACATCGCTGCCGCAAACGAGAACGAGAGGAAGAACAAAAAAATCGATTCCGGACCAACGTTCGTATCTACTTTTACAGGATTATCTCTTGGTGGATCTGGCGGTGCGGGCCTAAGCCCACCAACTCCGCCTACAGGGTTTGAACCCATAAATACCGGCATTGCCATTACTTCGCCATATTCTACCCCCATTAGTGGAATACCGCTGTTATCGAGTGGTACTACGGTGAAATGATACGCCACATCGTTGATCAGGTCGGGCACAGTTGTTGCATTGATATTGCCGGCCACCGAAAAACGTTCGGCGTAAAAGCCACTTGTCAATCCAAAGCGAATGTCGTAAAACGCCGCGTTTATGGGCGATTTTTCCCATTGCAGTTGTACCGAACCATTGCCGGGAATCGAATTTACGGCGAGAGTAGGGTTTGGTTGTGGAAACGGATCAGGTGGGCTGATCGGCGGACCGGGGTCGGGATTCGGTACAGGGTCGGGGTCGACAACCGGCTCAGGCTGTACCGGTTCTCCTTGCAGGGGGAACACCGACAGGGTTTCGCTTTGCTCGCTTTCATTGCCATTCACATCAATTGCGATCACGCGGAAGAAGCGCTCGGATTCACTGCTCAAATCGGTTATGTCAATCTCGGTTATGCCGGCGTTGGTTTCGTACATCGGCTCTAAAAACACCGAATTCGTACCCATAAAAATGCTGTATTTCGCAACTGCGGGTGTGGTATCGTCGGCAATCGGTGGCGCATCCCAGTTCAGCATTGCCGATTCAATGCCGGGAGTAATCGTAAAATTCTGTATAGCAGGCAGCACCGTGCTTTCCGATTTTACGATTATCGTACGGGTATCGGCAAAGATAGATTCGTTATCAAGAGCGTCTTTCAGAATTATTTTTACCGAATAGTCTCCCGGTTGCTGCGGTGCTACAATGTTATTCCCGATGTAGGTTCCGGGGGTATCTTCACTTTCGGTAAAAGTTGCAGTCTGCGAGATGGTAAGCCCCTCGATTTTTGCAACCACTTCGGGCAGATTTGGCTCTGTTTGAAGTGTTACTTCAAGATTCGTGCCGGGTGTTACTTCGCCGATCGGCTGAATGTCGATATCGTCGAGGGTTGGTGGTGTTGAGTCTACTGTGAACAATACTGGCTCAGTTGTTTTTTTCGGTTCATCGACGTATTCAATTGCAAGTTCATGTTCACCGTCGGTGGCAACCGTAATCTCTTGGGTAAAGAGCCCATCAGAATCGGTTTCGGTTTGTTCGACCGGTAAATCATCCAGTATTATCGAAACCGACAGCCCCGGTTCGCCGCTCCCTACAACCATCACCCTTGTATCACCAATCGTTGAGCTGGCTTCGGGCGTTTTTAAGAGTAAATCTTTTCGGTCTTCGTCGCCTGGTGAAGAATCATCTTCACAGTCATCACCAATACATTTTTCGGTTACGGTTACGGTAATCTTGCCGCTGATATTGCTATCGAACGAACCACTGTCGGGGTCGAACTCCATTACTTCGAGTTCATGCTCGCCTGCTGTACTGAACTCAACTGCGAGATCAAACTTTTTTTTGCCTTGGTCTGCCGGGTTAAAAGATATGCCATTGCCCGATCCGGGGAGTGTTGCGTTCTGATCTGAAGAAAAAATAACAATACTGCCGGTGTATCCGAGTACAGTTTTATCGAATTGGTCTTTAGCAGTTACAATAAGGCTTCCCAAGTTCGATTCATCTAATCGGATCGGATTTGGTGTGAATTCCAGTTCAAAATGATCAATCGGGCCATAGGTCTCATCTCTTTCCCCGCGGTCGAAAATGCTACTCGGATCAACCTCGCCATCAAAATCATCGCCGTCTAATTCATCACTCACAATGCCTTGCGGGCCGAATATGTTTGCATAAAACCTATTCCCGCCTTGGTATCGGTTCCAATCTGAAACAAAAAATATTACTTTGGCGCGCTCTTGAATCGTTACACCGGCGTTGCGATCGATCGCGGTAAAATACGAAACACCATCGGCTTGTGAGCGAATATGAAAATATAATTCACCAAATTCATTGGTGGTTCCACGACCAATCGCTTCAATCGTATCTTCGGCACGAGACGATACCAAATCGATGAAGTGCCCGGGTACCGGGTTTTGATGCCTATCTCTCAGCTTTATCAGTATTTTGGCGGGGGCTATGTTGTCTGCCGGAACATTGTCTTCGGTTGCAATGATCTCAGAATGCACCGATGAAGTTGTATCGGGATACACCTGAAACGACTCTTCAGGTGAAGCGCTGTAGCTGCCGCCAACCATGTAAGCTCTTACGTTGTATGTTCCGGTGCGTTTGGTGTGAAATCCTAAAAAATCTGTTTCGGCCACACCGGTTTCATCCGCTTCTTCTTGTACTTCAATAATGCTGCCATCGGGCTTTTCGACCCGAAAGATAACGGTTTGCCCGGGTCTACCGATCGAAGAGCGCATAATTGCCGAATAGCCGGCAATGGTGTCGGTTGCATTCACCGACAGCACAGCCAGTGCCGATTCAAACCAAAGGCAAGAAAATACCAAGCTCAGTGCCAATAATCGTGCGTTTTTCAGA
>CAZOZW010000003.1:10924-32073 GCA_964584385.1 uncultured Candidatus Peribacteria bacterium
GCAAAAAAACATCACTCCGAGCGCCAAAAATCGTATATTGAACAGAATTCCTTTTTTCATTTTTTTATTCATTTTATTTTCTCAAAAATCCACTGAAAAATCAAGGTTAAGCCGTATTTTTAGGCATTTTCAAGCTGTGGATTTTTTGGAATGGTTCTTCAGGGTGAAAAAACATCATCGATGGTTTCCCCCGGTCTCTTTGTCGGCATATCAGAGAAAAGCATCTTCGGCATGATGATTGCTGATATCTGCGGCGAATACTTAGGGATCTTTGGTATAACGCTTTTGTTGGGGGGAGGGCCGTGATTATTAAAAAATAGCCCCAAGAGGGCATTTTTTAAGGTTTGATGATGAATAGTCGAATTATTTTACCAGTTTTCCGCCATGACCCTTCCACTTCCGGGTTGGTGCGAATTCACCGAGCTTGTGACCAACCATGTTCTCTGTTACAAAAACCGGTGTGTGCTGCTTACCGTTATGTACTGCAAAGGTGTAGCCAACGAACTCCGGATGGATATCGCAGGAGCGTGCATAGGTTACAATGGCGGTTTTGCTGCCGCTGCTTTGAGCCTTTTGCACTTTCTTCATTAGTCGCGGGTCTACGAATGGCCCTTTTTTTGCACTTCGTGTCATTGTTACAATTTAAAAATTATTTCTTTTTCTTCTTGCGGCGTCGAATGATAAAGCTGCTAGAAGGGTTGTTTACAGAACGAGTCTTTTTTCCAAGAGCGGGTGCACCCCATGGGGTTTTTGGTGCTTTCATACCAATTGGGCTATGGCCTTCACCACCTCCATGCGGATGATCGACCGGGTTCATCGATTTTCCGAGAACCTGTGGTCGCCAACCCATTTTTCGCTTTCGACCAGCTTTTCCGATTCGAACATTTCCATGATCGGTGTTTGAAACAATGCCGATCGTAGCATAGCAATTTTTGGGGATGTAGCGGACTTCACCACTAGGCAATTCTATCTGAGCCATGGTTCCGTCTTGCGATGTGATTTTTGCGGAGCTCCCGGCCGATTTTACGATCTGCCCACCCTTGCCAGCCTTCATCTCAACATCATGAATGGCATAGCCAGGGGGAATATTTCGGATTTCGAGTCGGTTTCCGGTTTGGATTTTCGCCTTTGGCTCACAAACAACTTCTTCACCTACTTTTAGTCCGTCGGGTGCGATGATATAGCGCTTTGCGCCATCAACATAGTGCAAGAGGGCAATGAATGCTGTGCGACCTGGGTCGTATTCGAGTGCGGCAACTTTTGCCGGTATGCCCGATTTATCGACGCGCTTGGTATCGATGATCCTGATCTTTCGTTTTGCCCCTCCTCCGCGGTGTCGAACAGTGATGTGTCCGTGGGCATTGCGCCCATTTGTTTTCTTTTTTACTGCCAAGAGGCTTTTTTCGGGCTTTTTCTTGGTGAGTACCGAATAGTCGACAACAGTCGCTTTTTGTCCGGTTGTGGAGCCTTTGAGAACTTTAATAGCCATTATGATTCAACAGATGATTGGGGTTTATCCGAAGTCGTTTCGGTTTTTTTCGTCGTTTTTTTATTCACTTTCGGTGCTCCTGTGAGCTTGAGTAAATCTAGGTTTTTTCCTTTCGGCAGCGAAACGATTGCCTTTTTTCGTGGCTTTCGCTTGCGTTGCGGACCAAATTTGCCGCGAGTTCGATATTTTTCTGGCATTTTAATCATCTGAACGCCCGTGGGTTTAATACCATAGAACTTTTCGACGGCTTGTTTCACTTCGGTTTTATTGGCATCGGGGTGAACAAGAATCACCGTTTGGTTGCTTTCGAGTAGTTTCATCGATTTTTCGGTTACAACCGGGCCGAGTATGACATGACTGGTATTCATTTTTTAGGCGAGAAAATTTCTTGGGCTTTTTCAAGGGCATCTGCCACGAACAGGATGTGGTCTGCCGACATGATATCTACAATATTGAGGTAGTTCGCCCGGATTAATTTAACGTTTTGCAAGTTTCGAACCGATTTTTCAAGCATAGGATTTGAGCTGCCGATTACGATCAGTACATTACGCCCATATCCGATCTTCTGGAACAGATCGGCAATCATCTTCGTTTTTGGAGTATCGTTTTCAAATGACTCCAATCCAGCGATGATCTTATCGTTAGCACGCGCCGAGAGAGCCGAGAGCAACGCTTTACGACGCATCTTCTTCGGCATTTGCTTGCTGTAGTTTCTATCTTGATCTGGTCCGAAGATGACACCTCCGCCACGCCATTGAGCCGAGCGAATCGAACCCTGTCGGGCGCGACCGGTTCCTTTTTGACGCCAAGGCTTTGCGCCTCCTCCTTTTACATTGCTTCTTGTTTTAGTGGCAGCGGTTACAACCCGTGAGTTGGCTTGCTGTCTGGTGGCGGCATCGTGCATGAGCCCAACGTTTATTTCTACGCCGAATAGTTCAGCGGGAAGTGTTTTGGTTCCCTTTTTTGCGCCGTCGCTTGTATACACATCTATTTTCATGATTGCTTCTGGATAATAACATTGCCGTTCTTCGCACCCGGAACCGGACCCTTGATAGCGATCAGGTTTCGGCTTTGGTCAACCCGAACTACTGTGCGGTCACGCAGTTTTACTCGTTCGTTTCCCATGCGTCCTGCCATTTTAAGCCCGGGCTTGGTGCGCCCCGGCATTGCACAGGCACCGGTTGAGCCGTGTCGCGGATCTTTCGTTCCGTGGGTTTTGCGTGCTACGCGAAAGTTATGTCTTCGTACTTGCCCCTGAAATCCTTTTCCTTTCGAGGTTGCGATAATCGTTACATTCTCACCATCTTCAAAGGTTCCAACATTTACTTCATCTCCTTTGCTCACGTCGGCAGAGCCGGGGAGCTCACGCAAGAGCTTGAATTTCTTCGTCTTCTTCTCTTTTTTCAACTTCTCATGACCTAAAACAATGGCATCTACGCCATCTTTTTCTTTCGATTTCACCTGCCAAACCGTATTCGGTTCGCAGAGAATAAATGTTACAGGAACGTAGCTACCATCTTCTTGATAGACTTGTGTCATTCCGATTTTTTTTCCGATAATTCCGGGCACAGTAATTTAAAAAAGGGATATTGAGCGCTTCCACGGAAGAAAAAATCGATTGTGCGAACGAATTTTTCTGGTGGGGAAGATCAACTTGCCAGAGCATTTTCATTGTTTTGCTTTTTTATGTCAAGTTTTTTTTGCTATGCGAGTAGGGGAGTCTGTTTTTATCAGTTTGCATCTCAGATTCTTATCGTGACGATTTGCTCCAATCTGGTGCTGTAGGCCGGTGTGCCCTGCTTTCGCCTCGTATCGAGCAGTGCTCGTTTATTCACTCCTTCGGCAACATACCCAATTGCAGTCGATCCGAATTGTTTCTGAATCCTATCATACGTTTTCATCAGCACTGCCTGCTTTTCGATTGCTTCGGGAGTGATCTCACCGAAAACATCCATTTGCACACCGGCATCGGATTGCAAGTTGTGCACCATTACCCCGGCTTTTTTATAAATACAGCCATCACGATAGATATGTGAGAGTGCGTGCCGCGCCGCTTCAATGAGTTCGGTAGTATGATTTGTGGCATGAGGAAGGATCATCGATTTACTGTTCGCGTAAAAATTATCCTGCTTAAAGCGATTGGTGATGATGTACACCTGAAGGAGTGTGGTGACTTTGTTATATTTGCGCAATTTGCGTGCTACATTGGCGGTAAAGCTCGAAACCGCTTCATCGAGCTCATGTTTTGTAGTGACCCCAGCAGAAAAACTACGCGAACAGACAATCGATTTTCGCGTACTCATCGATTCATCGAGTGGTAGGCACGACTTGTTATTGAGTTCGTGTACAATACGCGCGCCATGAACATGAAGGTGTTTTTTAATATGATGTGGGTCGGCATACTTTAATTGTTTGATATTGGTGATGCCGATTCTACCGAGTCGCTCGGCAAAGGCATTACCCACGCCCCAAATGTCGGCGACGGATAAGCTTTCGAGATGGTTATCGATATTTTGGATGCGGTCGATTACGAGCACGCCGGTTTTACGCGGCGTACACTTGATCAATTCAAGCGCGATCTTACATAAGGTTTTTGTCTTGGCAATACCAACCGAAGTCGGAATGCCGGTGTTTTTTAAAACGGTCGCGCGCATTTGGCAGCCAAAGGCGTGTTCGCCGTTATTTATAAAATGCGGCAATTGCGCAAAAATCTCATCGATCGAATACACTTCGAATTCATCTACAAACTGTCGCAGGGTTTGCAGTACCCGGTCAGACATATCACCATACAATTCCAAATTGCCCGAAAGCTGTTTTACGCCATGTTTTTTAAAGATGTCACGCACTTTGAATACCGGTGTGCCCATTTTTATCCCCAGCGATTTTGCCTCGTTCGAGCGCGCTACCACGCAGCCGTCGTTATTCGAAAGCACAACAACTGGTTTATTGCGAAGCTGGGGCTGGAACACCCGTTCGCACGAGACGAAAAAGTTATTGCAATCGATCAGCGCAAACATGGCTCAAGAAAATCAGTGCGAAAAAGAATGAATCACATTCGTTACCACTCCCCACACCTCAAAATCCATCTCATCGCTGATCTTCACCGGTGAATAGGCGGTATTCGCCGGCACCAGCGTTACGCCGTGTTCGGTAAGGCAAAAATGCTTTACGGTGAACTCACCATTCAAAATGGCGACGATCACCGAGTTTTGGCGCGCTTCGAGTGAGCGGTCGACCACCAGAATGTCTCCCGAAAAAATTCCGGCGTCTTTCATCGAGTCGCCTTCGACCCGCACAAAAAATGTAGCGGCGGGGTGGGCAACCAAGTGCTCGTTCAGATCGATCTTGCCATCGATGTAGTCGTCGGCGGGGCTGGGGAATCCGGCAGAGATCTTCACCAAGAACATCGGTGTTTCGAGTTTGTGACGCTGCTCAAAAGCATCGATTCTACTGACTTCGCCGGTAATCGCTTTCGAAGGATTCATCACTGGTTAGATTAAAGATTGGTTATTTTTTTGCAACACAACAAAAATATACCCCCTGGGGGTATATTTTGCATTTTAGATTCTGCTGACTATGCCTCGGCGTTCACTTCTTCGGTGGGCTCGGTATCTTCGCCGCCGGGTAATGTGCAGTTCGATTTTTCGGCGAGTGTTGCCAGTGGTTGCCGACCGCTTACGCGACTGCCGTCACCAAAAATCCATGTCGGGTAGCCGGTAATGCCTTCTTTGCGGCACACAACACGGCTTACATCGCAGTCGACGAATTCGATTTCAGACATGCTACTGCCAAAAAGCGCCTTTTGGTTTTTACAATGACTGCACCATTCGGTTCCGTAAAAGGTTGCGCCCGACTCGGTAACACAAGCGGCAAATACATCCATTTCGGTCTGTTCACCACTATCGCTGATGTTCGCATCGCACGCGGTAAACAGAACGAGGGAGAGCACGAATAAGATTTTTTTCATCGGGTGTTGAGATAAATTATCAACGGCTATTTTTCCAGAAGCTCACTTTTTTGCAAGCACAAATCAAAAAAACATCAATCCTGATTGTTAGATGCGCTTAAAATGGTGTTATCTTGAGCGCGGCTGTTGCACCAGATTGCCGAAAATACCCATCAGTATGTTATCGATCAGACCGAACATCACCGTGATCGATATAAAAAACAGCAAAATACCAATAATCACACAAGCAGCGTATGATTGCCCCGGTCCCAGCCATTTTTCAGCCCACCCCCAGCTGCCCGTAAAATCGACGAATTGTTTGCGGTAGCGAGTCATTACGTAGGCTATGGCAACGCCGAAGATTCCAATCAGTATGTTCACGCTTTGTCAGTACTAGATTTAGCATCAGATGCTTTCTTTTTCGTGTTCGATGCTTCTTCCATTTTATTGAGCGGGCCTTGTTTCATCATCCGTTCGAGCATTTCCGAAAAATCTTCGGGGGTGAATTCCTGTTGCTTTTTCTCGGGTCTTGGCTCTTGCTCAGCCTCATCGGCTTGTTCGCTGCTTACTGTAATCGATGGCTCGGCGGCGGTTTTATTATGTGTTTCAACCGCATCGGCTTTGTCATTGTTCTCTGGTGTCGTTGGAGAATCTGCGTTCGATTTTTTAACGATCTCGACCGGCAGCGGCATTTCGACATCGACCGATTTGCCACTTTTTTCGGTGGGCTGCTCTAGCTCAATCGGAGAAGTCATGCTGCTGTTTTTTTGCGGAAGATCGACCTGCTCGTTTTCTTTGGCGGTTTGATTGCTCCCCGGAAACTTAAGTCGTTTTGCCTGAAAGGTTTGTGCTGCCGAAACGACTTCACCAACCACGATGTCGAATGCTTTCTTGCCGCGGATCTTGAATCCGGCTGCTTGCGTGTGCCCACCACCACCGAATTCCGCGGCGAATTCCGCGGCATCGCACAGTGCGGTTGTTGTTCGAACCGATGCGGTGATCATGCCATCGGAGCGCTCTTTTAAGAGTAAAACCATTTCCATGCCGGGTGCGGTGGCGAGGAGCTCATCGATAATGCCGCCGGTTTCTTCGATAGAGCCACCGGTATCAGCTAAGTCATCTGCCGAAACCGTACTCCATAGCATGCGGTGAATAGGATCGGTTTTGATTTTTGAGAGTACACGCCCCCACAATTTTAATGTTTGGATGTTCTTTGTCTTAAAAATATTACGAATGATCTCTTGCTGCCGGGCGCCCATTTCAACCAGATCGGCCGCGACTTCGAGCGAACGCGGCGTGGTATTGGGGTTTTGAAAACTGCCCGTATCGGTGATAATCCCCGTTAATAATAAAGTTGCGACATCGGGATCGATTTTTTTCTCCCACGCGGCGCCGAATAGCGTTTTAACAAAATGAAAAAGCACTTCGGTGGTACTGGCGGCTTTTGTGTCGATTAAATTCACCGTGCCGAATCCGGGGTTGCTCGCATGGTGATCGAAGACGATCAACGGTACGCGCGCAAAGAGTTCGGTGTTTTCTTCAAAAATCGCGCCGAGCTGTTTCTTATCTGCCGCATCAAGGCAAATGATCAAGTCGAAATCCGACTGCTCAAAAAAGCTGACATCGCTTTTTTTAAACTGCCCGCCCGAAGGCGTGATAAAAATCTTCAAGTGCTCATCTTCTATCTTCCAACGGAGCTTTTGCGCATGAGTAAGCGAACAATCGAGCGAGATCACAAAATCACTCCCCGATGATATCTCGCGCCGCATCACCTCGGTTTCGGGTAAGAACGAAAACTCCTCGGGAACCGCATCGGCACAGGTCACCACGGTTTGCTTCCCCATTTTTTTGAGCAACAGATGCATCGCGATCGTTGCCGAAAGCGTGTCGCCATCCATCTTGGTATGGGCGACGAGCAGCACTTTATCGCTTTTTTCAATCAGTTGTTTCGCCTGTTGTTCTATTGCCAACGCCATCCCTGAAATACAAAATAAAATTAAATCCTATTATTTTGACATATTTTATTATTTTAGTCAATTAAATGCGCTCCCACCTTTTCTTGTTTCACTGTCTTATTCGCAAAACGTTCTCATCTTAAAAGGTGAACATCATAAACAATCGGCTGTGATTTTGCCAGCTACAAAAAATTCGGGCACTATGGCGGTGTTTTTTTATGCGATTTTGAAGCAGCCGAAAGTGGCAATAGTGGCAGATTGGCTGACCGTAAGCGGTGGCGCCGAAGCGGTGATCGACAGTTTACACGAAATCTACCCGCATGCCCCGATCTTTACGACCGTTTCCGTGCAAGAGTTCGTCTCTTTTTCCGATCCGCAACCAAGCATTAAAACCTCAAATCTACAAAAACTGCCACGGGCGATTCGTAAGCGTCACCCGTTTTTATTACATTTTTTGCCCAAAGCGATCGAATCGTTAGATCTTCGTGATTACGATGTGATCATCTCGAGCAGTTCGTTTGTTGGCAAGGGCGTGCTTACCCGCCCCAATCAATTGCACATTTGTTATTGTCATTCACCAACCCGCTATTTATGGGGCGATTGGCAAGAGTATATCGAGCTTTTTCCGATGCCGAAAATGATGAAACGTGTGCTGCCCAAGTTGCTCACCAAATTACGTATTTGGGATTTAAGCGCTGCCCAAAGACCGGATCAATACATCGCCAACAGTGATTTTATCGCAACCGGAATCGAGAAATATTATCGACGCAAAGCCGTTGTTATTTCGCCACCGGTAGATACAAAGCGGTTTGCTACGAAAACACCTCAGCAAAAACAAAACTATTATCTTGGATTTGGTCGCCTCGTGCCGCAAAAAAAATTTGATGTATTGATCGAAGCCTTTAA
This sequence comes from uncultured Candidatus Peribacteria bacterium, assembly GCA_964584385.1. Taxonomy (GTDB): domain Bacteria; phylum Patescibacteriota; class Gracilibacteria; order CAIRYL01; genus CAZOZW01. The sequence continues at coordinate 19,221 of CAZOZW010000003.1, forward strand.
AACCATGCCCGAGAAGCAACTGGTTATCGCCGGAACCGGGCGTAATGAGGGCGAGCTCAAAAAACAAGCCGAGGATTACAAGAATATCACCTTTTTGGGCTATGTCCCCGACGACGAGATTCCCGAGTTGATGTCGCAAGCGAAAGCGTTGTTATTCCCTCAAATCGAAGATGCGGGCATAACGTGCTTAGAGGCACTTGCTGCCGGTACGCCGGTAATAGCATATGGCAAAGGCGGCGCTACCACTACACTGCAAGATGGCAAAACCGGCATATTTTTTTATGAGCAGACGGCACAAGCAATTGCAGATGCAGTAGAAAGATTGGCTACGGGAAACCGGCAGTTTGCCAGCAAAGATTTAATCGAGCACGCCAAGCAATACGATAAAGTACTGTTTCAGAAAAAAATCAAAGAGTTTATTGAAAAGGCGGTCAAAGATTTTTGGAAGTGATTTTCCGATTATAGTCTCATTTGTTTCATGCGGATAGTTTGCTATCCGCTGTTATTGCAGAATTACGAATGAAGAATTACGAATCGCAAGCAGTATGTGAGAATAGGCGTATAAAGGAGGCATCTCCGCTTGCTGAACCGAAAAGTAAAAAAACACTATCACCACGGCATATTTCGGCGCAAAGGGCCGCTTTCTGCAAGAGACGTTTTGCAAAACATCTCTACCGCAAGCGGCAGGTGAAGATTCAGATACATCTCTGTAATGCACATTGATTGAGAAAATAATAGTTCATCTTTTTAGCCAACCGGTTTACTGCTGGTGATCAAGACAAAATCGACGAAATAATACGGGTTTAAAACGGCATATCACGTATTAAGCCCGTATTTTTGAGCAGGACTTTTCATATGTAAGCGGTCGAGATATCGCATGATAAGACAGTACATCAATCGCGATAACAGACACACCCTGGCAACAATCAACTTGCCGATTCCCCATCATTACGAGATAATCGAAGTCGTTTCTTAAACCCACTATGATTTTCGACCCCTTCACTTCGCGCGCTATCCGCATTCCACGTAAAGACATCGACACCGATCTGATCATTCCTGCCAAGTATTTAAAAGTAACCGATAAATCGGGCTTGGCAGAGGGGTGTTTTGCCGAGTTCAAAAAAGACCCGCAATTCCCGATGAATCGCGCAGAATTCAAAGATGCGCAAATCGTGATCGCCGGTGCGAATTTTGGCTGTGGCAGTAGCCGCGAGCACGCCCCGTGGGCATTAACGCAAAGTGGTATTAAGGCGGTTATTTCAACCGAATTCGCCGATATTTTTAAAGGCAATGCCGAAAAAAACGGTTTGCTCCCAATTGTTTTACCCGAGGGCGACGTACAAGCATTAATGGCACAAGACGAGCTGAGCGAACTCACCATCGACCTGATGCAACAAACCGTAACCGATGCCACCGGCAAGACATACACCTTTGAAATCGCCGAGTTCTCGAAAATCCGTCTGCTCGAAGGCCTGAGCGACGCCGATCTGCTTGCGAAATCAAGTGCATCGATCAAACAATTCGAAAAGCAGCGCAGTGGTTTGATCCCGAGTATTTCAGCCGGATAAACTATTTTTACGATGACGCCCTTCACTCCGACAGCAGCCCAGAAAAAACAACTCGAAACTGTTCTCGATCATTTTTTAGAGGTGAACACGCGGATCAATCTTTCGGCGATCCGCGATAAAGAAATCGCTTGGGAAAAACACATTCTCGATTCACTCGCCGCAGTGCCGATATTCGAACAAGTTGAACTCAAAGCAAAAATCCTCGATTTGGGAACCGGCGGCGGGTTTCCACTTTTGGCTTTGACAGTAGTGTTTCCGTTCTCAAAATGGTTCGGTCTTGATTCGGTCGGCAAAAAAACAAAAGCTGTTTCACAAATCGCCAATACGGCAAACATGCATAGAGTAAAGCTTTTAACCGGGCGTGCCGAAGAATTCGGTCGTAATCCACATTTTCGTGAAACATTCGATATCGTAACTGCCAGGGCGGTGGCAAAATATCCCACTTTGCTCGAAATTGCTTCGCCGTTTATTAAACCCCGAGGGTTACTCATTTTATGGCGCGGCCCCGAATGTGGTAAAGACGATATCGAGCTCGCCAAAAAGCTCAATCTCCATCTTCAGAAAAAATGCGAGTACGAACTTACCGGTGGTGAAAAGCGATTTTTATGGGTCTTTCAAAAACAGGGTGAACTAAAAAAGAAGTTTCCGCGTGCGGTTGGCATCCCAAAAAAAACGCCACTAGCTCTTGGTGATTTTTAGGTGAAGCAGTACACTGTCATCGATTTATAACCAATATTGCCAAAGCGGTTTACCCCACAAGATAAGTTTTTTCATAAGGCCAAACAAAGTGGCTTACGTGCACGCAGTGCTTTTAAGCTAGAGGATATCTTACGGCGTTTTCCGAAATTCGTCGGTAAGAATCAGCGCATTCTCGATCTTGGTTCGGCACCGGGTAGTTTCTTACAAGTATTCAAAAATCATCATCCGCACAAACTGGTAGGCATCGATTTACAAGCGATTGAGCCAATAGACGGTGTAGAGTTTTTTCAGGCAGATATTTTTAGTGAACGAGCAAAGAAGTTTTTGCACGAGCGAAAACCATTCGACGTAATAACCAGTGATATGGCGCCAAAAACCACCGGCGTACCCGACACCGATCAATATCACTCGGTAGAACTGTGCGAACGTGTTCTCGAACTCTCTGGCGAGATTCTAAGGCCGAACGGAAACCTGCTTTTAAAAATATTCACCGGCGCCGACTTCGATGAGTTTTGGAAAACATTCAAATCGCGCTTTAAAAAAGCCAAAGTCTTTAAGCCCGAATCGTGCCGCGACCGCAGCCGTGAAACATTTTTGGTGGGCGAGGGGTTCTTAAAAAAGGTGAGTTAGGTCAAAGCTTTTTATAACTTTTCCGGCTATGACTTTTTTGTGGTAGTATGGATTCTCTGCAAATCTCGAGTCAAAACTACTCTCGCGTGAATCGCCGAGCAAAAAATAACTATCCTCCGGAACGTTATAGGTTTTTCCCTCGATGTCATTTTTACTTTTACAACCGGTGCTGGCAAAGCATGTCGGATAGTATATTTCTTTCGTATATGCCTGGTCATCTTCGGACGCATTGACCAACACCTTGCCGTCTTTTATTACTACCACATCGCCCGGTGTGCCTATAATCCTCAATATTTTGTGACGATCTTCGTTCTGAGGAAAATGTCGATCGGTGTAGTTCTTTTTGTCAGCGTGAATTACTACTGCGTCTCCGAACTCCAAATAAGCAATTCGCTGGTAAATAATGTGGTCACCCATGTAATACGATGGTTCCATGGTTGAGTTATGAAAACGAAACACCCCGAAATTGAAGCAGCTGAGTAGAATAATAATAAATGGGCTCGAGATTAATAACCACGCCACACTATCACTTTTTGTTTTCATTTCCTTACGCATACACCGGTTCCAGCTCACCCTTTTCACCCAATATCATTCGAATCTTTAATATTTCTTGTTCGGCATCGACAAGGTGAAACAAGAATAAAAGCTCATGCAGATCTCGAACATGTAGGTTTTCGAGAAAACTTGTTCCGGCATTCTCAAGAATACGAGTCACCCGTTGTGAAACCTCGTGTACGCAGCGCTCTTCGACCTTGCGCATGATTTTAAGATCAACTCCTTCGATCAGTTTTTTTGTTTTAAGAGCGATTTTTTTATCCTTGTAAAATAGCAATCGCACCAAATAATCAACGACATCATTGTCGCGTAGTTTTGCCATCGCAATCGCTGCATGTCGCCGAACACGATAGTTCTTGTGGGTAAGCATCGTTTTTAAGACTACCTTTTTATTATGATTCAGTGTTTCGCCAATCGTAAAAATCGCAGAGATAACACTGTCGTCATTCTTCGAGTTTAGCATTTCATCGAGTGCTTTTTCTGCCCGTGGGCGTACATCTTCATATTGCCATAATGCAATAACCGCTGCTCCGCGCGGGCGAGACGTGGTTCGCCCCGATAAGAACGGGGTCAAATGCCTGATCGTGCCGGCATCGTGAAACAACCCGAATACCAAAATGCACTCTGCCAGAAGTTCGTCATCTTGGGTTTTAAGTGCTTTAATAAGAAACGGGATGATTTCGGGGTCTTTTAGATTCGCAAAAACCCGCATTGCCGCAACCTTTATAGAAGTACTGTGCGCTTTTAAGAATAGATCTTTCAGTGCTGATTGCACCATGTGCTTTGAAAAAGCTTGTTCGAAGAAGTGCTTGCCCAAGTTTGTATATTTGCCTAACGATTTTACCGCTGCCAGTCGCACCGCATAATCCTTGCTGTGAAAACAGTTCACTATATCGCTGATAGCATTCGTTGCTTGTAGCCTTCCGACCACTTGTAGGATTTTTACTTTCACTTCTGGTAGCTGATTGGTGTCTCGTAGGTTTTCGAGCAAGAATTCAACCGATTTATTGTGTCCGGGTTGACCTAATATCTCAATCGCGTTCATTTTTTCGACCAGGTCATCGTTATTCAAAAATTTTTCGCGACTTACGCTGCTGTAGTGATCTTTGAGTCGTAGGAGTAATCCTATCGAAATCAATGAAACACCAACCAGCATAACACTGACCGCGGTCGAGAATAATTCGGGGGCTACCAATCCTTGCAAAACCACCAATGCAATGGTTCCCACAAAAAGCCCGAGCGGCCTCGCCACTCCTTCCAGTATCTCTTTTGCTTCATCACGTGTTTGCTCAGAAAAGGCAAAAAACGTTTGTAAGAAGGTTATCCTGCTCAATCCACCGCCAACGTCATACACTCCTTTTGAAATAATCGCGCTCATAAATGTAAAGCGGACTGCCATCACTAAAAAAGTAACCAAATAGAACAATGGGCTGATCAACATGCTGTTGACCACACCAAATCGTCGTAAAAGACGGCTTGCCAAAAGGATTTGTAATACTAAAAGTATGGTGTGGATTATGACATGGATCATCCCAAAATGATGAATGATGTGGTATTCGTAATCGTGACTGTCTTGAAGTTGCGGACCTACCGTATAATTCTCAGATGTTCGGACGCTCATATCGATCGCTTTACTGAACTGATATTCAACGAGATGGAAGGCAAAAAAATGAAAAAAGATAATAAAGAACAGACACATCAAATACTTATTCGTAACAACAATACTCCGAATATTTATGATGAATTCGCGCTTAGTCCTTTTTTTAAGCCTTCGTTCGCGACGTACTTTTAATACGGGGATCGCCTGCAATCTCTTTAAGCTAAAAAACAAAAAGATCGGAATGCCCGCGAGCACAAACCCGATGATCTGGAATAGCTGCTCGATATCGAGTTCGCCGATGAGAGCGATCATAATAAAACCGGCTAGAATGCCGCCGAGCGGCTCTGAGGCCTCTATTACCGGAAACGCGCGTTCGCTTTCGAGCGGTGAGAATAAATTTTCGATGAATAATGCGATCCAAATGCCGACTTGTGCCAGAAACACCGAAAAAACCAGCAGCAAAATGCCGAAGAACAGAGCCGGATTATATTCGAAGATGTTGCTTGAGAAGATCAGCAGCAGCGATGCAAAGCCTGATGCCAGCATGATCATGTGGCTTGGTGGGATCCTGCGCAGCATTCCGGCAAGAGCGACAGTACCAATAATCGCGAATATTGCCTGAAAGACAAAGAATACCGGCAGGGCATCGACCGAATAATAACCCATGAACAGAGCAACCGAGAATGAGCTGCCCATTACCAGAGCGGTTTGAAACAACAGTTTTACAATAAAAAGTGGTAAAACCCTCTGCCATTCTTTTCGAGAAAGATTGAGGATTCTTCGGTTCTGCCACTGTTTAATTGATCTCTTTATCATTTTTTATTTGTTTTGCGAGACGTATATCTACTCAGTGATATATTATAACATACTAACAATATAATAGCAACAATAGACCGGCATCTTTTTTCATCCAAAATTTGTTTTTGTTTTGCCGAAAAAGCTGCTTTCCGAATCTTCAATTCTTAAGAGAGTTTCTCAAATAACAATTTGCATCAATTGGTCAATGGCGCTACAATCGATTTACAGGCGTTTGAGCTTGGCTATCACCAAGCAATGCCGCAGAAAGAAAGCTGCAAAAGCAGCGAGTAGAATCTGCCGGAACCCATCCGTTAACAAGGCAAATGAAGTGTCCCGGTTCCTCGGGAAACCAAGGTGGTACCATCCCCGATCAAAGGGATCCTTGGATCAGGTCAATGTGACCGATCCTTGTTTTTATTACCATGAAGCGATACACACCGGTTAATGCACGTGCCGATTTTCCGAAGCTCGAAGAATCGATTCTTGCCTTTTGGCGCGAGAACGACAGCTTTCGCCAATCACTAGATTTGCGCGAAGGCGAGCAGCGTTTCACATTTTACGATGGTCCTCCGTTTGCTACCGGCTTGCCGCATTACGGGCATATTGTTGGCGGTACGATTAAAGATGTGATTCCGCGGTACCAAACCATGCTCGGTAAATATGTGCCGCGTCGCTTCGGCTGGGATTGCCACGGCGTACCGGTAGAACACGAAATGGAAAAACAGCTCGGCTTTAAAAATCGCGACGACATTGAAGAATTCGGTATTAAAGAGTTTTGTGAGGCATGCCGCTCAATCGTGCTCAAGCACACCGCCGAATGGGAAAAGACCGTAGAGCGAATGGGGCGCTGGGTCGATTTTAAGAACGACTACAAAACGATGGATACCGGCTATATGGAGAGTATTTTGGGTGTTTTTGAACGCCTGTGGAATAAAAAACTGATCTACGAAGGAAAAAAAGTAGTCGCCTATTCGCCAAAACTCGCTTCGCCACTGAGCAACTTCGAGGCGAATCTTAACTATAAAGATATCGACGACCCGGCAGTAACAGTGCGGTTTGAGCTCGAAGACGAACCAAAAACGTATGTATTAGCTTGGACAACGACTCCATGGACACTGGTGAGTAATTTAGGTCTAAGTGTAAATCCAAATATCGATTACCTGATGGTAAAAGCAATCGACGGCAATAATTACATTCTCGCAAAGAGCATTTACGACAGCATCGTAAGAGCTGCGAATACAAAAGATGATTTGTACCAACTACTTGTAAATGAAGAAAATAATGAATCTGCAAAAGACTCTTCAGTAATTTCTGGTAAGGAGCTGGTTGGAAAAAAATATAAACCCTTATTTCCTTTTTTGCAAAGATTAGGCGCCTCCCGAACAGAGTGTGACTCACAATCAGAATTCACAGATCATCACGAAGTCAACCCAGGATTCTACTTTCTAACATTCAATACAGAAAAGGGCGTGCCGGTTTTTAATAATGATGATTTGCGAAAGGAGTGTGCAAATGCGTTTGAAAAAATTGTAAAAGAAGAAGGCTACAAGCTCTACGATTTGGTGATTATGCCTGATCATGTCCATATGGTTTTACAAGTAGAAGAAGCAAAGCAATCGTTGCCGAAGATGGTGCAAAACCTTAAGGGCAAATCTTCGCATATGTTAAAAGATAAGGCAGTCTCGTTAACCGACCAGTTCACTGGCGGATTAACGAGACGGAAGGACCCAAGTAGCGACAAGGAATTTCAGAAGTTATGGCGTAAGGGGTATGACAAAAAAATCATCCTTCACGAAAATGAGTATGAACGGATTCATGATTACATTCGCAACAACCCGCTTAAAAAAGGCTTAGCGGAACAGCAATATAACTTTCTTCGGAATTTATCCGAAGAGTATTCCGATGCCGCCGTCTCCCCCCCAGTGAACTGGGGGGTTAACTCCTCCGAGACTCCCTCAAGCATTCAAGCGAAACATATAGATAATAATGATACGTCGTCTAAAACAGATTACGACCTCTCAAACGCCTGGCAGATCTTCGGTGATGATTTTGTTTCCGACAGCGACGGTACCGGTATTGTACACATGGCGCCAACCGGAGAAGACGACGCTCGGATTTTAACGGCAAATAAAGTGCCATTGATCTACCCGTTTACCGAAACCTGTTATTTCGATGACACTATTCCCGAGCTAAAAGGAAAATATTTTCGTTACGACCCGGTAGTAGAAGGCAGTAAAGAGAGTAATGCCAACGACTGGGTGCTCAATCAGCTCAAGCAAAACGGCGATCTCGTCAAGCGCGAGCAGATCCGTCATAGCTATCCGCATTGCTGGCGAACCGATTGCGCATTGATGTATCGCGGTATTCATACTTTTTTTGTTGATATTCAAAAGCTCAAGCAACAACTGATCGAAAAAAATGAGGACATCAGTTGGGTGCCCGAGCATCTTAAGCATGGCCGCTTTGGCAAACTGCTTGAAAATGCTCCCGATTGGGCGATTTCTCGCAATAGGTATTGGGGCGCACCAATCCCGGTGTGGAAGTGCAACGAGTGCGATCATCGTGAAGTTGCCGGTTCAATAGAGAGCATTGCCCGCAAGGCCCGCAAAGACCAAAGCTTTTTGGTGGTGCGTCATGGTGAAGCAACCCATAACACCGAAAATATCCTTTCAACAAAAGTCGATGACGGAGTTGAGCTCACCGCAACCGGAGTTGAACAAGCAAAACAAATGGGCGCAGAACTAAAAGATTCCGATATTGCGGCGGTATACTGTTCACCGTTTTTACGCGCCAAACAAACCGCCGAAGCTTTGCTAAAAACAGCTGAGAAAAATATCGAAATTGTGCTTGATGAAAGGCTCAGCGAAATTGATGGAGGTGAGTTGCACGGAAAAAATATCGATGAATGGAAGAATCAATTCGGCTCGCTCGAAACCCGTTTTCACGAAAATCCTCACGGGGGTGAGTCTTCTGCCGATGTTGAGCGACGGGTGAAGGATTTTATTGCCGATATCGAACAGAAACATCCCAATAAAAAAGTGCTCGTTGTAACCCACGGCGAAGTATTGCGGCGGTTTTTGCAGCATTTTCATAATGTTTCACATGCCACTGCCTACCGCGAAGTACCAACGCAAGGCAAGGTTTTTGAATTCTCGAGCTCGGCTCGCCCGCAAAACGACACCGGTGAAATCGACCTTCATCGTCCGTATATCGATCAAGTAATCTTCGATTGTCCGCGTTGTAAAAGCGATATGCACCGCGTCGAAGAAGTGCTCGATTGCTGGTTCGAAAGTGGTTCTATGCCCTATGCCAGCCAGCACGATACTACAGAGACCGATATCTGCGAAGCAGTTACAACCGGGCAAAAAGAAGAAGTATTTCAAATGTTTAAAGAATGCTGGCGCTCGAAGTTTGAAATCGATATCTGCCTGAGTAAAAAAACTTTTCTCGATTGTTCCGAGGTCTTTTTTATGGGCAGCTTTGCGCCCCATTCGGCAATCGAACTATTACCCGAAAGCGATACTGTTTGCCGCTTGAGTCGTATTCATACCAAACACCCCGGGCAGGGGATTGGCTCTCGCTTGATCCGTTTCGGCATAGAACATGCCAAGCGCCAAGGGTTTTCACAAATCACGGTTGGCGCCGAAGAAAATGCCCGGTCGTTTTACGAAAAACATGGGTTCGTTTCTACCGGCGAAAAAGCGCTTAGCGGCAACACAAAGGCAGTTGAGATGATACTCGATCTCACTGGAAAAAATAATGAAAACAGCGACGGGACCGTGTTGTTCGACAACAAGCATATTTCGTTCCCTGCCGATTTCATTGCCGAAGGGCTCGACCAAACCCGCGGCTGGTTTTACACATTGCACGTTCTTGCGAACGCATTGTATGGCTCACCGGCGATTAAGAATGTGGTCGTTAATGGCATTATTCTCGCCGAAGACGGGCAAAAAATGAGTAAATCGAAAAAGAATTACCCCGACCCGCAGATCATCTTCGATAAATACGGCGCCGACGCAATGCGCTTTTACCTGATGAATTCGCCGGCGGTAAAAGCCGATGAATTGCGCTTTAGCGAAGAAGGCGTTGCCGAAGTGTTGCGCAAAGTTTTATTGCCGCTATGGAACGCCTATTCGTTTTTTGTGACGTATGCGAATATCGATGAGTGGATGCCAAAGCAGTCAGATTCAAAAGTTGTTTTCTTATCGGGTACTTGTGGCGCCGGTAAAACAACGATAGCTAATCTTCTGGCGCAAAAAGATTATTCAGTGCTGCATGGTGATGAAATATGCGAGCAAGTATTCACGAATGATAACAATGGAATGATTTGGGAGAAGAAGAACCACGAGCATTTGGAGGAGATTCATAACAGTTTAATCAAGAGTACAGAAAAACTAATAGAAGATGGAAAAAGCGTGGTTATAGACTATGTTTGTGATAAAGAATATGAGATTGCAAAATGGCGAAAGCACTTTCCTCAGATCGAGTTTCGGGTACTACATCCAAGTATGAAAAAAATATTGGAATGCGATATAAAAAACCATACTGATGAAGACTTGGTTTTTGAGAATCGATCGAGAGAGTTGTATGAAGTATTAACAACTCTCAAACCTTTATACGGAACAGAAAACTTTATCGATACCAGCAGTGAAAGACCGGAAGAAACGATTGAAAAGCATTTTGACTTCTTAATCACAAATAATTCTAAGATTGAATCAGGGCATTCTGTTTCAAAACTCGACCAATGGATTTTGGCAGAACTTGGGCATTTGGTAAAAAACTTTCGTAGTAAGATGGATGCCTACAAGATTGATGAGGCGTGCAGAGAGATACCGGTGTTTTTAGATAAGCTGACGAATTTTTACATTCGTCGCAGTCGCCGCCGCTTTTGGAAAAGCGAAGCCGATGCCGATAAAGATGCGGCATTCAACACGCTTTACACGGTTATAAAAACCGTCAGCCAAATCCTTGCGCCAATTTGCCCGTTTGTTACCGAAACCATTTGGCAAAACCTAAAAAGTAAGCAAGATGCCGCCTCGGTGCATCACACGAATATGCCCAAGCCGGAGCAATTTGCCGATAATGAAAAACTTCGTACCGAGATCGACGCAGTGCGCAACATCATCTCACTTGCTTTGGCGATTCGTGCCAAAGAAAAAATCCGTGTGCGACAGCCACTCGGCAAACTTAAAATCGCCTTGCCGCCTGCGGTCGATTCGAAAAAAGTACTCGAAAATTCCGACATCATCCGCGAAGAGATCAACGTAAAACAGCTCGATTGCGTTGCCGACCCCGAATCATTAGCCGAGAAATTCGCCAAACCGAACGCGCGTACGCTCGGTCCTAAATTCGGCAAAGATGTGCAATTCATCATAAAAGAAGCAAAGGGTGGTAATTTTGTAGAACAAGGCGAAAACATAATCGTAGCGAACAAATGGGAGCTCAGCCACGAAGATATCGAGATCGGCTTTACCGGCAAAGAGGGCTTAAACGTAGAGTCTGAAAACGGGATTGTGGTAGCGCTCGATACCGAGATCACCGAAGAACTCAAACAAGAGGGTGTGGCGCGCGAGATCATCCGGCAGATTCAAGATATACGAAAGCAAGCCGATTACGACATTGCAGACCGTATTTCGGTTGGCATTTCTGGCGCTAATCAAGTAGTAACTGCTTTTGGCGAGATGATTCAAAACGAAGTGCTGGCAACACAGCTTACCGAGTCGGTCGTTTCGCCGGATGCCGAAGCTGAGCTTAAGGGAGATGAAGGTATGATTCGCTTGCAGATTAGGCGATAGTGGGGTACTTTACCAAATAGCCGCGTTTTAAAAATTGTACATTGTAACGTTTATATATGCTATAATGTACAATTTTAATTGTTGTTCATTTTTCTTGTGGTCTAAGCTTAAACATGGAAACGGGGGGCGTTTTTGCTGTTTTCGCACAATCAGCATTTCAGCTATAGCAGGTAACACATGACAGTGGACGGAGCACCAAAAAAAGAAGCCCAATGAATAAGCCAATGGCTGAATAGATTATCATCGAAGTTGCCCTTTTTCGAGAATGTTTATCACCTGCTGCGAGTACATAAAAAATAAAACCTCCAATCAGCATAATGAGGCAAGTAGCTGTAATTAAAACCCCAAAGATTGGCATGTATACAAATAAAAAATTGATAATTTCCCCCTCGGAGGTGTGGTTTTCATCAAATCCATCACAGTTTTCATCAATAAGATTTTCTGGCACATCGGGCATGTCGGGGTTGAAGTTGCGACCTTTTAGTAGCTGCTGGTGCACGTTTGCGTCGAACAGTTTCGAGAGCTGGGTTTCTGTGAGCGTGTTCCCAATGGTTCCGCACTCTTTGCCTACTTGTAGTTCGGGGCAATCACATATTTCTATCTCATAACCTCTTACACCAAGTGCACCATCACACCTTGTTTCTTCATCAGGATTACTTGATGCAAAATATTTATCTCCGTCTTCATCGCGTAATTCGCAAGTTTCTTGCGCAAACAAAACCGAAGGAAAGGCAATGGCTGCCAACAGGGCTAGAAAGATGGTGTTCGTTTTTCCCACATCGACTTACATTATAAAACCTATCATAAAGCCCATAAAGAACGAGACAATATAGAGAGCACCTTCCGATATTGTGCCATGTTGCCTGATTACCTCATCATACCCATCACAATTTTCGTCAATACGATTATCCGGCACGTCGGGCATTTGTGGATTAAAATTTCGACCTTTGAAAAGCTGATCGTATTCATTCGTATCGAACAGGCTTGAAAGTTGAATCTCGGTAAGCCTGCCTCCAACGGTTTCACACTCCTTTCCGACTTTGAGCTCAGGACAATCGCATAAAGGAATTTCATAGCCTTTTACTCCAAAGCCTCCATCACAGACAGTGTCGCTATCGGGGTTTGGCGAGGCAAAATACCCGTCGCGGTCGGCATCCGGCAAGCTGCAGATTTGGGCAGATGCGGTGAGAGGGGGTGCAAGTGAGAAG
>CAZOZW010000003.1:32093-38302 GCA_964584385.1 uncultured Candidatus Peribacteria bacterium
ACTATCAGTATTGTTTTAAGCATTTTGGTTTTAAATTTGCAATCAACAAACGGAGACTTTTTTCGAGCCTCCGTTTGTTTAGTTTCTTGTGTTTGGTTTCGCTTAGCGAATCCAAGCGACAACCTGTCCGACAAGTACAGCAGCGAGTAATCCAACCGCCAAGCCGACGAGTGCGCCGATCATGGCTTTGCGCGCTTTACGCAGTTTTTCTTCGTCACCTGCTGCGGTAGCGTACATAATACCACCCCAGATCAGAACGAGGGTTGAAATACCGGCAACGAGTCCACCAAGAATCTGGATTGCAGTTTCGAGAAGGTCGAAGATGTTTCGATCGGTGATCAGACTTTCATCTTTACCATCACAGTTCTGGTCGATTCGATCATCGGGCACATCTGCGGCACGGGGATTAAAGTTTCGACCTTTGAATAAGTTGTCATATTCATTCGTATCGAACAGGGTACCGAGTGCGCCAACATCAAGCGGAGTACCATTACATCTGCGACCCACTTTTAGTTCAGGACAATCACAGATTTCCATCTCATACCCCTTAAGACCGAATGCACCTTCACACTGAGTCTCGTTTTGAGGATCAGGAGATGCGAAGAAACCGTCCTTGTCTTCATCACGAAGAGCGGTACAGGTTTGCGCCGATGCATCTTGAAATGGAACAACGGCAACACCGAAAACCATCATAAATGACAATCCGGTAAGAAGAATCTTTTTCATTTTTGTGTTAAAAAGGAAATTTGTTTAAAAGTTCAATGCTTAGTATAGCAGAGAATGCCGCCATTTATCAAATCTTTTTTATGTATTAAGTCATCATATTTTAAAAAATGTACTGTAGAACTTATGAAATGCATCCTTATCAAAACCCATAAAAGCTGATTTTTTCAGCAATTCGCTTGGAAAAACCAAAATTCTATGGAAGAATGCCCCTTGCATGGAAAAAAAGATACGCGCCGCCGCGTTGGCAAAGCACATCGGCATTACTTCACAAGAACTCCGCAGTATGCTCGGAACCGTTAATTTTGGTGTAAAACCCACCGATCGCGAGTTCCCCGAAACTATTGCCAGTGGTATTGTTCGCTTTGCATCGCGCAAGCTAAAGCGCGAAATTCCGCCTTTGGTAGCGCAAATCGATGATGAACCAGAAGAGCAGCAAGAGGATACTCTCGAGATTGCCACTGAAGAAGAGCCGCCAAAGCCAAAAGTAGAGAATGCGTTTGAAAAGCTGAATCGCTTAGGCAAGAAGGCAGTAGAAGAAAAGCCAAAAGAAGAACCAAAGCCCAAAGCAACCGGTGATGCAAAAGGTGTCGCTCCGGCGATCTTCCGCAAAATCGAGGTTGATCCGGAGGCAGCGGCCGAGGCAAAAAAACGCCACGAGGAGCAAGAGCGCAAAAGCAAAGAAGAGCGCGAACGCGAAGCGCTTGAGAAAAAAATCATGGAGCGCAAAAAGAAGAAGGGGCCCGAACTCGTACGAAAAGAAGGAATCGTTGAAATTCCCGAATCGATCTCGATCAAAGAATTTTCCGAAAAAGTCGGAATCCCGTCGAGCGAGATCATCGGAGTATTGTTAAAAAACGGGATGATGGCAACGTTGACCCATACGGTCGACTTTGAGACTTACCAGATCATCGCCGAAGATTTGGGAGTGCAGCTCAAAAAAGAAGAAAAGCAAGCCGCCGCCGAAGACATTAAAGAAGGAAATCTCGAACAACTGCTTGCCGATGACCCTGAAAATCTCAGTGAGCGTCCGCCGGTGATCGTTGTGATGGGGCATGTCGATCACGGTAAGACGAAGATATTGGATGCGATTCGCTCGGCAAAAGTCGCCGATGGCGAAGCTGGCGGAATAACCCAGCATATTGGGGCGTACCAAGTCGAGAAAAAAGGGAAGAAGATTACCTTCTTAGATACCCCCGGGCATGAGGCGTTTACTTCGATGCGGGCTCGTGGCGCAAAAACCGCTGATATCGCTATTTTAGTAGTAGCTGCCGATGAAAGTATTAAGCCGCAAACCGTAGAGGCGATCAATCACGCACGCGAGGCCGAGTTACCAATCATCGTCGCGATCAATAAAATCGATAAACCCGAAGCAAACCTCGATAAAGTAAAGGCAGATTTGGCAAAACATGAGCTTACCGCCAGCGATTGGGGCGGCGACACCGAAATCGTTCCCGTTTCGGCATTGCAGAACAAAGGAATCGATGACTTGCTCGAAATAATCGTTTTACAATCCGAATTACTAGAACTAAAGGCGAATCCGAAGCGATTGGCGGTTGCCACGGTAATCGAGGCGCATCTCGACCCATCACTCGGGGCGGTTGCGACCGTACTTATCAATACCGGAACCTTGAATATCGGCGATAACATCATCCTTGGCGAATCGGCAGGAAAGATCAAAACGATGATCAACGACGACGGCAAGCGAGTTAAAAGCGCAACGCCCGGCATGCCGGTGCGTGTTTCGGGGCTTGGCGAACCACCATCTGCCGGAGACATTCTACAGGTGTACCCAAGCGCCAAGCTAGCACGTGAAAAGGCAGAGGAGATCAAGCTTTTGGCACACGACGAAAAATCTGCAGGGGCTGGGCTAACCGAGATTATGGCGAGTTTGCAACAGGGAAAGATGAAGTTTTTGAAGATTGTTTTAAAAGCCGATACCGAAGGGTCGCTCGAAGCGGTACGTCAGGCGATTGAAAAAATCGAATCGACCGAAGCAGCACCCAAAGTGATTCATGCCGCAGTTGGTGGAGTAACCGAAAACGATGTGATGATGGCGGCAGCCAGCCAAGGGATCGTACTCGGCTTTAATGTTCTTGTTTCGCCGCGCGTTAAGCGCATCGCCGAAAAAGAACAAGTCGAGGTGCAAAGCTACGATATCATCTATAAGCTGATCGATGACGTGAAATCGATTCTTCAGGGCTTGCTTGAGCCGGAGATTATCGAATCGGTTACGGGGCAATTGCAGGTAAAGCAGATCTTCTACACCAAAAAGAAGATGATGATCGTCGGCTGTGCCGTACGAAAAGGTTTTGTCGAAAATTCATCATCGGTTCGTATTTACCGTGGCGACGACCAAGATGAGCCGGTTGGTATCGGTAAGATTCAATCGTTACAGAGCTTTGAGAAAAAAGTACCAAAAGTAGAAGAAAACCAAGAATGCGGTATTCAGTTCGAGGGCAAGGTGGCTATTGAAGAAGGCGACCGCCTCGAGGTCTACAAGCTCGAAGAGCGGCTTAAAACGCTCTAGCAGCACCCGATCGATAGAACGAAACCACCTTTCGCATCGATCGGTGGGATTTTTTGTTTCAAGCTTTTTTGTCTAATTTTTATTGCTGTCGTTGACAAAAAAAGATTTTTTCTGAAGAATCAGCCACCATATTTTATAATAATACTTACATATGTCACCAGAACGATTTCAACCATCAACAGATACGAATACCCAAGGGCAAGTTCGACCGTTCGAAGCACCGGAGGACAATGCCGACAAGGGAATTAAACGCAATGCAGAAGTTATTGACCTAAATGATTTTCGTGTAAGCCTTGAACAAAGAGGTGAGGTTCTCGAAGAGAGGATTAATCCCGATAATGGAGCTCGTATTTATTTACTGCAGCTTCATAATGGCTCTAGTCAGTATTACATTGTTTGCCCTGCAAGGCATTGGCGAAGAAAGGTCGAAGATGGTTACGGCGAGCACCCTCGCAATAACGGAGACGACCGCATTCAAAAAAGTGAGATAAGGGTTTTGTTGCATGATCCACTTCAATTCAACCCTAATTACAATGACGATTTGAAAGATGATCCGCAAGCCAAAGAGTATCGACGTGTTCGAAACGAATCACGAGATGATTTTGTAACCGCAGAAAAAGAAAAACAACGCATGATCAGCGAAGATCACTTGCATAATATTATTGTGAGCGGACCAAACTTTGGGCAAGAAATGGAATACAATGTTAGTCCGAGCAACCCGAACATTATTCCCGAGCACGCCGAAGAGGCACAGGTGGCAATGCGCGAAACACAAACCAAAGTAGTGCATGGGCTTTTGGGCTTACGAGCTGAGCTTCACAAAATACTGAAAGATATCTTGCAAAAACTCGGTGATGATAATCCGCTCTTTCTCGGATCGATGTTCCCGTACAAAAACCCCGAAGGCGGTATGCCAAATGGTGTTCGTATATACACGCGCGAAGAAGATGCTGAGCGATGTAAAGATAACAAGAATCTTTCATATCTGCTGTTTACACTCAATGTCTTTAAAAAACGGATAAATGATTATCTGCATCTCGCTCCGAAATCGACGATTGAAAACTGGGACGCAATTGCCGAATCCCTAGAGTTTGCCGATGCAAAAGAATTGATCGAAAAAGAACATTTCAATGTCTGGACAACCGCGTGTGCTCATGCATCGGTCAGTACCCCGTGTGACGAAACCACAGGCCATGTGCCGAGCGAGTATGTTCGCAATAGTGTCAACCTAATGCAGCGCTATAGTTCGATTACCACAAATCAGAACCATGCTGGCGACACCGCTTACGACACACAGTTGACCTTAAAAAGTGACCGAACCGGTAAAGATGAGGTCGTTACCGACCCTCGAACTATTGCGATAACAGTTTTGCCAACGAGTCTGCCCGGCAGATTTATCGATAACAGCGAAGATCTACAAGAAGCCCTGCTTGATAATTGTTACTATGGTGGTACACCTACTCCCGATCGTGCTTTGCCAATCAGGTTCACCGATCCGAAAACCGGTGTAACCCACGAATACCCATCTATCCATGGTATTGCCAGAGCAAGGATTACAATGAGTTATGATGACTTTGAAAAAGCGCTTGAAACGAATGCTGTTGGGAAAGAGGCAAGAAGATTTGTGCGCATTGAAGATACCAGTCGCTCCGAAACGCCAGATCAGTTGGGAGCGAATATTCAATCGAATGCACTCCAAAATCTGCTTACACTCGTCTCAAATCTTGCAACTGCACAAGGCAAAGATGCCGTTGATTACCTTGCAGAAAATGGAGTTATTGGTAATTCCGAAAATCAGAAAGAGTCGGTGAATACAAATGTGATTTGGCACGAGAAGAAGCAAGCTTTGGTTGGGAATTATAATAATGAAAAACTCGATGAAGTTGACAAGATGATTGATCTAGCCGAATCTGAGATTGACAGAATCGCCCAAGAACATGGCGAAACAGTGAGTTCGGAATGGCAAATGATCTTCTCTACCAGCAGAATCGCGATCGGTAATATTCGCAAGCAAGAAAGAATCCAAATGATCAACGAAAAACACCCGGATGGACTTGCTCGTAGAAAAGCATCTAGTAAATTAGATTATTACCTTGGGAAGCATAGGTCCGGCAAATATCAGCATGAAAAAAGCTTGGGTAATTATGGCTTATTAATGAAGCTATTGAGTGATGATGATTTACGTGATCTCCTTGAAAATCGCTATGGCGTAACTGAAGATCCTATCGATTATCGGTCGCTTACCGAGCTGACCCGTGGCAGATTACAATTTTTATTCGCTGATCAATTCACGCGCGAGTCGGTGTTGCATGACGAGCAGTTTGCTGATTAGCTCATTCGCAGACAAGCTTGATTATTATATCGAACTGCGGCAAACTGCTTGCAAGAACCAAACGAAACGATGATTACCCAAACTGAGCTTTCTGCATGCTGCAATTCGCTTTTACGAATCAACGAGGTCGATGACCCGTATTGTGTTAATGGTGTACAGGTGCCAAGCTCAACTAAAGTAGGAAAAGTATTGCTCGGTACCACTGCCAGCCGGGCATTTTTAAAGGCAGCGGCAGAAAAGCAAGTCAACGCAGTCATCGTTCATCATGGGTTGTTTTGGGGTAAAGGAGTACGCACTGTTGATTCACTCTTGGCTGAGCGATTGCGATTACTCCTCGCCAATAATATCTCGCTTCTTGGTTATCACCTTCCGCTTGATGCTCACGAAGAACTTGGCAATAATGCACAGATCGCCAAATTGCTTGGGGCGAAGTATTTTTACATAAAAGATATTTGCGCCGTAGCCGAACTAGAAATGGTGATTGGCTTCGAAGAATTGAAAAACCGCTGTCAAAAAGCATTCGGGCAAGTAAATTTTGCCGGGCAGTTTACCGAAAAACCAATCAAAAAAATCGGCATCTGTAGCGGTGGCGGAGCCGATTACGCAAATATTTGTTTTGAAGAA
>CAZOZW010000003.1:38312-39870 GCA_964584385.1 uncultured Candidatus Peribacteria bacterium
TGATGCTTTTATTGCCGGTGAGCTGAGCGAGCAGCACTGGCACATGTTTGCCGAAATGCCGCTTAATTTTATCGCAGGCGGTCACCATGCCACCGAGCGCTTCGGGCCAATAGCACTTACCGAGCATTTACAACAAAAGTTTCCCAGTGTTTCATTTGAATATTTTACAGAACAATGCCCGGTATAATCCGCGAAATCGAACTGCCGCTGTACGAGCAAGACAGAGGCAAACTCGTACCGATCGATCTTGATTCGGCAATCCCGTTCGAAGTGAAACGCACGTACTACTTTTGGAGTATTCCGCCGGGTGCGGTACGCGCCGCCCATGCGCATACGATAGAAAAAGAGTTTTTTATCTGCTTGCGCGGTCGTTGCACGTTAAAGGTTTCGACCGATGGCTCGCCTTTGCAACCCATTTCACTGAACGCGCCGCAGCGGGGCATGTTTATCGATAATCTTGTTTGGCATGAATTCTCCGACTTTTCTCCCGATGCGATTATGCTGGCGTTCTCGTCGACCGAACATTTTCCCGATAACTATATAAATAGTTTTGAGGAGTTCAAAGCGGTAGCGCAGCAGCATTAAATCGGTTTAGGGCACCGAGATGAATAGGCAACATTCATCTTTTGTTTTACCATTTAAAAGTGGTATAATAAGTAAGAACAAACAAATATAAATATTTCAATTTTCTTATGAAAGCCTCTCTCTTTGGTTTGCGAAACGCTGTTTTTGCAATTACTGCCGCGGTCTTGTGTTTTGCGTTTACTGTACCTGCAGGTGCACAAACCACTACTCTCGACCCGCTGGCAACGCTCACCATTACTTTTAGCCCGAGTCAGAAACAAGTGGTAAAAGGTGGAGATGTTATTTTGCGGTGGTCGTCGCAACTCGCTGAATCGTGCGTTGCAAGTGGCGACTGGCAGGGGGTACGCCCACTGTTCGGAACTCAGTTGGTAGAGAACATTCAGCAGCAAAAGAGTTTTACGCTTGTCTGTGAAAATGAAGCCGGCTATGTCTCACAAACCGTAACGGTCTCGATCATCCCCGAAGGAACGGTTTGTAAGCAGCAATTCGGGAGTGCGTTCTTTTGTGGTAGCGAAGCTGCAATTACACAGCAATGTGGCGACGGAGCGGTAAGATATGCAATGGATTCGCCCTGTAATTCAACCGGAAGCAGCTATTGCGGCGCTTGTATTACAGACGACAAATACCCGGCTGATCGCTGTGAAGAAACCGATGGCGGAGCGCGAGACTATTTGACCAAAGGTCGTGTAAAAGGCTCACCAAGCCCTGTTCATGGCAGTAATACCGGGCAAGATTGGTGTGTCGATGACAACACTCTTCGAGAATACTTTTTGAAATACAACGAAACCGGAGAGAACGCCAGTTGTGATATCTATTATATCGATAAAGAATGTAATTGTGCCGATGGAGCATGTGTCGATCGCCAACCGACTCTTGAATTTAAAGCGAGCGAAACCCAGGTGCAGCGAGGTGGTGCAGTTGAGCTGGTGTGGGAATCGGATAATACCGAAAAATGTGAAGCCAGCGGTGACTG
>CAZOZW010000003.1:39880-41192 GCA_964584385.1 uncultured Candidatus Peribacteria bacterium
ATACCTATCCGGCGTCTGGCACAAGAACTATCGGCGATATTCAAACGAATAAGACCTTTACCATAACTTGTGGAGGGCAGTATGGCAGCATTAGTGATACCGTAGAGGTTACGCTTTCACCAGAGCCACCGGTATTGGCATTCTCTGCAGAAGACACCGTAATCGATAAAGGGGGCGCAGCCGTTTTACAGTGGTCATCGAATAATACCGAAAATTGTACTGCAAGTGGTGGTTGGAATGGCTCACGTGCTGTAAGTGGAGAAGAAACGATCGACGGAATAGTTGAAGATACGATTTTTGGATTAACCTGTACCGGCCCCGCCGGAGAAACAAGTGATGAGATTGAGATTTTAGTGATTGATGTGGCGCCAAGTCCAAAACTCACTTTTACCGCCGATAATCTACTCGTTCCGATTGGTGGATCGGTCACGCTCGATTGGGAGGGAAAAAATGTTAGTTCGTGTACCGCCTCTGGCGATTGGTCGGGTGATCGTGAGATAATCGGCAGCCAATTGATCGGCGATATTACACAAAACCAAGAATATATTCTTACCTGTTACCAAAACACGACTCAATCGCTGAATACCTTTTCGGCGCTGGGCGGAGTTATCACCCGTACAATATCGGTTTCGGTCGATCCCGGCATTATGACACTGTCGCTCAATGCGAATAAAGATACGGTGCGCCGCGGTGAATCGATCACCTTGCAATGGCAATCGTCGAATACGACCCGCTGTGTAGCCGGTGGTGGTTGGGAAGGGGATTTGCCGATGAGTGGCGAAGCAACGATCGCCGACTTGAGTGACGAAACCGAAACTATCACCTATCAAATATCTTGTATTGGACCCGGTGGTACGATTCGCGATCAGGTAGTGATTACTGTGTTGCCACCGCCACCGACTTTAATGCTCAATGCCGAAAACGAAACAATTCGGCGCGGCGAAGTCGCAAGGCTTACATGGAGTACGACCGACGCCGATTCTTGCATTGCAAGTGGCGGTTGGGATGGCAACAAAGAAGCAAACGGCGAGGCGGAATTTACCGACTTGGTAGAAACAACCGAGTTTGAACTTACCTGTACCAATCGTGGTGGTGAAGTGACCGATACGGTAACGATCGAGGTCGTTGCCCCACCACCAACGCTCGAATTCAATGCCTCTAGCTTGACTGTTCCGTACGGAGGGGTTTCGGAGGTGACCTGGACAGCGACCGAGGCGAATAAATGTGTGGCAAGTGGAAGTTGG
The DNA here is from genome assembly GCA_964584385.1 of uncultured Candidatus Peribacteria bacterium. GTDB lineage: Bacteria > Patescibacteriota > Gracilibacteria > CAIRYL01 > CAZOZW01. The sequence continues at coordinate 41,125 of CAZOZW010000003.1, forward strand.
CAAGGCGATAAAGCCACCGAAGGCAGCCAACAATTCACAAATATCACCGAAGATCTTTCGCTTGATCT
>CAZOZW010000003.1:41202-46462 GCA_964584385.1 uncultured Candidatus Peribacteria bacterium
CATTACCTGGGAATCGAGCAATACGACTCGCTGTATCGCCGAGGGCGATTGGGATGGTGATCAGGATTTAAGCGGGAGCCAAACTTTCGAAAATATAACCGAAAGTAAGCTGTACACGCTCGTTTGTTATAATGCCGCCGATGGAGGTGACGACACCGGCCCAAGTGTGGCCTCGATTCGTCGTTCGGCAGTGGTCACTGTTGAGTCGAGTGCTATTAGCTTACGTTTTGATGCCGACTCAGACAGTGTTAACGCCGGCGAAACCGTAAAGTTGAGTTGGGTCGCCGAAAATGCCGACACCTGTACTGCCAGTGGCAGTTGGGAGGGCGAACGGGGTGCACGTGGTGTTGAGCGCTTTGAAAACATGATGGATGATGCAGAGTATGTGTTGACCTGTACCGATTCGTTCGGTGAAAGTGTTAGCCAAACCGTTACCGTTACCGTGGTTCATCCGGCGCCAACCGTGAGTTTACAAGCCGATGCTGTTGCTGTTCGAGCCGGCGAAACCGTAAAATTAACGTGGAATACCGAAAATACCGAAACGTGTGTAGCAAGTGGCGATTGGGAAGGCGAGAAAGAGCTTAGCGGCGAACAAGAGATTGGCGATGTCCAGGCCGACAAAAAATTCACCTTAACCTGTAGCGGTCGTGGAGGTGAAGAAGTCGCTGAAGCCGAAATCCTTTTAAACGATACTTTCGTTTCGATCGGTGCCGACCCGATGACTGTCATCACCGGTAGTTCGGTTACGCTTAAATGGGATACCGAAAACGTAACCGCCTGTACAGCAAGTGGCGGTTGGCAAGGCGATGTTGATGCAATGGGGGGTGAAAGAGTGATTGAGAACTTGACCGAAAAAACCGAATTCATGATCGAATGTGCAGATGGCGATTTAAAATCTACCGCTTCGGTTGAGGTAGATGTTACCGCAGAGCCCGATGATCCTGGAACTATTGGTGGATATTGCCACAACATAGAGAGTGGACAAGATATGGTGCCCGAGACATTTGCTCATCCTTGGAATGTATTCTCACAAGCAAAAGAGATGTTGCTCCAAGTGCGTTGTAACTTACTCAATGCCACATTCGAAGCCGGAAATGGCGAACCGACCAGCTTTATTTGGCACGAGGTTTACTACACGAAAGATGGTCAAACTTGGCAGAGCGGTTCACTCAGTAGTGACACCAAATTCGAGAATAATCCGAATTGGATTGTTGGTTTGGGGGAATTGACTGATATCTATGATCAGGACCAGTTCGGCATGGTCAATTTTGTTGCCACGTACCAATGTGTATTTACCGAAGGTGCTTGGCGTTGTGGTTGCCGCGATATGCAAAATTGTAGTGGTGATGGCATGTGGAATTTGCAAGTATTTACAATGCCTCAACCGCAAAGCGATGATGATGGCGTGCCAGATGACCCAACCGGTGAACCGGGTGACCCAACTGGCGGTGGTGATGACGGCGACGACGATGGACAAGACGATGGCATGGCATATTGTGGAGATGGGGCAGTGAATCAAGATTGGGAACAGTGCGATGGTGGCGATGGTTGCAACGAGCAATGCCAGGATTCTGCCGCAAGTAGTTGTAATAACATAGTACTTGCAAAAGTAACCGTTACCGAAGCCAAAAACTGGAACGGAGGTGATGCCAGCCAAGATGTATATTTGGGTTCAGTCGATCGAAAATTACCGAGCGATACTTGGTTTTTAGTTGAAAAAGATGGCGAACAAATCACCGATCCCGATGCGGTTAGCGGCGGATACGAAGATTCACCAGGTGTGGTAGTACAACGCACCAAGAACGGCATAAGAACCATATTAGCAGGTGGGCATCGAAAAGATAATGTAGCAAGTCGCCTTGATACCAATTCAAATTCGTATCAGCAGCCAAAAGAACACGTTAATGGGCTGATTGAATTTTGGGGCGCTGGTGTAAAAAAGCTTAAAAGCGATAATAGTGGAAACAACCGCCTTGAGGGCAACTGGAAAAACGGTGACGGAAAGCAAAAGTACAACGCCGGCAACGATGAGGTTTGGGAAACCAATGGTTTAGTGAGCTATTGGTTAACTGTTACCACGGCAGACGACGGCTTTTATGTCGATTATACACCGAAGGATGAGAGTATTTGTCAGTAGTTAGGCATCTTAGAGTAGATGATTTAAGAGACGTTGTATGCAACGTCTCTTTTTTTTAGCGTTCATTTCGGCTGAGTTGCAAAAATCGGTGCGGTGCTTTTTAGTGTTATGATCTTTTTAAGGTGTTTCATCTTTGTGGCGTATGGCGGATACTTGCTTTATTTGTGAATCGAGTAGGCGGTAATGCGTCGCTTGTCGCCCCGGTTTTCACTGGGAGGAAAAACGGGCGGTGAAAAGACCGGGGTCTGGATTTATAGCTGATGAAGTAATTACCTCTGGCTGGAATCGGTTTATAGCTGGTTTCATTTGTTTGTTCAAAACATGATTTATGACTGATGAGCTGATTTGTGTCACAAACTATTAGCGAATAAGACATTTAATAATCATAAGGTTCTCGGTCTGTTAAAGCAGACCCCGGTATTTTGCCCACATCCATATACCCGCCGCAAAAACCGGGGCGACAAGCGGGTTGAATAATAAAGCGGCGTAAATTATGCGAGTTGTATTACGAGAGACGCATTGCAATGCATCTCTACGATATTATGAATACTGCTGGCAGAACTTTGAATTGACCGATTGCTCTTCGCAAAAGTGAGTGCGCCCGTAGTGCTCAGACTTTTTACCGATATTAAAGTTTTGTACCGGGCGATGGTAACCCATTACACGGGTCCATACTTCGCAGCGGGTGCGTTTCGACTCTAGGTCTTGTTTGTTTGCTGCTTCTGCTTTTGTTGGTGCGGCAGTTGGGTTCATGGGGTTTGGGAGAAAAAAATGGAATTGATATTATGAGGATTCGATTGGGGGGGTATGATGTTGGAGATTGGATCCTGTTGTTTAGCTTAGGCTGTTGTTTTGGTTTTGGGAGTGACATATTTCTCACGCGTTTCATTATCACTCGTACTTCCCTTGTAGCCAATCTCTTTATCGCACTTGGGGCAATAATCGTGTTCGCCGTGCAGGTAGCCGTGTTTGGGGCAAATCGAGAAAGTTGGCGTAATGGTGATATACGGCAAACGATATTGGGTAAGGACTTTTTTAACGAATTGTTTGCAGCTTTCGGCATCGGTGAGTCGTTCACCCATGTATAAATGCAATACGGTGCCGCCGGTGTATAATTTTTGCAGGCGGTCTTGTAGCTCCAGCGCCTCAAAAGCGTCGTCGGTATATTCTACCGGTAATTGTGATGAATTGGTGTAATAACTGGCGTTTTTTGGCCCGGCTTGAATAATACCTTGGTAGCGCTTTTTGTCTTCTTTAGCGAAACGGTAGGTAGTACCTTCGGCAGGGGTTGCTTCTAAATTGTATAAATTACCGGTTTCATTTTGAAATTCGGTCAATTTCGCTCGCATAAACATCAGTATTTCTTCGGCGAAATCTTGCCCTTGTTCGTCGGCTACATCGTGCTTGCCATTGGTAAAGTTTTTAATCGCTTCGTTAATGCCGTTGACGCCGATCGTAGAAAAGTGGTTATTGAGCGTGCCCAAATAGCGTTTGGTAAATGGGAATAATCCAAGATCCATCCATTTTTGAATTTCGGTGCGTTTCATCTCAAGTGAGGTTTTGGCGAGTTCCATCAAATGCCCGATGCGATCTAAAAATGCTTGCTTATCGCCCTTGTGGGTATAGCCGATGCGGGCGGCATTAATCGTCACCACGCCGATCGAACCGGTCATCTCGGCCGAACCGAACAGGCCGTTGCCGCGTTTTAACAGTTCGTTCAAATCTAATTGTAATCGGCAGCACATCGAACGAACATGGTTTGGTTTAAGATCACTGTTTAAGAAATTTTGAAAATACGGCATGCCGTATTTGGCAGTCATCTCGAATAATAATTCGGTGTTCTTGCTGTCCCAGTTGAAATCGGGAGTAATATTGTAGGTAGGAATCGGGAACGTGAAAACGCGCCCTTTGGCGTCGCCGGCAGTCATGACTTCGATGTAGGCTTTGTTGATCATGCCCATTTCTTTATCGAGTTCGCCAAAGGTGTAGGGGTAAAAACTGCCGCCCATCAGTAACTTTTTGTGGCGCAAGTCTTCGGGGCAAACCCAATCGAGGGTGATGTTGGTAAACGGTGTTTGCGTACCCCAGCGGCTTGGCACATTAAGATTAAAAACAAAGCTTTGAATATTCTGGTGAACGTATTTATAGGTTTTTTCGTCGATGAATTTTTGTCGCTCGCTGCCGCTGCTAAACTGTGCATTGCACTCTTCGAGTTCGGCTTCGGTTTCGAGCGCGAACTTTTTTACGAACGGTGCCAAATACGTATCAAAGCTCGAAAAAGCTTGTGCACCTGCCCATTCGTTTTGCAAAGAACCCAAAAAGTTAACCATTTGCGAAACGGCACTGCTCAAATTTTTTGGCGGTGAGCTTTCGGTTTTCCCGGCGAGGCCGTTAAACCCTTCTTCGAGTAACGCACGTAAGCTCCAGCCGGCGCAATAGCCGCTGAACATATCTAAATCGTGAATGTGGTAGTCGCCATTGCGATGCGCATCGCCAACGCTCTGCGGGTAGATATGGCTGAGCCAATAGTTGGCGGTTACTTTTCCGGCGGTGTTTAGGATCATGCCGCCCAAACTGTAGCCCTGGTTACTGTTGGCGTTTACGCGCCAATCGAGTTGTTCTAAATACTCACCGATTGTTTTTTCGACCTCTACTACTACTTTTCTGTCTTCGCGTAGTTCGCTACGACGTTCGCGATACAAAATATACGCTTTGGCGGTTTTGGCATGCCCTTCTTCGATCAATACTTTTTCGACGGTGTCTTGCACTTGTTCAACCGAAGGGATGCTGTCTTTAAAATTGCTTTCGAGCACCACACAGGTTTTAGCGGCGAGGTCTTTGGCGGTATTCTCATCGTGGCCGCCAACATTTTTTGCAGCGACGAAAATCGCCTTTTCAATTTTTTGCGGGGTGAAATCTACAATCGCACCATTGCGTTTTTGAATCTTATGGATCGCCATAGAAGAAGGGGAGAAGAAAAAGGGGTGGCAAAAGTTGCACCGATTTTCGCGAAAACGGTCGAATAACCGATTTTCTATCGCTTTTGAGGGCCGGGACAAAGATTGTTGTTGTCGCCAAAACTATATCTTGTGGTTACATTGGCAACATCAATCAATATATTGT
>CAZOZW010000003.1:46472-56357 GCA_964584385.1 uncultured Candidatus Peribacteria bacterium
CAACAAGATAAAAAGGATAAGTCAGAAATTAAAAAAGAATTAGGAGATTTGATATTGCATATCGTCTTTTATTCTAAAATTGCTTCTGAAACTAACGATTTTGATATTACAGATGTTTTGAATTCGGTCTGTGAAAAACTTATTCATCGTCATCCTCATATTTATAGCAATATAATTGCAGAGACAGAAACAGAAGTCAAACAAAATTGGGAAAGAATTAAATTGCAAGAAAAAGATAATTGGCATATTTGGCTCTGGAACACAATTTGAGAACCACCATAAAAAAATCGCTTGTAACAGCGAGTGAAGTGTCGCATAAATAGCGATTTTCATTTTGCCTGATTATGGTCATTCCACGATTTTAACTTTGTTGTTAAGTGCGCAGAATGACCGTAGTCAAGCCGGGAGACGGTGAATCGCCTCCCGCGAAGTATTATTATGAACAGTATTTTTTGTAACGCTCTTCAATGCGTTCCCAGTTGAGGTTACCCAAGAAATTATTGATGAAATTCGGGCGCGCCGCACCATCTTTGTGGTAGTAGGCGTGCTCGAACATATCGAGCGCGATGATCGGTACCCCGCCCCAAATCGCACCGTTTTGATGCTCATCGACAACAATGTTCAGCATTCGCTCGGAGTACAGTCGGTCGAAGGTCAAAACTGCCCAGCCCGAAAGCTTGGTGGCCATTGCCGAAGCGAACATGTCTTCTTTCCAGGCATCGAACGAACCGAATTCTTTTTCGATCGCTTTCATCAGCTCCGGCGCTTTGGTGTGGTCGCCATCGCCGCCGACATTTTGCCAATACACATCGTGTAACAGGGCACCGGCGTGGTTAAACGGCTGACGGCGTTTTAGCTCGCCATAGGTTGAGTAGTTGCCGTTAACGCCATCTTTACTGGCGGTTTCAAGACCTTTTTCAACTGCATTCAAACCGGCGACATAGCCCTGATGATGCTTGCGGTAATGCCACTCGGTGGTTTCTACGCTCATAATCGGGGCGAGCAAGGTTTTTGCTTCTTCGTCGGAATACGGACGCGGGTTGAATTGCCATTCGTAACTCATAGTTTATAAAAAGAGAAAGTTGTGCTTTGACATACCGCTTTGTTCGGTTTTTGCAATGGATTTCTTAGTGATTCGATTTATGCGATTCGTAATCTGAAAATTAGAATCAACAATCGGCAATCGGGACGTGGATATTGTTCGGAAGAAACTTTATGGGAATACAGGCTTTAGGCGTAAAAACCCGTATTATGCCCGTATTTTTGGTCGACCTTTTTCTATTTAAGATTGTTCCGTTTTGCAAACCGCCAGTGAACGACTGCGGTTAACAAAACTCATCGGAGGCATGTTTATCAAGCTTACGTATGCAGAATTGAATAATGATGCGGTTTAAGGAATTGTCAGTGACTAATAATAGAACATTCTGTGCAATGGTCGTAAACTTTTTCAGGTGTTCGATCTGTAATTCATAATGAAACCCTGCAAGAGCCCCGAAATACTGCGTCAGCTTCACCGAAATCCGATCAATGTACCATTGGTACACCTCGCTAGGATTTCGGCTCACTTCCTTGTCTTTCGAAATTTATCAGTGTTTCTTCGGTGCTAATGAAAATCGGATTTCGGATTATTGAGTTTTACAGACGTAATTCTTTTTCATCACCGTGGTGATTAATTATGCAACAAGTAAGAACATAACAACCGAGCACCACAGATTACTTGAAAAAAACTATCGATTATGCGAGAATACTAGGAAATAAGAAATAAAAATGGTGAAGTCGACCAGTAAAAAATCGAAGACGAAAATGAAGAACCCGGCTTATGGGGTTTCTGTTGTGAAATGGGTCGCCCCCGAGTTTTTAGAGGTGCACCGCGGAACGACTTGGAAAATAGGTGCGGCAGTGCTGACAACGCTGCTGATTATGTACGCGATTTGGCAGGGGACGTATTCATTTGTTGTGGTTTTGGTACTGCTTGCCGGAATCTACTTTTTGTTCATCACCAGTGCGCCCAAGCCAAAAACTATCGAAATTGCTCTTACCACTCGCGGCATCCACGCCGGAAAGCAATTTATCTCGTACAGCGAAATGGAAGCATTTTGGATTTTTTATCGACCTGATCAGAATTTAAAAACCTTGAATGTTTTACTGAAAAGCGGCTTTGTGCGTGAGTTCTCGTATCAACTCGCCGATCAAGACCCGAACGAAGTGCACGATTATATGTCGTCGCATGTGTATGAGCTCGAAGGTCGCGAAGAAACATTCATCGAAAAGACGACCCGTATTTTAAAGCTGTAAAATGCATGAATGGATTCAATCGTGCAAACAGCGGCGGCGAAAATAACTCCAGGGCATATTTAGAAGTCGAGGCATCAATCACTGAGAAAAAACCACTTCTTTCTGTATCTCGCGAGAACCCGCAAGAACAAAACGAAGAAGAGTCCTTTTTAGATAAAATGAAGGACCGTGTTCGTAATCTTGTTGGCATTGTATCGAATACAAAATACGAAAAGCCGATGACGCCCGAGCAAATCAAAGACATGTCGTTCGACGAGATTCAGGCATTTGCGCGCGATATAAAAGTGAATTTTAATCACATGGTGTCGCGTCCTGCTGAAAACAACACAAATCCATTAGTGGTTCCGCAAGAGCTAAGGCGTGCAATGGAATTGTATACCATTGCGTTGCCATCGCCAGAACAATTGCAGAACGAGCAGATGAAAGTTGAATTTGAAGCCAGAAGCGCTGAAATCGAACAATTGAACGATTTACTAAGACAGCCTGCCTATTACGATGAGCTGATTTTTAGTGATGCGTTTGGTCAATTAGACGTAAAACAACAGCAGCTACTCGCTGGCTACTTTGGTATGGCGACGTATTTTGCGAACAGTTATGAAGCCCATGTAAAAGAGCATCTTGGCGAAGCAGAGAGCCAAGTTGGAGTAAAAAAAGAAAAGGCGATGAAAATGGCGGATGCGGTAATGCAAAAACCACTTGGGCGGGCGGCGTATTTACAATACGAAAATGCAAACGAGGTGGTGCAACAGCAAGCAAACGAGGAGCGCCTCGATTTGCCGAAAGTGGTGCGAACCGAAGTTGAAGATGCGAAACGGATGATGATCATGACACCGGCCCAAGATCCGCGATTGGTTCCTTTGATCGATTATCTGTCGAACAAAAACGACAAGGCGATGCCTTCGGTTAAACTGAGACAGTTGGTAAAAGATATCATCGCCGAAGAGGTTTTTGATGAAAAAGAATTCGAATTCTCTGAGAGTGCGCTTACGAAGTGGTCGGCAGAGCTAAAAGGTGAGAAAGAAGTAAATACGAAAAAGATGTGGAAACAAGGATATATTCAACAAATAGCATTATATGAACTCGCCAAAAAAGCCGAAAGGAAAATGATGACTCAAGCTGCGCCCGCCGGAGTGCCGCTTGAAGACATAACCGGAGCCGAAAGATCAAACCTAATCAAGCAGATCTACCGTGATGAGAATGGGCGAGAGTTGCTTCAGGGGGTTGGGGTAAAAATCATTAACGAAGGAGATACGAGTTATTTAAAACTGCCCGATGCCGTAAGAGATCAAGATTATGAGCATGCCGGCGATAGCGGAAAGGATTTTTTTACGAAAAGCGGTGCTCTGGGGCTTTTAATGCAAACCACCGGTTTTTTAACGATGATCGCGAATTTGATCGTATTTGTGAGTAATCCGAATGAAAAGAGTTTGATGTTCGCTGCCGCCGGTGCCGGTGTTGGCTTTGGCGGAGGTGCAGTAGGCGAGCGTCAGTTGATCGATACACTACTAAACCCCGAAAACAAAGCGTTTAACGAACTCTCGAGTATTAACCGTGACCCCGATAAAAAGCACATTGTCGAAGTGATTGCCGCGTATCCCAGATTCTTCGAGTTGATCGATTTTAATCGAAAAGAGGCACAATTCGGCAGCATTAAGCAATTTCTACGAACCGACTACCGCGCACGCATCAAAAATTGGAATACGGCGGTGTCGCAGGACGAGTCGGTGGAGATTGGCATGTTTGAAAAAGGATCGATGAAAAAAGACCTCAAGCAAAAATTCTACGATAGAAAGTTTAATACAGCCTTGATTACCGGCGAAGAAGGTGCACCAAGTATCATGCGCGAGCCGAACGGCGCCAAGTTGCTATATGAAACCGTTAATCCGTTTGATGCCGGACATAACCCGCAAGAGGTATTCGATGCGATTGATTGGATATTCAAGCGTAATTTTAAAAATGCTGAGATCAACGAACTCGGCTTGGTGGCGAAGCGGATGAATGTGGCAACACCCGATATTCTCCAAATGGATAGATTCGCACAAGCGCAAGAAATAATGGGACACGTGAAATGATCGGTATATTCTAGTTACAGATGAGTGATTTTTATAGCAACATGTCGGCTTGGAGTGGGTATTACAAAACTCAAACAGAGCCGCGTGCGGTGGTGAATCCTCGTAATGTTCAGGCTTGCGGTTTTTTTGCCGCGAGTGAAACAAATACACATCCCGGTGACTTAGAGCAACAACAACGTGATCAAATTCTCGCCTCGGCGAAGCTTAAATTGGGGCAGCTCGATGGAATCATCAAGGAGGTTCAAGAGATGGATAGCCTGCATCTTCCGCCGGGCGAACTACGCAGTCAGCGCGCGTTTCAAATCGCTTTGATGCTTGCTGCCAACAATCAGCACTTTGCCGATTACCAAAGTGGGACGTTTCAGTCGAAGCAACTCGTTCATCAAATGCTTGCCGAAGCCGATAGAGACGAAATCATCAAGTTATTGGGTACGGCGGTTGGTCTAGAATACATGATGCAGTGCGCTCATTTTTTGCAACAACTCGCTCCGCCGCCCGCAAAAAAATTGCCGAACATCTCCAATCAAATCAAGCCATCTGCCCCAACGGTTGCCGACCAAACAAAACCGAATCCGAACGCGGCACAGAGAAATAAATCAGGTGCAGACAATCTTTCACTCGAAGAACAAGCAAATCGATATAAGAGGAAGCAACGTGAGGACCTAAAAAGACGACAAGCCCAGCAGCAAGCTCAAGCGCAACAGCAAGGACAACAGCGCTCGCGACCGCAAAATAAGCGACAAGGAGTTGCCTCAAAAATACTTGGAACAGGTAATAAAAAGAAGGGTATGGGGCGCTACGCCCGGGTTGGCTTAGATGTGGCGCTGGGTGGGCTTGGGGTTGGCGGATTAGGGTTTTTGACTGCATTCTTCGGTTAACCCAGAAGTTGCGATTTTTGTGTTGCAATGGTAGAATACTACGATACCCAAAAAGTATTTATTGCAAAACAAAAATCAGCTTTTTGCAGTGATTATCATCACTTAGCGCATAATGCCACTCTTGCTTCAAAATATATTTCAGGCGGCGATTCGATTCATGCATGTCGGCATGGTACGAAAAAAGCTGTTTAGCCTTGGAATTTGCTTGGTACTGGTGTTTTCGGCGGTTGGTCCGACCTTCGTCGGAATCAGCGAAACCGGTTGGGCGCCGGCTGCGGTTGCAGAAAGCAACGAGCCTGTTGATGCACCGAGTGACACAACAAAAAAATTCGGTGAGATCGCCTCATTCATCTTAAGTATTTTTGTGCCGATCGTGGCGATTGAGGCGAGTATAATCGGTGCTATGGTCGATAACGATTTTATCATCGGAACGGGCGAGGGTGTTGAATCGGTCGACCAAGAGGTGCTCGATAACCCGAATGAAGAGGGAAACACCGTTTCGATTTCGGTGCTGCTCAACCGCATGTGGATTGTAGTGCGTGATATATGTAATTACCTGTTCATTCTTGTGCTGGTGGCAATCGCCTTTATGATTGTGATTTCTGCCGGGAGCGTAGGCGGCGGCGATAGTGCCTTGCAAGCGGGGAAAATATTGCCAAAGTTCGTTATTGCTGTTATTGCGGTCAATTTAACCTGGACAGGAGCGAAGATCATTCTCGATGCGGCGCAAATCGCAACCTATGTCGTGTATAGTATTCCGCAGTCGATACCAGGGCATCAGGCGATTTTCGAGGGTGCATGTGATCCTAACGAGCCACTGATCCTCGACGATAGAGAGGCAATGAGCAAGGTTTGTTTGGTGCCGAAAGAGATGGCGTTTATGGAAGGTATGGGAGGCGTGCTGACCGATGTCGCCGATGACCCGAACGAGCAAAACAACATGGGGTTTGTAGAAACCGACGATGAAAGTAAGGGTCAAATTCGATATGTAACCGGCTTGTTCACCGTTTATTTCGATAGAATGACCGGCTTTGATCAGTTTACAAGTAATAATTTCGCCTCGGTTTACGGCTTTAGTATTCTTAATATTCAGCATTTGCCAATGACACAAGGGGGCGAAGACACCTTTACCAAGTTGACGATTCGTGCAATAGCCGGTTTGTTGATGATGATCGTGATAATTGCCGCGTTTTCGGTGATGTTCTTTGTGCTGCTCGAACGGGTGATTATTATCTGGGTGAATATAATCCTTTCACCACTCGGGGTGCTGTGGTGGGTGGCGAAAGACTTAATGCCGAATGTTGGCGGGCTTGGCGATGATAGCCCATTGGGCTTAAAAAAATTTGTACAATTCGCATTTTTACCTGCGTTAATGGGGGTGCCGCTTTCAATGGGGGCGGTGTTGGCGATTGTCGGTAACTCGACGATTGCCGGCTTAGAGTTCGATGGTGTGAATATAACAGGTATCCAGTATTTGGGTTTCGATACTTTGGGCCAGGTTTTTTGGTATGCAATTGCGATTGGTATTATGTGGAAGTCGGCCGATATCGCCCAAAAATCGACAGTAATGATGGGAGCGGTTGTTGGCGGAATTATGGGTGCGGTTTCGAATACCGGCAAAACAGTCGCAAAATTACCGATGTATGCGCCGTGGATTCCGGTGTATAACCCCACCACTCAAACCAAATCGGGGGTTTCTGCCGGAGCAATCGGATCTATGGTTAAATATGGTTCGAATCAATACTTTAATAATAAAGCCCGAAAGCAGCTTGAGAATGCCGGATTGGGTGGATACGGTGGTGGCGGTATTTCATCAGAGGCGCAAAATGCAATTAAAAAGATTGATTCGGATAAGCTTCAGGGTATGATTAACGAATTAAATAATAATTTTCGCCATAGTAAAACCATTACTCCGGAGCTTTTGAATAAGGTTGGGATCGATTCGCAGTATCATGATGCACTGCGGAATGAAAGAAACGTTGAGCAAATGATCAGTGAGATCGAAAATAAAGCCGGAATGCGTATTAACCCCGGGTCTGCTATTAAAAATGGTGGAAAAACCACTCTTGAGCTTGGCGGCAACCTGGGTGATATCAAAGTTGAGCTCGATCCGACAAACATGGGGCAGTCACAGCAAAATCTTAATGCAGAGCTGAGCATTAAGTATCCGCAGGGGGTATTGGCAGCCGAAAGAACGCCTTTGCAAAACAGTCTTTCTGATGCACTCTCGAAAAGTGGCTTTAGCGATCATCAGAGAATGGCAACAGAGGCTGTTGATAGTGCAAACGGCAATCAACCGACCACAGAATAAGCATTATTATGATTTATTCGCTATTTCGCCTTTTGGGCTTGTGTTTTCTTGCTCTGAAATAATTTTAAACCGGCGTTCAATATGTAATTTGCCGGGTACAGTAAACCCTGCGGCTTTAACGTGCCCGCCGCCGCCAAAATTGCCGGCAATCGCCGAGGCGTCTACATCGTCGTTTTGGGTGCGAATGCTACCTTTTACTTTACCGTTCATGTCGGTGAGTAACATCGAATAGGTTGCTTCGGGAATCATATTCAAATAATCGATCGCCCCTGCTATATCTTTCGGGTCGGCACCTGTTTTTTCAAAGTCGCGCTCGTACACGGTTGAAGTCACAATCTTATTGTCGTCGATATCGATACGGTTTAAAATCTCTCCCCAAAGCTTAAGCGTTGGTACCGGGGTTGAGCGAAACACGTATTTGCGGATTTTATCGAGCTCGGCACCGGCGGCAAGCAGCTTTGCCGCAATACGAAACGCTTCGGGGGTGCTGTTGCTGTGTTGCAACGAACCGGTATCGGTCATTAATCCGTTCAATAAGCAGGTTGCCGCATCGGGCGAAATCTTCCAGCCGAGCTGATCGCACATCTTCCAAATTACCGCTGTGGTGCTGCAGGCATCGGCATCTACTAAATTTACTGCGCCGAACATCTCGTTTGAAATGTGGTGGTCGATGTTTATCAGCGGTATTTTATTGCCGAAAATCTCGGGTTTTATCTCGTGCATGCCGGTTTGGTGGCGCGCTGCCGCATCTACGGTAATAATCAGATCGAAATCGCTGATCGTAAAATCATTCTGGTATGCCTCAACATTCGGCATGTAGCGAAAGGCGCTTGGCATTGGGTCGACACACACATTGGTGATGCTTTTTTTCAGCCGCATTAAAATATCGCGCAATCCCAAGCCCGAACCACTCGTGTCGCCGTCGGGGCTACGATGACTGATGATAACGATTTTTTTAGCGTCATCAACCATTTTGCCGATTTTATCAACCGTATCGGCACTGAATGCTTTGCCCTGTGCCGCCGCCGATGATGCAGTTTTTGCGTTCAACTTTTTATTGTGCCATTCAAGATAGTAAAAATAGCTTTTTGTGAAACAAGTTTACAAGTATTTGTGCTTGCGAAAGCCACTTTGTGTGGTTTAGAAAACTTTTCCATTTATTGTGTTTTTTTCATCGATTGCCGATTGATTCATCTGTTGCGGTCAGTCGTCCATACCGCTAGGTGGATTTATTCGATTGGTGACGATTTTTGTTTTGGGTTTTATCTTTTAAACAATAAGGAATGGTGAACGAGCAACATCAAAACAATTGATTAAGCACGTGAAAATCAAAAAACCGAAAACTGCTTTCTCGTTTTTGCAAAACGCGCTACGCTGGCAGCGATTTTTGTCGTCTTATCAAAACGATCGCTGCCAAAGAAATCATCGAAAAAGTGAAACAGGCAATCGCTGAGGCTAATTTTAAGTTGCCAGCTGCGGTTGGCAAACGCCTTGTTAAAATGAAGCAATCCGAAGCGCACGAAACATCGCGCTTTGCATTAGAGCAGATTACAGAAAACATCGATGTGGCAAAAAAAGAAAAATTGCCACTCTGCCAAGATACCGGCACAGCAGTTTTTTTGGTGGATATCGGGCATTTGGTACAGCTCGAACAGCCATTGATCGATGTGTTAACAACAGCTGTTGATGAGGCGTATCGCGAGAATTACTTACGCGCGAGCATGGTGGCAGACCCGGTGTTTGCCCGCAAAAATACCGGCAATAATTGCCCGCCGATCGTGCACTTGCATCAAACAAAAGGTGATGCATTGCAAATCACGTTCTTACCAAAAGGTGGGGGAGCCGAGAATAAGTCGATCTTAAAAATGTTACGCCCGGCCGATGGTGTAGACGGAGTAAAGAAAACCATACTCGAAGCCGTGCAAAACGCAGGTGGCGCGGCATGCCCGCCGTGGATTATTGGAGTTGGTATTGGCAGTAGTTTCGATTCGGTGGGCGAGCTTGCCAAAAAAGCGCTTGTACGACCGCTCGGCAGTTGGCATTCGCAAAAAGAATATGCCGCACTCGAACAAGAGCTAGCTAACGAGATCAATCAGCTTTCAATAGGCGCACTGGGGTTTGGCGGCAAGCAAACGGCAATGGCGGTGCACATTGAAACCGCACCAACACATATGGCGAGTTTGCCGGTGGCGGTGAATCTGCAATGCCACTCGGCACGTAGCGCGGTTGTTGTCTTATAAACTGAGAATTATTATCAATTAAATTTTTTTCTGATAATTAACAACCAGTAAACCTCCGGCTCTGCCAGAGAGACATCTTACGGTTCTAC
>CAZOZW010000004.1:0-11592 GCA_964584385.1 uncultured Candidatus Peribacteria bacterium
CAATGCCTTTCCGCAAGATCAACATAATATGATCCAAAACCGCCTCGCCGATACGATCATCGGTGTACTCGGTCAACGGCTCGTCCCACGAAGCGACCGCAAAGGCCAGGTTGGTATTTATGAGTTGATGGTGGCAACACCGGGTATTCGCAATTTGATCCGCTCGGGCAACACCGCTCAGATCAAAAACTCGATTCAAAGCGGACGCAGCTTCGGCATGGTAAAAATGGAACAATACGCCGAGGTACTCGCCGAACGCGGAATCATTGAAGAACGCGATTTCTCGCATTTCTTCCGCGACGAGTAAGAATCGATCTATTTCTGTTCAATAGCTGCATTTGCCGCTGCCGCAGTTTCGTTTTGCTGATCTACAACCGAACGGCGAATTGCCTGCTGCTGCTGAATAAAATGACTCAATCGGCTGATGAATTCGGGAAAGCATTCTTCCTGCTTGTTTTCGATGAAAATCGATCGAATCACTTTATTCCAACAGTGAGTATTCGTAGATACAGAGTGTTGTTTATAAATCTCAGCCGCCTCTTGAAGTGAAATCGGGTACTCTTCTAATTGTGCCGGCAGATGTTTTTCTGGCTGCTCTTTCAAAATAACATAGTCAACTCCAGTATCTTTACAAATTCTATTAATATATTTCAATAGTATTATTGATGAATTCCGAGGAATTAAAACCTCAACCAATCAACTCAACCATTATGCAATCTGATCTTAGAGATTCGTTTCCCAAAAAATACTGCATTTAAACGCAGTTCTACGTATTAATGCAGTATTTTTCAAAAACAAAAGATTATGCGTACAATCTGATTAGATTTTAATACCCATGCTCGCCCTTGAACTCAAACACCAATTCGATACCCACGCCGACACGCTCGAACTGCTGGGCGAAGGGCATTTTCGCGTTCGTGCCTACCGGCGCGCCGCCATGATCATCACCGAGATCAGCGATCACGATTTACAAACGCTAACCGAAAAAGAATTAGAACAACTCCCGGGGATTGGCGATGCGATTGCCAAAAAAATCATCGCCTATCGCGAAAGCGGCACCATCGAACAGTTCGAAAAAGAGCGGCATAAAGTACCGCCCGGTTTATTCGATTTATTGAAGATTCCGAACTTAGGCCCCAAAAGCATTCGTAAGATGTGGCAAGAACTCGACGTCAAAGATATTGATGATGTCGTGAAAGTGATTGAAAACGGCTCGCTTGCGAATCTGTACGGATTCGGTGAAAAAAAAGTGCAAAAGATCAACGAAGTACTGCATCTCACCAAAAAAAGTGATGATCGTATTCCGCTGCAACAAGCCCAACAAATTGCAGATGAACTGAAAAACTTGCTAAAAAAATGTGAACAAGTCGAGCAGATCGAAATTGCCGGCAGTCTGCGACGCCAACAAAAAACGATCGGTGATATCGATTTTTTAGTCGCCAGCTTGCATCCGGCAGAGGTAATCGATTATTTTGTCAGCTTGCCAGGTGTTCTCGACATTATCGCAAAAGGCACTACTAAGGCATCGGTGCGGGTAAAAAACAACGGCAGGCAAGTCGATTTGCGAGTGGTAGCGCCAAACAGCTTTGGCGCGGCTTTGCAGTATTTTACCGGCTCAAAAGCGCATAATATCGAGTTGCGTAAAATTGCCCAACAACAAGGCTTAAAAGTTTCGGAATATGGTGTGTATCGCGGAGCCGAACAAATTGCCGGCAACACCGAAAACGGAGTGTATGAAGTGTTAGGAGTACAAATGCCCCCGCCCGAACAGCGGATTGGTAAAAACGAATTCGGTAAGTAAAAGAAATGCTGTAAAAAGTTACGATTTGTGGTAGTAATGATTGTTGGACTTTTAGAAAAGTATGAATAAAGAAGAACTCGAACAGCAAAACGCGGCAACGCCCGAAGAATTATCGCCTGAACTAAGAGCGCAGATTAAGCATAAGATAACTCGCTTTATCGATGAATATTACCAGCAGCACGGCGAACGACCGATGCGCGGCACAGCCGATAGTGCGTTTGAACATTGCCTTGCACGATTTCAAACACAGCACAAACTATCGATGTCGCCATTGCTTGATATTTGGCGCGAGTGCGTGCGTGAATTCGAGATCAAGCGACAGCGAGAATTGGCACACGAACTCATCTCAACACTTAGTCGCGAAAAACTCACGACCGAAGAGCAACTGGTGATTCGTAATAAAATAGCCGAATGGCAACAAAAGTATCAGCATATCTTTCCCGATCCGAACGTTTTTGAAGCATTTCAAAAACGCACCGATCAACTCGCAAACGAAAAAATCGATTCAACAATCGTCGATCACGATAAAGAATCATAAAGAATCATAAACAATCACCAAACCCTTTATAAAAAGCCATGCTCGAACGCATTAATCCGTTTGCCGTAAAAGAAGCAGAACCCGAGAAGCGTGAAAAAGTTGCTGGCAAATTGTTTGAGCACATTTGCCTTTTATACAAAATAACACGGCAGAATAACCCCGACCGGTTCAGCCACCCAAGCACCGAAGATTGCTATGCCGACCTGATGCAAAAATACGGACTCTGTCGCAAACAAATCGACCGGATCTGGGATAGCGTGGTTACCGATTTCGCACAAGAAATTCAACGAGGCGAATTACTTTTGGCAAATATAGCAGCCGAAAAGGGGAATACGGAGATTCAGCTTTCATTACGCAACCAACTCCTTGAGCTCGACAAGAGAATACCTATTTTTAATACGGAACAAGGACAACAATTTATAGATCAAACAGAACGTATGAAGTCTGAATTTGACAAATATTCATTAAGCAGTTAAAAAGAAATACTCATCAATCATAATGAATAAAAAATTCCTCTCAGCGATTATTACAACCTGCTTAGTAGTATTGATTTTGCCAACAGAATCACTTGCTGCAAACCGCTACACCCCAACCTGTGAATTACGGCTCGATCGAACCGAAGTGTACAAAGGGTTTCCGGTAATGCTGATGTGGAGTGTGCGAAATGCCGAATCGGCAACACTTACCGGTGAAGGAAACCTGCGATACCGTGCAGGCAGAAAAGTGATCACCCCCACAAGCTCAACCAACTTTACGCTTACGGCGAAAGGTCGATTCGAAGATGTTACTTGCAAAGCGAGCATCGTCGTAAAAACTCTTACGCCATCTTGCGAAATATTCTACATGACAGATTCGGCAGATGTCGGCGATATCATCAAGCTTCGCTACATCACTAAAGATGCGACTTCGGCTCGCCTAAGCGGAAAAAAGAACGGAGCGGTTTTGATTGGGCGCGGAGAAAGAGAGGTGATGGTAAAACGGAACATGCGACATTCACTCAGGGTGCGGAACGAAAACGGGAGTTTTACCTGTCGCACAGACAGGCTCACCATTCGCGGGCAGTAATGATCTCGCATCTCGCAGATGCGCTTTAGCATGATAAATGCCGATTCTTCGCGCTGAACCAAATATCATTGATTTGAAAATAAAAAACAAAACATGATACGGTAAGGGTGTTCAACTTGGTTAGTGAGTTGATTTTTCTGTATTCCAATTGCGTGCCGTTGCTTTCAAAAACCATTGCCAGCTCTTTTGTGCTTTGTATCTCATTTTTGTTGTTTTTAATGGCAGCGTACCATGCTCACGGGCAAAGTAATGGCGATACGTGCCACGGCTTTTCGGCTCAAAACGGGCAAAGCTTGCCGAATATGTTCGGGGTGCCCTGGCATGTTCTCGGTGGCAACGAAACAACTGTCAACGTAACTTGCGCCGATCCGCAATCGGCCTTTCAGGTAGGAGCTGCCGACCCGAATTATATTGTTTGGAAGACCGCCTACACCACCACGAACAATGGTACCGAATGGGATTTAGCAAACCCGATCACGTTAACCGGCGGAGCGATTGACGAAAGCGGCAATTGGCTCAGATCTACGGCGGTTGGAACAAAGGCGACCGATGCCGACTATTTGAATGAAGTGAATTACATCGCGACGTATCAATGCGTGTACCACGAGGAGCAATGGAAATGCGGCTGCAACTCGGCTAATTGCGGCGAGGCACGTAACTGGACGATACAAAGCTTTTCAGCCGGTCAGATAAATAATCCGAATACCGGAAACGGTCAGGGAACGGGTGACCAGAATACCGATAACAGCGGTACCGACACCGGTCAAGGCAATGATGATTCACAGAATGATCAGAATCAAGATTCACAAAACAACAGTGACTCATCAGATGATACGAATGGCGATCAAGACGACGGCACTAATAATCAAGACAACAACCAAAACACCGGCGATCAAACCGGTAATGGCAATACTTCGAACGGTGGTTCGCAAACAACGAATGATAATCTACCTCCTCCCGGCAACCCGAATGGCAGCTGCCCCGTGCCGCAAGCGGCGCAAGCGGTAAATACGAGCGGTTCAACCAATGTCATCGGCAATGGCACGGCCGCCAGCTGCACCGGACAAGCGGTGGTAGAAGCGGTTGCTCGCGGCGGCATCATCACGTTTAACTGCGGCAGCGAGCCGGTAACCATCCGCATGACCGAACCGGCGAAGATCGTTAATAACACCGGCCCCGAAATCGTGATTGATGGTGGTAATTTAGTAACACTTGATGGCGGGGGAAGCACACGCTTGCTGTACATGAACACCTGCGACAGCGCACAAGGCTACACCACATCACAATGCCAAAACCAAGATCATCCGCGCCTCACAGTGCAAAATATGACATTCATCAATGCAAGTGCCGGCGATGGCAACGATCATGGTGGGGGAGCGATTTATACTCGCGGCGGCGTATTAAAAGTGGTCAACAGCCGCTTCTTCAACAACCGCTGTGCACCCACCGGCCCCGACACCTCCGGTGCAGCGATTAGAGCGACATCGATTTTTAACAACGGACAAGTCTACGTGGTAAACAGCACTTTTGGCGGTCGCGACGGGCTTGGCAATAGCTGTAGCAACGGCGGGGGATTAGGTAGTATAGGTACCAGTTGGACGGTGATCAACAGTTTGTTCAGCCACAACTCGGCAATCGGGCGTGGCGGAAACCCCGCCCAAGGCGGCACCCCGGGCGGCGGCATCGGTGGCGCTATTTATAACGATGGTCGCACGATGACGCTTCGACTCTGCGGCACCCGCATCGAAAACAATAGTGCCGTACAGCACGGCAGCGCGATCTTTTTTGTTACCAACAATCGCCAAGGGAATATGATCATCGACCGATCGACGATCACCAACAACAGTGGTGGTTCATGGTATCCGCAATATCCGCAGATCTCGGGGCATGCCGGAACTAATATTCAGGTAACGGATTCGACGATCGAATAAGCATGATCTCAAATAATCAAATGATGTTTTGCGATTCATATAAAACCGCAAGGCATCATTTTTCTTGTAGGATGCATTTATACAGAGGCTTCATCAGAATGCCGAAAAAGTGCCTACGCGCTGGAGCATCAGTTGTACTGTGCTCCTCGTAATATCTGGTACGGAGGGAATAGATTGCAAACTCTGTGTTTCAAGAAGCCGAGATGCTCTTCTTATATTTGAAATCTAGGGTTTAAAATGGTTTCTCTGACCCAGGTGTATTCAAGCGCAGGGTGCAACCATACTCCAGCTCTGGACGAATTCGACGATCATAAACAAGAAAATACTGCATTAATACGGTGAACTACGTATTAATGCAGTATTTTTAAAAGACATCAGAAAAGAACGACCAGTTGTTCTTAAACGATTGCGGAACAGATCTTATAAGAAAAGCGTAGCACGAAAAAAATGTGCGAAGTAGCGGTGATAACAAATCGCAATACCAATCAAAACAGATTTATTGTATAATTATTCGAACATGCAAAACATAAATCTATTCCTCGCGCTGCTCTTTCTCATTCTTTTCGGGTTGCTTCCCGTTTCACCCGCACACGCCATTCCACCACCCGATTTTTTGATACAGATCGCATCGCAGCTGTGGACGTTTTTTGCGATTGGTTTTGTTTTTCTGACCGCGATTTTTTCGGTGATGTATCAATTTATCAAGGCGTATATCATCACCCATAAGAAAACATTTTGGATTGGCAGCATTACGCTCATTGCTGCGGTATCGCTTTTAGGAGCCTATACTATCGACCAGAAGTACAAAGCAGCTGAGCGTGCAAAATATGCCGCGTGGATGGAAAGTGAAAAAGAACAAGAGACAGAAACCGAGGAACAAGGAATAGAAAGGCAACCAAGTTTTTCGGATTATTTCGAGGAGCACAAAAATCTGCCGGTGGCGGTATCGAATCAAGAATTTGAAAATGCACGAAATGGAGTGCTCAGCGAAGAGTATTTTTTTCTCGATGCGCGAGAGGATATCGAAGTCGAAATCGGGCGAATACCGGAGTCGATCCACCATCGCTTTGCCGACCTGCAAGCTGGCCGTTGGCAAGAACTGCCATTCGATAAACAGGTGATCGTTCTCTGCTGGGCAGGCGGACGCGGCGAAGAAGTGGCAATGTTTTTACGCGAACGAGGCATTACTGCGCGGTATCTTGCAGAGGGGCTGAATGACTGGGCAAAACAAGGCGGTACATTTGCCGGCGAGATTGATTTTTATTCATATTTCAACGAAAGGCGCTATCGGTTACTCTTTACCACAAAACAGGTAAAACAGTTATTAACTCAAGGCGCAGTGCTCGTCGATTCGCGGCAGAAGGAGCGTTACGAGCGCAAACACATACCGGGCGCGATCAATATTCCCACGATGTATTTACCAAGCGATCAACTGGAACAAAACTTCGCCAGAATATCAAAAGGCGCTCGCGTGATCACCATTTGCGACCAAGAGACAAACTGCTTCGATGCCACGCTCACCGGCATAGAGCTAGAGCGCCGCGGAGCGGTATTTTTGGGCAAATACAACAAACCCTGGGATTTTTAACCGCCGATGTTTGTTCCTCGAAAAGACATATCGGCAACAGATGATCGGATCGGATCAAAAACAAAAAACCTCAAACGCCTCGCAGAGCTAGGGTTAAACGTGCCGGAATTTATCGCGATCGATACTCATACTGTCACGCAGATCAGCTCCTCGAAAGGTAAGCTCGATCAGATATGTGAATCGATCCGCGTCAATTTTTTACAAGAGCGATACGCCATTCGTTCTTCGGCGATGATCGAAGATACCGAACAATCATCGATGGCGGGCAGATTTCACACCGAAATCGATGTTACACCAAAAAACCTAGAAGCGGCGATAATGAATGTCATCGATCAAGCAAATGAGGTTTTGAAGAATAATTCAAATGGATTTTCACTGATCGTTCAAAAATACATCAAGGCAGAGTTTTCGGGCGTTTGCTTTACCAGAAACCCCAATGGCTCTCGTGAAATGATGGTCGAATACCACAAGGGAGTTGGCGAAGAGTTGGTTTCGGGGCAAGTGAATCCGGTTCAAGAAGCGTTTTATCATTCACAAAAATTCAGGTCTAAGATTTTCGATGCAGATATTTTTGCAAGAATCGAAACCGAGTTCGGTTTTGCGCAAGATATTGAATGGTGCAGCCAAAATGGCGAATTGTATTTGCTGCAAACCCGCCCGATCACGACCATAACCAAGCAGCAATACAAAGAAATCGTATTCTTAGAAGAACAACTCAAAGCGCAAAAAGAAAAAGACTATTTTTTTCAAAAAACCCAACTCTCCGAAATATCGCCTCGTCCTACTCCATTTACCACAAGCCTGATCCAAAAATTATTCGAACCTAGCGGACCGATCCAAACAACCTACCAACAGCATCGCATCGATTACCAACCACAAAAGTGCATTAAGATTATCGGTAACGAACTCTTCGTCGATCGCGAAGCAGAACTAAAAACATTGATGCCAGCACTGAGCATACTGAATCGGGATTACACCATAAAATGCAAGACGATTCGAGGTGCTTGGCGAACACTTAAAAACATGATATTCACCGCTTTGATCAGCGAACATGATAATTGTACAAATTTATTGTTCAATAAACTGACCGATGATTCAAATGCCAATAATCTTGACGATGGGATTACACAGTTTATCAATGATTATCAGCTGATCTTTGAAACAAACCTGCTAGCGGCAAAATATGTTAAAAAAGCTCAAATCTTGCTTCGTAAAGAAAACATACATTTCGGCGAAGTTCTTACCGCCGATTCACTCTTTCTCAACCAATCGGAACAGGCGCAATTTGCTGCGAAGCAGATCGAAAAAAACATCATCGGCAACACACTCGAACTCAGCGATACCACTGAATTCATCACTTCTCTTGCTAGACAAAAAGCAAGCGACGGCGTAGCGACGTGGTGGAAAACGCTACCGCAATGGAAGCAGAGCTTGTATGCATCACCGATCGCAAAAGCGATTCGACTTCAAAAAAGTATTGAGCTTGCTCGCATGCTGATGCTGAAAAATCTGAGCGAGATCCGAAATCAACTCTTACAACAATCACCATTTGCCAAGCAACAACTCGCAGTTTTTCATACGATTGATGAGATAAAAAGCGGCACATTCAGTGAGTCGATGTGCCAACAAAGAAAGGCGGATTATGAGAAAGGAAATACATACACGTTACCGAACACCATTTGCGCGCGGCATGTGCAGCAACCGAAAGAAAACCTGGGCATTTCGACAGGAACCGCCGAAGGATTTTTAGCAAGTGAACATGAGGTGAAGAAAACCAACGAACCGATAATCTTATATACGAAAAATCTCTCTCCCTCGTTGGTAACGCACTTCGGCAAGATAAAGGGCATTATCACCGAACATGGTGGCTTGCTTTCGCACTTGGCGATTTTGGCGCGCGAACAAAAGATCCCCGTGGTGGTCATCGGCAATAGTCAGCACTGCAAAGTAGGCGACTTTGTGCGGATTGACGGCAGTAGCGGCGAGATTTCGGAAGTTGATTATTCCGCCAGATAAAACAATCCGTTCTTATCTTCGGCAAGCCGCTCTTCTTCGTTGAATCGAAACGTAGCCGCATCGCTTTGCTTTATGGCATTGCCGCGATAAAATCCATAATTCTTATCTTTGGCATAAAACCGTGCAATCGGCTCAAACGTCTCTACATCCGCCTCCGCCATTATTCCCAAAACTCCGCTGCCCGTGTTCATGCGCACATCAAACCCCGAACCCGATGAGATAAGTAGTAAGTTCTCGGTATCCATTTCATAAACATCGATGTAGACGTTGTTTTTATCTTTCGCATAAACGGGGTTGAGCATCTCGAACGTTGCCGCATCGAGCGCTGTAACCTCGCTCCACAAGTACCACACTTTATTCCTATCTTTTGTAAAATATTCACTTAACACCCGAAATGTATTCGGATCAGCGCCCTCAAGCTTTCGATACTCGCGATAGACATTCTGGGCATCTTTGCCATGGATATACTTATCGTGAGCATATTCTTGCACGAGTTCGAGCTCGATTACTTCAAATGTTGTTGGGTCGGCACCTGTTATCGGCTTACCGAGGTAATAGACATTATTATTATCCTTGGCATGGATTCCGGTATACATCTGTTCGATCGTTTGCGGATCGGCGCCCGGCACCGGCATATTCCAATAATATACCGCGTTTTTATCGCGCGAGTAATAATTTGCCGCCTCGCCTTCACCAAGCAATTGAAACGACTGCGCATCGCGATTCGGCAGAATCTCACCAAAATAATAGACATTGTTTTTATCTTTGCCGTACCGGCAGCCAAGTACCATAAACGATTCGCCGTCACTCTGGTCGATTTTTTGCAGCCCCAAAAATGCCGAATTCTTGTCGCGGGCATAGGGCACATCGCACTGCAGAGAAGAACGGTCGAGGACGAACGAATTCAAGTCGGCTTCTTCTATTTGTTGATTCCGAAAAAATATTCCGCTGTTATCTGTTGCGTACCCACGCCCGATGATTTTAAAACTTGTCGGATCGGCGCCTGTAATCGGCTGGCAGCGATAATACACCCGCGCTAAATCCTCAGTATAGTCTTCGTCGATTATAGTAAAAGAGTTTTTATCGGCATCTGCGCACACCCCGTCCTCATCCGATCCTCCCTGATTCATATTGTTCGGCAGCTCTCTCATAAGATCATTTGGCCCTACATCATCGAACACAATCTCATTCAATTGCGCGTCGACCTTTGGCGGATCAATCGATTCTGCCTCCGGCTCATCTTGGCTTTCTTCTACCCTTTCGACGGTTTCTACCGCTTCGGCAGCCGAACGCACCGTTTCTGGGTGATCGGGCTGTGGGGTTTGCTGAGGCTTGTTTTCAATGACCAATTCTTGCGGTTCGGTACGCTCGGTGCAGCCCGCAAAAAAGAGGACGAAGAGAAGTAACCAGATTTTGAATTTATGTTTCAATATGTATTTTAATAACCTTATTATAGATGATTGATGAAAAAATGGCAAAGCAAAGCCAACCGAGGTGATTTTCGAACTTGGCAAAAAGCGGTGAAAAACGTATGATAAAAGTGAAGTAAAAAGAAAGAATGAATAAAAACCGAATCACGATTTTGCTTGGAGCAAGTCTCATCACCGTTTTTGCTTTTGTGCTGATGCTCCAATCAAGCCCACGCGCCAATGCCGTCCCGGTTTCGGTGTTTATCGAAGCCAGCGAAGATGATCTCATCCCGGTAGCAGATGAAGATACGATTGATTCCGAGGCACAATCATTTGTAGCCGACCCGATTCCGACTGTAAACAACAGCATTGAGAACTCGATTATTCTTCCGGATTACGCGAACTTTTTAGTAATGATCCTTATCGACCTGATACTCTGACATAAGTATGAGAACGCCGCTTCTGAGCATAAACAGGTGTGCGGCCGGGTACTTGGCAATGACCACAGACATTTACGAATCACCCCGAGAAACATGTGGAGCAGGGGACCTGACTACGGATGGAGAACTCGTTAAGTGCAATTTTTTTTATCTTCGTGTCGAATTCAGGCATCCCAGCTCCGGCGAAAGCTTCGACTCCTCTCTCTTTGCAAGTGGGGGATTTGAAAATCCACTCTGTTCAAACAGACCCTAAAACCCTACCATCAACCGCTCAACAAAACGGATGTTTTTTTCGGTCGCTTGCGAATACCGCGCTGAATCGGCTTGCTGAAAAACCTGATTTGCAGCCTTGTAACGATTAAGCGCCTGTTGTAAATATTCAAGATTGTTTTCGCGTTGCCCCAAAACGCGCATCGCCGTGGCAATATTGCTTTGGGTTACCGCCCATTCTTGCGGTACATGCTGTTTTGTTCGCACTTTTAGTGCCGCTTGGTAAGCTAGCACCGCACGCTTTATAGAAAGATTATCCTTGGTTTTTTGACCGAGGGTATATAGCGTTGCCCCAAGATTATTCTGGATGATCGCCCAAAAGAAGGGGATTCGAGCACGAGTGTATTCTTCGAGCGCGGCAGAATACGAGATTTTCGCCTGCTCTAAGTAATCGATGTTACCGGTTACTTGTGCCAAAGCGCGGTAGGTGGTTCCAAGATTACTTTGCGAGGTCGCCCATTGCATCGGCACTTGCTCGCGCATTTCGGTGCGCACCGTCAGCGATTGTTCTATCAAAGCGATTGCGGTACGAAT
>CAZOZW010000004.1:11602-13511 GCA_964584385.1 uncultured Candidatus Peribacteria bacterium
ACTCTGCCGATTCATTCCGCTCGCCCAGCGCGCGGTACGCCGTACCCATATTGTTTTTAACAATCGCCCATTCGAGCGGCGCCCCATCTGCCCGCAAAACGGTGAGCGCGGTTTCAAAGGCTGCAATCGCTTCGTGGAGCGTAGCATCGTTTGGCATTCGTTCGCCAAGGGTTCGTAGTGCCGTACCCAAATTGCCATAGGTGGTTGCCCAGGTAAATGGGTCGTCTTCTTTTACAAAGATCTCAAGTGCTGTTTTATAAGCAGCAACTGCTTGCTCAAGCTTTTCGGTACCGCTCGCGCGCTCGCCGAGCGACCTCAGCGCTGCTCCCATGCTGTTTTGCACCATCGCAAAATCGAGCGGGTAAGTATTGCGCGGTAATTCTTCTAATGCCGATTGGTACGCTTTTAAAGCGACCGCAAGATGATCGGTTTTATTTTCGCGTCTGCCGAGCGCCCGCAAGGTTAACCCCATATTATGTTGCACCATTGCCCATTCAAGCGGCGTTTGCTCACGGTCGAGTAGCTCTGCCGCAAGAGAATACGCTGCCACTGCCTCTTGCATCCGCGTTATTTCGCGGTCTTGCCCGCCCAGCGCCTGCAAGGCGGTGCCGATATTATTGTTGATCTCGGCGACCTTGAATGAATCCTCTGAATCATCAAGATGCTTCAACGCCGTTCGATAGGCGGTAACCGACGCATCGAGCAGTTCATCTCCCCCCTCGAACGTGCCGAGTGCCTGGAGGGCATTACCGAGTTCGCTTTGGGCAAGTGCCCATTCGCGCGGGTTGGTAGCGCGGTCTCTGCGAGAAACAGCTTCTTTTTGTTGTAATAGATCACTGAGCAGATCTCGATTCTCATCCGCCACGGTAATCGTTTCGATTGATTCAAGCACCCGCTGTAATTGCATTTCTCTATCGGTGCGACCGATCTCGCGATCGTGTTTTTCGATGTAATCTTGCGCATATCTCCCCGTACAAATATCGCTGTGTCCGCAATTCGGCACATCCATCATCTCCCACTCCAATTCGGGATTTAGGACCCGAGCCATATCAAACGCCAGCTCTGCCCGCAAAAAGCGGTTTGGGCCTTGTAAATCGCCTTCTGGCGTGGTATCGACCCCATAATCGCGCCGCGTGTCATTCATCCCACGGGCGATGATCATCTTGCGATTCGTCCAGTCAAGCACATCTTGTTCGGTGTAACTGAGGTTTTTGTGCCGAACCCCCCACGGAAAATCAATCGATACACTCGGCAAAGTCCACAATCCGGGATTCGCCGGAAACGCAAATCGGATTCGGCTTTCGGGCAGAAACATCATAAAGCGGTGGATAAACCGCCCACCGCCCGAATGACCGAACATATCATACGTTGTGTTTTTTAAGCCAAGTGCAGCAATCGACTTGTTCATAATGTCATCGATAATCGTAAACGTCCATTGCGGTTTCTCGTTCAGCACACCGGTACCATCGACCCCACTGAACATGTTCCCCTCACTAAAACCGGTGTACGACCACTCATTCGGCGGGAACTGCGGGGCAATGGCAACATAATCGTTTTGTATACTCCAATTGACCCAACCGGCAAGGTTACTCCGCGCATAGCGTAGCGAATCGTGGATAATAGAGATGGCGCGGGTATTTTGTGAAAGGGTTTTCGGCACGACAATAAAGACATCAACATCGCGGTTGCCCTTACTTTTGTAGGTGAACCGCGAAACAACATTCGGCTCAAACACCTGAATACGCTCGGTCTCGGCAAAACCATCCGCGGTTTGTTTTACCTCGTAAACCGTCTCTTTGCCCTTAATCTTCGAGAAATTAATAGAAGCGCTCTCTCCTGTTGCCCGGTACACGTTTTCAGTTCGCACAAAATCATCTCCACTGCCTTCATCTGCGGTTAATCGATGGAC
>CAZOZW010000004.1:13574-22495 GCA_964584385.1 uncultured Candidatus Peribacteria bacterium
AGTACTCGATACGGCATTTGCTTCAGATATCGGCAGTACGCAAAAAATTGTTATCAGAGCCAAGAGGATCAAACTTTTGAGCTGAAAGTTGCAAGCGGTAAGCATTTGGTTTTGTTATTAATACTATTATACAACTTAACCAGATTATAGTAAATAACGAATCATGAGATAAGTACTAAAAACCGCTGCATAAAGCAGCGGTTTTATCGAGTAGGATTGTTGGTTCTATTTACTCGTCAAAATCTGGTTGAATCTCTTTTCCGGTGGCGTCGTAATACTTCACTTCATCCAGTACCTTGTTTATCCGCGCAATTCCATCTTCATCTTCTGTCAATTCACCAAACTGATCGTAATACACAGTACTCAACCATGCTCCCTCGTCATCGTATCGCCAAACGATTCTTGCCATTTGTAATTCCTGATCGATTTTTAATTCATCATTCTTCCCATAATATGCCTGCTCGATCTCGGCACCTATTGAGTCATATTTTCTTTTCACTATCGCGATTTTCGAATCCTTGTCTTCTGTTGTATTCCCATTCTTGTCGAATAATTCCTCTTTTACTTCATTTCCCCATTTATCATAAGACCAAACAATCTTGGCAAATCCGCCGGATTTTTCTAATGGCTGAGTTGCTGTATCGTAATACGAAAGAGAAGTTACATTACCATTTTTATCAACCGTTCGCTTATACATTGCAATACCGTCTTTATTTTCAGTCAAGACATGGTTCTTATCAAAATATCTGGTTTCAAGATTGGTATCGGCCACATCATTTTTGTACTCAACAATGGCAATGCCATAGTTATTCTCGCTCAATCTGCCTTCGGCATCGTAGAATGAGACACGCTTACGATAACCATATTGGTCGTAGTCATATCTTTTTTCATAAACTCCGTTTTTATCAGTCATATACTCACCTTCATCATCGAGTCGCTTTGAGCTAGTAACGTAGTAATCATCATTATACGTCATAAAATAGCGTTTCACCCCTTGGTTATCTGCTACCAATTCATCGTTTTCGTCATAGTTTTCTTTGATCAAACCGTCACTGTAATAACGGTATCCTACCCAAGCGACGCCGTTTTCATTTGGCGAGACTTCGCCATACAGATCATAAAACGTAACCGATTTAGTATACTCTTCTTTATCGAATACTGAATAAAAAGATGCCGCTTCATAATACGAATCGGTTTCGTACTTATTATGACGAATGTACGAGATTTCTTGTTTTTCTAATTCACCATCCTCGATTATGTCTCCAACATGATAGCATGCCGTTCTTTTTCCTGTCTTTTCATCTAACGGATAAAAAAATAAAACATCTCCACCCAGCGTTGCGGTCATGTCACGGTAACAATATGCATCATTCTCTTTTGCGCTTTTTGATGAAGCCATTGACGATTCAGTCTGGTCGACCATGAAATCTGGTTCAACAACCTCATCATCGCAAAGATTTTTCACTCTTGCTGTCGGTTTATCGAGGTATGCATCAATCATCGCCAACGAACACTGGTAATCGCTTGATGCACCATGACCGCCCATTGAGAGTACTACGTGCTGACTCTTTGGTAGTTTCTTCTTCACAATATCGCCATACTTCGCCGGTGTGATCGAGTCATTCTCACCTGAAAAGATCAGAGTAGGTATCATGGTAATAACCTTCGGAAACACCAATCGCTGATCTTGATAAGGCCAATCGGAGCAAAAACTTTTTTGAAACGACTCACCGATATAATACGGGAGCAAGCGTTTATCAAGGTCTTTTAGAATCTCACGTTCGTCGATCTCAGAATAATCACTATCGTTGCACATTACCGCATGATGCGTACCAACAGCAATATAATCTAACATATCAACGCTAAAACCTGCCAGATTTTCATAAGACTCAAAGTCACCACGATAGGCTTTGTGGATAGCCATTGGCACTACCGATTTCTCAGCATCGTAGCGCACGAGCATGTCGGTAAAACCCAAAAAGGAATAGTCATCTAAAGAAAACTCTTCTAGCTCTTCGGTTTTCGGATTTACAACGGATATTTGGACAGGATTTTCTTTTAACCCACTTAATACATCGTAAAATACTTTTTTTAAGTCGGGGTATGACTCATTACAAGCTTTGTCTGTAAGGCAATTCTCAAAAATGCTATTGAGTTTATTCTGAAAAAACAAAGGATCTTCTTTGATGATATCTGCAGTATCTGTCAGAACTCCATCGAGGATTAAACCATGAAGATGTTCTGAATAGTGCATTGCATAGGTAAGAGCCAAGCGAGTGCCGTACGATATACCATAAAGCGAAACCTGCTCATGCCCTAATGCAATACGTATGGCATCAATATCGTGGGCAGCCTGAGTGCTGTTATAGTAACGAATATTGTACCCATTCGATTCTCCGGCGTCGTAGCACTTTTGCAAGTAATCAACGAATTCAACATCCTCTGCTTCGTCTTCATTCATTTCAAACAGCTCGTCGAGCTGCTTTTTGCAAGCATAATTCGGTACGGATGACCCAACTCCCCGCATGTCGAACAAAATAAGATCACGCTCATCAAAAAGGGAGGTGTCGGCCCAATACGAAAGAGTATCATCATTCAACGATATCGCCCCGGGGCCACCATTTATGTAATACAGCGGCGACTTATTCGATGATTCAGTTCTACTTTTCAAAACAGCAACTGCAACATTGATTTGTGCTCCCTTGGGGTCATCATGATTCTCAGGAACGGGCACTGTTCCACAGCGGATGTTCGAAACGTTACCAGGGATTTCAAACGGACAATCCACTTCAAAGAATTCGGAATCCGCGTTCAAAATTTCAGATTTCGCATCAAGAGATTCAGGAGTTGGGGTATAAGCAAAATTTGTAAAATACTCTTCAAGGTAGCAGCTCTTAAATGCCTGTGCATCACCGCGATGATCTGCACATACTTTTTTTGCAGTACGTGTATTTTTAATCATCGTCTTAAAATACGTTTTAACCTCACTTCGTAAGCATGTCTTTTGCTCCGTTCGCTCTGCGAATTTCAAATTGCAACTTTTTTTCGATTCGATGATCACTGTGATCAATTCTTGCTTTTTTTGTTTCTTCATTTGATGAAGACTTGGTACATCATCGGCGAACGCCAATGGTAAACACCAGAATACAGCTGCCAACATGGCAAAACCGCGAACTGAGAAATTCATTATTGATATAAAAAAGGAGAGTACTATAAATTAATACAATAATTTGTAAAGCTAAAATATCAAAAACCACCGTATTGAGAATTTGCATTTGACTCATACAAAACCTGCTTCTATAATTCAATCCTTTCTCAATTTCTCTTGCACCTGCCTATGCTCCGCAACTTTGTGATCGTTATTGCATTTACACTTGCAGTCCTACCTGTTGCCAAGGCCGATGAAAGCCACTTTCAACAAAAAGGAAAGCAGATAAAAGTCGATGTTGTAAACATCATTCTTGAATGCAAAAGTGATTTTCGCAATAACGACGAGTTGTTTAAAAAATGCTTTGTCGTGAAATTCCTCGATGCGCGAAAATCTTTGCGCAAAGCAAAAATTGCAGCCAGAAACGATTGCGAAGGTGTAATAGATGAACCACTTTGCAGATTCGAAAAAATCCAAACCAGCATCTTTAAGAAAGACAATTCGAATGATGAAGAAAAGATCGGTACCAATGATTTTGTTGAAACAAAGTGTCCGATGGCAACATATCGTTATGCAAAAATACGCTGTGGCACCGTTACCGTACCCGAAAATCGCGATGACGCATCTTCACCGAATATTGAACTCATGGTGATGGTGATGGAGCCACACCACAAAAAAGAAAAAGAGATTATCAAAACTCCGTTGCTTTACTTACACGGCGGACCTGGCGCGGGAGTGCTCGGTGACAATCTGTATTTTACTATTCAAGATTGGCTTTTAGAAAACCGTACAATGATCTTCTTCGACCAGAGAGGAACCGGATACTCCACACCGAACCTCAACTGTTTTGCCGAAGGCTTGAGTAACAATCTCATCAATTCGGATGAGCAGTATCGCCAAAGAATCAAACAGTGCTACAACCGGCTCAGTAAAAATCATGATCTCAACTCGTACAACACCTATGAAAATGCTCGCGACATCGATGCTATTCGCAAGGCGCTCAACTATGCAGAGTTAGATATATTAGGTCAATCGTACGGCACTAAATTGGCCACGACTTATGCAAAATTGCACCCCGAAAACGTGCGCTCTCTCATTCTCGATGGCTACGCGAGATTTTACGAAACCCCCGACTATACTGCCTTTCAAACCGCAGTTGATGATTACTTTACGAAATGCGAAGAATATCACACCTGCAATAAAGAATTTCCCAAATTTCGCGACCGTGTGTATGAACAAATGCAGCGCTACCGCGATAATCCAATCAGCGCGACTGCCGAAAACCCATATACGCATCAGGTAAACACAGTAACATTCGACGACGGGTTTGTTTATGGCTACCTCAATTATGAACTTTCGTATCCCAATTACAATTGGTTCGGTTCACTCTTACCTTTAATCGAAAACCAAAAGGGCGGCACAGGGAGTTGGATTGAAGAATTGGCTGCCAAAGGTGCTTCGAGTAAAACAACTGAGATTCAAGGCATCGCCCATTATGCTACGCGATGTAATGAAGAGGTGCAATTCTGGGATTTCGAGAAAATAGAGAAGCAAATGCAATCAGAACTCGACCCGATTTTTCAACCGAATGAATTATCTCTTCTAAAAAACTATCAGGATATTTGCTTACACTGGCAAGCAGATAGTAACCCTGAGCTGGACGAGGAAGAAGATATAGAAGCACCAACGCTTCTGCTTTCGGGCGGGCTCGATTCCATCACTCCGATGAAAAATGCAGAAGCTGCAATGAATATTTTTATTAACGGTACTCACATTGTTCATCCGCATGCTGGGCACGGCACAGCATTTCAAGAATTCTGCAATGAAGAAATCATCGAAGATTTCTTAAAAGACCCAGAGGTAAAACCAACGAATGACTGCATTCTCGACCAGCTTGATCGCAAAAAAAATATGCTGCCGAATTTTGATGCATAATTCTCGTACAAAAAAGCCACCTCCGTCCGAGGTGGCTTTTTACTTACTCTCTGGAATAAACGATTACGGGAGCAAGACCGTATCAATTACATGCACCACACCGTTCGTCGCCTCAATATCGGCGAGAATCACCTGAGCATCGTTGATGAATACACCGTCTTCATCGATCGTTACCTCAAGCACATCGCCACCAAGAGTGGTTATCTCCATGCCATCGGTTAAATCGGTCGAGAATGCGGCGGTTGGTACCACATGGTATTCAAGAATATCGACGAGTTGATCTTGATTGATATCGAGCAAGAGTGAATCGAGTACGCCTTCATCAAGTGCGTCGAATGCACTGTTTACCGGAGCAAACACCGTAAGGCTACCATCTACCGAGAGGGCATCTCCCAAGTCGGCTTCGGTTACCGCGGTAACAAGTGTGCTCAAATCGGGGGTGGCTACGGCGAGTTCGACAATATTCATTGTTGGCTCATCTGCCACGTCGTCCGAATCATCTGCAGAGGGGATCAATACCTCATCGATCAAATGTACCACGCCGTTGCTTGCCTTTATATCAGCGGTAACGACTTGTGCGTCATTGATGAATACCCCGTCGTCGTTGATCGTGACCATCAATGTTCCACCACCGAGAGTGGTGATTTCCATTCCGTCTTCTAAATCGGTCGAAAGGGCTTTGGTCGGTACTACGTGATAGGTGAGGATGTCAACCAGCTGATCTTGATTCTCGGGTTCGAGCAAGAAATCGAGCACTCCTTCGTCTAAGCTAGCAAACGCGCTGTTTACCGGAGCAAACACGGTGAGGCTGCCATCGGCAGAGAGTAGATCTACTAAGTCGCCGGCAGTTACTGCTGCAACTAAAGTGCTCAAGTCGTCGGTTGCTACCGCGAGCTCGACGATGTTTTTCATGTCTTCTACGCCGGCAACCTTTTTAAAGGCACAAAGGCGATTCTCGCGAAAAGACAAGCGATCGGCTGCTTCGTTGCGACATTCGCGGCGAGCGTCACGCAATTCGATAGAGCGCTTGAGTACGATTTGTTTCGCACTTTCACGAAAACAATCGTTAAAGGCGTTTGTGCCAACAGAGTTTTGATCGGCACAGGCTGAGCGGGCTGCCATTAAATCTTGCAAGAACTGCATTCGTTCTTGCATGCGATACTTTCGCGTTTGTTGCGCAATCTCACTATGGCTTTTCATCATCATCATGTTCGACTTTGTCTTGGTGCCACCAACTTCGGCTAACGCCGTTGATGTGCCGACAAAAGCAAACGTCAGGGCGACGACTGCCAAGTAAGTACTGAGGTTTTTCATTTGAGTGAATTAAAGAAAAATCAAACCGCGGGCAATTTCTGCCTTTGTTCTGTTTGTGTCAAAGCTTTTCAGTTGCAAAAATACCGCATTGTGTCGCATTGATATTGATTAACATTCTCATTTTATAATCCGCAATAAACCGGTTTTTGCAAAATTGAGATATCAAGTAAAGTAATACATGGCATACAGTGATTAACCGTTCAGTAAGTATTCCGCCGTCAGCCAGACCCAATAGCATATTTCAATATACCGGGGTAACAAACCGTAAATAGACTAGCGCGATGACAAACGATATAAAAAGCTGCATCAAAAAATACTGCATAAACACGCAAGCTGTCGTATTAATGCAGTATGTCGTAGTGTCATGCTTTGCATGAAAAATGCTATTAGACTATAGATATCATCTCCGTATCGAAGAAAATAAGCGTACGCCTGCTCTTATGCTATAAACACGATGAATAAGTATCTTCTCATTTTCACGAGCTTGATCATATCGACGCTTTGTATAATCTGCTTCACGTTTGAAATGGTAGGTATTTGGTTCCAACCGGAATTTGTTAATTCGCTAGGTCTTCCGCCCGAAGCCGATAGTCTCGGTATTCCCATCAGCGGCGCCGTATTTTTAAGTTTTCAGCTCGTATTCATCAACCTCGTGATTCACTTTCTTATGTTGATTTTTTCAATCGACCTCATTGTCAGAAAAGCAGAGCTCATCAATATTTTTTCAATCAGCAATGATAAAACGATAACTAAGATTATAAAGCTCATCATATTCACGATTGTAATAAGCATAATTCTTACTACAACAAATTACTATAATAGCAATCTACTCCTACTTATAAGCTTTATTCAGCGTATTTTCTTGTTCGCTGCACTCTATTTTTTCGTAATAACTGTCCGTGAGTTTTTCTTCGGCATCAAAATAAGGGTTTTTAGTGACAATTAAAAATATAAGACCTAATCAACCTGCACCTTTAGTGCCGCCTCTTTCGCCAATCGCCGCGCTTCATCAACATTCGACCCCAACGGCAAATTACAAAGTGCTACGCCCATTCTGCGGTACTGTCTGCTCGATGGTTTGCCAAAAATTCTCACATCGATTCGCTCATCGCCTAGCGCCTCTGCCAAGCCGCTGATACTTGGCGATGCGCTTTCTTTGCTTGCCAAGATCACCACACTGGCACCTACATATTCTAAGGTGATTTTTGGAATTGGCAGCCCTAAAATCGCTCGCGCATGCAATTCGAATTCGCTCAGGTTCTGCGTTGCCATTGTCGTCATGCCGGTATCGTGCGGGCGAGGGGAGAGTTCGGAGAAGTACACCCCATCATCGGTGATGAAAAACTCCACGCCCCAAAGCCCCGCGCCGCCCAACGCTTTGGTGACTTTCTCTGCCATAGCACATGCCGCATTAAAATCTGCTTCGGTTATGTCGCTCGGCTGCCAACTTTCTTGGTAGTCGCCGCGTTCTTGCCGGTGTTCGATTGCCG
This sequence comes from uncultured Candidatus Peribacteria bacterium, assembly GCA_964584385.1. GTDB lineage: Bacteria > Patescibacteriota > Gracilibacteria > CAIRYL01 > CAZOZW01. The sequence continues at coordinate 21,462 of CAZOZW010000004.1, forward strand.
GGCAAAACAGAGTTGGACCGGTATTCTGAGTCACCGTTAATAAAGTTATCTCGGTATGAAAATCGACAAACCCTTCTATGATGATCTCGCTCTCCCCGGTTCGACCTTGTTGCGAATATTCCCATGCTGTGTCCATATCTTGCACAGAGCGGATGACCGATTGCCCCTTACCGCTCGATGACATCAGCGGCTTTACCACACATGGCATACCGATCTGTTCTACCGCCGCCGTCATTTGCTCTTTCGTTTTTGCGTATTGATACGGCGCAGTTGTAAGCCCCAATTCTTTTGCCGCCAAATCGCGGATCAACCGCCGATCCATCGTAAAATTCGCCGCCTTTGCGCTCGGCACAACGGTGAATCCTTGTTTTTCGTATTCAAAAAAACGATGCGTGGCAATTGCCTCTACTTCGGGCACGATCACATCCGGCCGATGCTTTTTGACGATCTCATCGAGCGCATCGCCATCGAGCATGTTTATCACCTCGTATCCATCTGCCACTTGCATTGCCGGCGCGTTGGCATACGAATCAACGGCAATAACCGTTTGCCCCAAGCGCTGCAGCGCAATAACAAGTTCTTTGCCGAGCTCGCCCGAGCCGAGGAGGAGGATCTTTTTGTGCATGATGGGATTATTAGATGTAGACACATCGTAATTCAACCAAAGGATACAGCACAAGAGCGAATTGCTGATTTCTACAAAGACACCAGTAAGGTAAATTTTATAAAATAAAGCAGTATATAAAACGTGTGCGTTTTTTATGTTGAAATCATATTAAAAGCCTATATGATAGTGGTATGCAAGAAAAACTGCAAAACCTCGGCGAAATCATCCTCGGGCACACCTTTCGGGCAGCAATGCGGCATGACTCCAATGGGGAATTGTGCATTTTACAAGCAAAGAATGTTAACGATGACGGCTCTCTCGATAGCAATTACATCAGAACGTCAGCGGAAATAACACGAGCCAGGGGAATCGTAAAAAACAGTGATATCATATTAACGAACCGGGGCTTGTTTCGTGCCAGTGTTTA
>CAZOZW010000004.1:22505-55191 GCA_964584385.1 uncultured Candidatus Peribacteria bacterium
ATAAAAAAATCGTTAATCCGGAGTTTCTCGCTGTATTTTTAAATTCGCGAACGGGGCAAGCCTTGCTAAAGCAATGCATTCGCGGGGCAACAATACCGTCGCTCCCTAAAAGCTGTCTAAAAACCCTGCAAATCCCGATTCCCTCACAAGCAATGCAAGAACTGATCATAAACATCAACAATAACAACCTGCGTCGTTCTCGACTCTATGAAAAACGTGCCCGGCTCCATAAAGAAATCTCCGAAGCCGCTATCTCCAAACTTTTAGCCCCTCACACATGAAACCTGTTCTTACCCAAGATCATCTCAACAAAATCCTCTGGGAAGCTGCCGACTCTTCCCGTGTTCACCTCGACGCCGGGGTGTATAAGGATTACGTGCTTGTGATGCTTTTTCACAAGTACCTGAGTGACCTCTCAAAGGTTCAGCACGAAAAGTATAAAAAACGCTACGGCAGTGACGAGGCGCGTATTCGCGAGAAGATGAAACTCGACCGGTTTTACCTGCCGGAGGGCACCTCTTTTGACGAGCTCTACCAACAAATCGAAAAAGATATTATTGGGCAAGAGCTCAACAAGGCCTTTCATAAAATCGAGGATCACAACAAGGGCAAGCTCGAAGGACTGCTCACCTCTTTAGACTTTAATTCAGAAAGCCGCCTTGGTAAACTGGAGCAGCGCAACAAGATGCTACGACACCTGATGCATGATTTCCACAAGATCGACCTCACACATATCGATGACGAGGTGATCGGCAATTCCTACATGTATCTGATCGAACGATTCGGCGCCGATGCGGGAAAAAAAGCTGGAGAATTTTTCACTGTGCAATCCGTAGCTCGACTGCTTGCGCGACTGGCACAGCCAAAAGAAGGCGCGCGCATTTGTGATCCGGCAATGGGCTCGGGTGGCTTACTACTAATGACAGGTGAAGAGATCGAAAAAAACTATAACTCTAAAAACTACGCGCTCTACGGTCAAGAATCGACCGGAAGCACTTTTCAGCTGGCACGCATGAACATGTTTTTGCACGACAAAGATTCTGCCCGGCTCGAATGGGGTGACACACTCAATAACCCCCAACTTGTTGAAAATGACCGCCTGATGCAGTTTGATGTCTGTGTGGCAAATCCGCCCTTCAGCTTGAAGAAATGGGGAGCCGAAAATGCAGAAGCAGACCAGTATAATCGTTTTCACCGAGGAATTCCACCAAAGGACAAAGGCGATTTTGCCTTTATCACCCACATGATTGAGACGGCAAAACCTAAAACCGGTCGCATTGCGGTAATCGTGCCGCATGGGGTGCTCTTTCGTGGTGGAGCGGAAGGAAAAATTCGCCAAGCACTGCTAGAGGAAAATGTCATCGATGCGGTGATCGGATTGCCTGCCGGGCTCTTCCAAACAACAGGTATTCCGGTGGCAATCTTAATTCTCGATCGATCACGCGAAGTGAGCGGAGCGAATGAAAACAAGAAAGACATTCTCTTTATTGAGGCAAGTAAAGAGTTTGTGCCCGGTAAAGCGAAAAATGCTCTTTCTGAGACCAATGCGGATAAGATTTACCAGACATACGCCGAGCGCAAGGAAATCGACAAATTATCCCGACTTGTGCAGCCAGAGGAGATCAAGGAGAACGACTACAATCTCAACATCACGCGCTATGTCGATACATTCGAAGAGGAAGAAGAAATCGATATCGCGGCGAACCTAAAGGGGCTGGCGGAACTGGAGCCGGAGTTGGATCGGCTGGAAAAAGAGATGGAGGGGTATTTGAAAGAGCTGAAGATTGCATAATTTTTTCCAAAAATGACCAAAAAGATCACGATAAGTGACGAACTGACGGAATTTCTTCTCTACACCACACCCGATGGAGCGGTGAAAGTGGAAATATTTTTTCATGATGAAAATGTCTGGTTGACGCAAAAACGGATGGCGGAACTTTTTGGAGTTGAACGCCCAGCTGTTACAAAGCATCTTCTGAATATATACGAAAGCGGCGAATTAATTGAAGATTCAGTATGTTCCATTTTGGAACATACTGCCGAAGACGGGAAAAAGTATAAAACGAAATACTACAATCTCGACGCCATTCTTTCGGTAGGATATCGAGTGAATTCTTCACAGGCAACACAGTTTCGCATCTGGGCGACAAAAGTTTTAAAAGCATATCTCATCAAAGGATTTGCGATGGATGACGAACGACTGAAAAACGGAATGTATTTCGGAAACGATTATTTTCATGAGCTTCTCGAAATAGTCCGCTCCATACGTACCAGCGAACGGCGGATTTACCAAAAAATAACCGACATCTTTGCCGAATGTTCGATTGATTATGACTCGCAATCAGAAATCACAAAAAACATATTTGCGACTGTGCAGAATAAGTTCCACTTTGCGATAACCGGAAAAACTGCTCCCGAGATAATTCACAAAAGTGCGGATTGCACCAAGGCAAAAATGGGATTAACATCATATAAGCATTCCCCAAGGGGACGAGTGCTGAAATCAGATGTCACCATTGCAAAGAACTACCTTTCAGAAGAGGGGATCAAAAAGCTCGAACGGACGGTTTCGTCATACTTCGATTATATTGAAAACCAGATTGAACAGAAAAATGAGTTTACCATGGAATCGCTGGCAGATTCGGTAAATCGGTTTTTGGAGTTCAACAATTTTAAGGTGTTAGAAAATGCTGGCAGTATTTCTCGAAAAATGGCCGAAAAAAAAGCACTTGAAGAGTATGATGAATTCAATAAGACTCAGGAGATTGAGAGCGATTTCGATCGGGTAGTGAAGAAAGTGCTGGGCAAAAAAGAGGCGTGATTATAAAATTTTACTTTTTCATCGTTTTATGACGAACTACCATGTTACACCTGACGGCAAAGATTGGGCGGTAAAAAAAGCTGGTGGAGAAAGGGCCAGTGCAAAAGCCACCACACAAGCTGCAGCAGAAAAAATTGCGAAAGGTTTTTGCAAAAATGCAGGGGGTGGTGAAGTGCGGATTCACGGAAGGGATGGAAAAATTCGCGATAGCGATACTGTTCCACCAGGCAATGACCCTTGCCCGCCTAAAGATAAGAAGTAATGCAAGAGAAGTCATTGCCGCCATTGGCAGTGTTACCAGTACATTTTAATGTACCAGAGCATTTTATTCCTTTGTCTGATTTTTTAAATACTGCCAAGGGGATAGAAACAGTTGCACAAAGCCTGGCATCAAAACTATTTAAAGAGAGTGTTTTGATTTCCGTAGTTGTTTTACCACCTGAACAGGGAACCTTAAAATCTAGTCTTGGTTTCATGTTATTAGGAGGTTTAATGACTTTTACAATTATGAACGATGCTTTTGTAGAGGGGCTTACCGGTGTTGATCCTGACAAAGTTCGTTTAGAGGCAGGCAAGGGTACGAGAGGTGCCATTGAATTTGTAGCGGCTTCAACAAGAAATTTTCTTGAAAAAGAAAATAAGAATTTATGTAGCTACGGAATTGATTACGAAAAATTTTCGGCAGCCTACGCAGGCAAAGACACATTCTTTAAAACATGCCTGAATAATCCGAAAATTAGCGGTGTCGGCTTTAATCATGAACATAAGTTTTCCGTGCCAAGATCCGGATTTGTGGCACGGATCAGACCAGAAGAGGAAGATGAACCAAAAAAGTATTTATTACATGATGTAGTAATAGTTTCACCAATTATTAGCAAAGAAAGCAAAGCACAATGGCTAACCAAAGATATTGTTACAAAAAAAACACTCCGCTTCCATATGGAAGATGAAGATTTTAAAGAGAAGCTGTTTAATCATCAATATAGCTTTACCGCAGACGATACCATTACCGCTCTGGTGAAATATGAAAAACAAGATGTGAACGGTAACATGCTTTACAAAAAAAGTGCAGTCAAGATTTACAGACTAAATGATGAGGAGTTCGCAAAAGTACCCGATGAATTGGAGATAACAAATATCATGCACAATGAAGATGACGACAATAGTGAGATGGACAAAAACCAAATAGTCATGTTCTAATGTTTATTAAAAAAACACCTAAAGGCACTATAAATAAAATAAGTAAATATCACAATTCTGCTTTTTTTGCCTGGTCTGGATGGTTTTTTTCCATGCTTGGGGTTGCAGTAAGCATTTGGACACTAGCCGTACCAGTTCAAAACATAGAAGAAAAAACAGAGCAGATTGGCAGCGAAATCGTTACTCTTCAAAGGGCAATGCAAACAAATGGTGCGAAAATGGCTTTAAGGAATTACTTTTATCTACTTGAAACGCAACGCTTTTCAGATGCCTGGAATATGCACACAAAGGAAAAAAAGCAAAATACCAAAGACGGTTTACAAGCCTTTGAGCGGTGGCTAAAAGATTTTATAGCCTTTGAGAATTTTAAAATAACGGAAATCAAAGAAAGCGTAAGTACTAAGGTGTTTTTAGTGGAATTCGATTTTAAAAAACGCGGGTTAAAGCCAGTAGAATCAAAATGGGGAATGTACATGAAATGGGAAGATGATGATTGGAAGCTCGATTATACAAGTGTATACTTTGAAAACGAATGGAAGAAAAGTAAAGAAGATGCATGTACTTTTTATTATGGGTTTTCAATCTGCACATGAGTAACAAAAAAAAACTAATCGGTTGGAAAAAGTATAAACTGGGTGTTATTGGCAGGGTTTCGATGTGCAAAAGAATTTTCAAGGATCAGACTACAAGCAATGGTGACATTCCATTTTATAAGATTGGAACCTTTGGCAAAGAGCCGGATGCATATATATCAGAGAATATTTATGACGAATATAGTCGGAAATATCCATTTCCAAAAGTGGGTGAAATATTGATATCTGCCTCAGGGACAATCGGGCGAACAGTTATGTATGACGGTAAACCGTCTTATTTTCAGGATTCAAATATTATTTGGTTGGCAAATGATGAAAAAATAGTTCTCAATTCTTTTTTGGCTTATGCCTATAGCTTGGTGAACTGGGTGACCGAGAGCGGCACAATTGCAAGGCTATACAACGACAATTTTAAAGTGATAGAAATTGTTACTCCTCCACTCCCCGAACAACACCGCATCGTCGCCGTGCTCGAAACCTGGGACAAAGCCATAGAAAAACTGACTCGAAAAATCGAACTGAAGAAAAACATCAAAAAAGGATTGATGCAAAAACTGCTCACGGAGAAAGTGCGATTACCGGGGTTTACAGAAGAGTGGGTGACGGTGGAATTGGGGGGTGTCTGCAAGATAACAATGGGACAATCGCCAGCTTCTTCTTCGTACAACGAAGAAGGCAACGGACTACCCCTCATCCAAGGTAATGCAGACATTAAAAACAGAAAGACAATAAGGAGAGTTTGGACAACGGCACCTTCAAAAACATCTGATGAAGGCGACATTATCCTTACAGTAAGAGCGCCTGTTGGCGTTGTTGGGATATCACAGAATGAGGTATGTATTGGTCGAGGGGTTTGCTCGATAAAAGTAAAAGGGTTAAATAAAGATTTTGTTTTTTATTACCTAATTTTAATCGAGTCAAACTGGAAATCTTATGAGCAAGGCTCAACCTTTTCTGCAGTAAATAGCTCAGATGTTAAGGGGCTAAATCTTTTTGTTCCAAAGTCCAAGGCTGAACAAAACGCCATTGCTCGCATCCTCACTACTGCCGACACTGAAATCGAAATCCTTGAAAAAAAACTCTCCCGTCTGCAGGAACAAAAGAAGTATCTGCTCAACAATCTTGTTACTGGTAAAATCCGTACGCCGGAGAATTTGAAGATTTCACATGTATAGAATTCGAACATGTTTTTAAAATATGTTCGAAATATTGAAAAAAGCGAACATATAAGATATAATCAGTTCGAAAATTTTAAAAAACCACTCATGACAACTTCCTCGTACCACATACCCACGCTTCCGCTCTCCAAAAGCATTATTACAGAGCAGATCTGGAAAAGAACTATTGCGGCAAATAAAGTTATTGCAGAGCTCAAGGGTGTCGCGCAAACCATTCCCAATCAGTCACTCCTTATCAACACCCTGTCGATTCAGGAATCAAAGGACAGTTCCGAAATCGAAAGCATAGTGACCACTCATGATGAGCTTTTTCGTTTTGATAGAACCTCTTCTGATTCTTTTTCTCCTGCTGCCAAAGAAGTGTTTCGCTATAATGACGCCCTGTTTTATGGCTTTCATAAGTTAAACAAACGACCGATTTCGAATAACCTGCTTATTGAAATCGCAAAAATCATCACCGAACGAAATACGGGTTTTCGAAATGCCCCCGGTACAACACTAAAAAACGGAGTCGGAGAAATCGTATATATGCCGCCACAGAACCATACCGAGATTGTAAAGCAGATGAAAAACCTGGAGGAATTTATCAATGATCCTGAAATGTCCGATTTTGATCCGCTGATTAAAATGGCAATCATCCATCATCAATTCGAATCAATTCATCCGTTCTTTGATGGCAACGGGCGAACCGGACGAATTTTGAATATATTGTATCTTATATCACAAGACATATTAGAGATTCCGATTCTATATTTGAGCCGCTACATCACCCAAAACAAATCCGATTATTATCGCTTACTGCAAAAAGTTCGCGATGAAAGTTCTTGGGAAGAATGGATAATATTTATGCTCCTTGCCTTGGAATCAACATCACGGCAAACCATCGTTATGATCGAAGAAATCAAAAAAATGATGAGCGAATATAAAAAGGTTTTGCGCGAGCAGACCAAGATCTATTCACATGAGCTCATCAATAATCTTTTTTCACATCCATACACAAAGATCGATTATGTTTCAAAAGATACGGGAGTAAATCGGCAAACCGCATCTCGTCATTTAAAGCAGCTGGAATCATTTGGGTTGTTGACTGCACATGAAAGCGGCAGGAATGTTTATTATATTAATACAAAACTCCTTAAACTCTTTACCGATCTCAATCATGCAAGCTAATTTTGACGAAGCACGGCAATCGCAACTCCCGGCAGTGGAACTTCTCATCAATATGGGATACACCTATCTTTCGTGCGAAGAACTCAAACGCCAACGCCAAGAAGATAATGGAAGATTTATTCTCAAGGAAATTGCCTTTGAGAGTCTGAAAAAGATCAATCACTTTGAATACAAAGGCGAAACATATCCCTTTGGCGATAAGAATGTGTGGGATGCGATTGAAGAATTGGAAAATATTCAAGTTCAAGGGCTCCAAGATACTGCCCGAGAAGTCTATCATCTCATTATGACCGATGGAGGAAAGACTTTTCCTGTCACGATTGACGGACAGGTCTCGTCACAGAACTTTCGGTTTATCGATTTTAAAAATCCACAGAATAACAGCTTTCATGTGGCGGTCGAAGTTCCCGTCAATGGAAAACGAGAGAATATTCGCCCCGATATTGTCTGTTATGTAAACGGGATTCCGTTTGTGGTGATCGAGAACAAAAAATCGGGAACGGAAGTGAAAGATGCATTGCATCAAATGATCCGCAACCAGAAACCGGATTTTAGCCCGAAATTTTTTGTCTATCCTCAATTACTGTTCGGAACGAATGCTGAAGAATGCTTGTATGGTACCACGGGCACACCTGCAAAGTTTTATGCCGCCTGGAAAGAAAAAGAAACCGATAATAAGGCGCTTGATGAAAAGATTCAGCAGCATATCCATACGCATATCGCTGAAGAAACGCATAAGACCATTTGCGCCGACCTTAATGGTACGACCAAAGGTCACACTCAGTTAACCGATCGACTGGCAACGAAACAAGACAAGACGTTATACTCTTTACTCCGCCCGGAGCGCTTGCTCGATGTAACTCGGCACTACATGCTGTTTGACGGTGGCACAAAAAAAATAGCCCGTTACCAGCAATATTTTGCAATTCACAAAATGCTCATGCGTGTACTCCCCCGAGAGCCTGGCTTCGAAGGCACAAAGCGACAAGGTGGAATCGTTTGGCATACTCAAGGATCGGGGAAATCACTTACGATGGTGCTATTCGTCAAGGCTCTGATTCAAAACCCCGAAATCATTAATCCGCGAGTACTCATCATTACCGATCGCGTCGATCTGGATCGGCAGATCTCTAATACGTTTAAAAATTGCAATCTGAAAAAAGAAGTCATTCAAACCAAAAGTGGAGATCAGTTATTTCGGCTGATTAAAGAGAAAAGTCCGGCAGTGATCACATCACTGGTACATAAGTTTGGCTCACTGCGCCAAAAACAAAAGAATTTTTTCGATAAAGATCCGAATATTTTTGTGCTTGTTGACGAGGCACATCGTACCCAAGGCGGATTCGATAGTGAAGATATGAGAAAAGTTATTCCGAATGCTTGCTTTATTGCGTTTACCGGAACGCCGTTGTTAAAAAATAATAAATCAGAGTCGCGCTTTGGCGGCTTCATCGACAAATATACGATTGATGATGCTCTTGATGATGGCATCATTTTGCCCTTGATATATGAAGGACGATACACTGAATTAAAGCAAAATCAGGAAAAGGTAGACCGTCATGTTGAGCGAATTAAAGAAAATCTCGCAAAAGAGATATACAACCGAACAGATATCTCAGAAAAGCAAAAAGAAAAAATCCTCTCAAAGTCGCTCCAAGAGCTACAAAGGTTTATCAACAAAAAAGCGATCACGAATAATCCACACCGAATAGCCGAAATCGCATACGACATTGAAGAACACTATTGTGATTATTTTCAGGGCACAGGTCTCAAAGCTCAACTCGTTGCCCCATCCAAATATTCCGCCTTGCTTTTTCAAAAAGTATTCGAAGAAACCGGTAAACTGCAAACAGCAGTAGTTATTTCTGAAGCACAAAGTCATGAAGATGAGACCGACAGTCACAAAAGGGAAGTGGCCGAGTTTTTGCGGAAAAAGGCAACGGATTATAAAGATCTGGATAGCTATGAGAAAGCTGTCATCGACAGTTTTAGCAATGACCCAGACGGGATTGAGGTTTTGATAGTGGTTGATAAACTGCTTACGGGATTTGATGCCCCGCGCAATACCGTGCTCTACCTCACCAAAGACCTTAAAGATCATAACCTCTTGCAGGCTATCGCCCGGGTAAACAGGCTCTATGACAACAAGGAAAAACCCAAAACAGCTGGTTTTGTGATTGATTACTCCGAAAATGCACAAAACATCAAATCGGCGATGGAACTATTTGGGAACTTCGAGACGGATGATGTCAAAGGCATACTGATAGATGCTTCTCAAAAAATCTCTGAATTAGAACAGGCGTATAGTGCACTTGAAGGGCACTTTAAGAGGATAAAGAACAAAAGTGACACAGAGAGTTATCTAGATTTTTTGGGAACAGAACTGGAGGGTGAGCAACGCCGGAATGAGTTTTATAAACTGTTCAATGCCTTTGTGAGGAACTTTGATGAATGCATGTCATTGCCGGATTTTTCATCACGATTTCACCATCTCGATACGTATAAACTGGAGTTAAAGCGCTACAACGAACTGCGCAAAACCGCACGATTTAAATTTGCTGATAAGAAGGATTTATCAGAATATAAAAGGCAACTTGTTCATATTTTGGATCAGTACATTGATGCGGAGAAAGTGGAGTTATTAACCGAACCCATCAATATCAATGATTCAGCGGCGTTTGATAGGGCACTGGAGGAGCTGGGCACACCGAAGTCGAAAGCGGAAGCGATAGCATCTCAGATGCAGCGAACAATTAGGGAAAAAGCTGACAAAGACCCGGAATTCTACCGGAGATTCTCTGATAAAATCCACGAAATACTGAAAAAAATGAGAGAGGGGAAGATGGCAGATATTGAAGTTCTGGCTCAATTGAAAGAGGCGAAAGAGAAAATGCTAAACAAAGAAGACAAGGAAATTCCGGAAGACTTGAAGCAGTCGAAAGGGGCGGATATTTTTTACAGAAACCTGAAAGATCGTTTTCTGGCATTTGGACTGAACGATGAGCAAATCTGCAAAGTGATTTTAGATGTATTCGCGATTCTGAAAAGAGAAACAATTATCGATTGGCACAAACAGTCTGATACTCAACGAGAAATAAAGAACAAGCTTGATGATTACCTCTATGATGAGGTGAAGCTAAATATGGACATGAACATTTCCAATGATGAGCTTGCTACTATGCTAGATTTAATCATTAATCTTGCATTGGAAAATCATGAGCTTTTTTAATGCGATGCAAATGCAGAATTTTCAATACGGTGACTACAATTACCAATATTATCTCTTGCGCGAAGAGAGAAAAACGCTTCGCCTTACGGTTTACCCAAATCTTAAGATTGTCCTGTATGTACCGACCGGTCATCCGGAAGAAAAAGTGATTAATTTTTTGAAACGTAAGTGCAGCTGGATTACTGCTCAAGTAAATGACTTAAAGCGATTGCAAAAAATTGATGAGGAAAAGGAGTATGTTTCAGGTGAGTCTTTTCTCTATCTCGGAAGACAATACAAATTGATTGTAAAAAGCGGCAAACAAGACTCTGTGCATTTTGAAAATGGAAAAATTATCATGGAAAGAAAAGGGAGTATTCATGACTCTGCAAAAAACAAAACTCTGATTGAATCATGGTACGAAAAAAGAGCGGAGCACGTATTTTTCGAACGCTACAAGCAGATGTTGAAGAAATTTGACTATGATTTTGTTCCCGAACTAGCGCTCAGAAAAATGCCGAAAAGATGGGGGAGCTACCTAACAAAAAAGAAAGTGCTATTAAATCCGGAGCTCGTAAAAGCGTCAAAGGAATGCATAGATTACGTGATTACCCACGAGCTTTGTCATATGAAATACCACAATCACAGCAAAGAATACTATCGATTTCTGACTTCAAAATGCCCGAACTGGAAGAATATTAAAGAACAGCTAGAGCTTAGATTCACTGAGCAATAGAAAACAATCATATTGCAGCTGATGCAGGCAATACGATTAAGTGTTAAATCATTGCTTCTTCCAGTAAGTGCCCATACAAATAAACGAAAACAACGAGACATAATGTGGTGGAATGGTCGAGATAGCAACCCCGATGCACCAACCGACATGGGCAGAGATCTACATTTTGACCAAAATTGAAAACACCCCAAGAATCTGGCTGTGAAGCACTGAATGGCGGGATGGACGGGACTCGAACCCGCGACCTCCGCCGTGACAGGGCGGCGCTCTAACCAACTGAGCTACCACCCCGCAATGAATGACAGCCACGGTATTCTGCCAAAAGACCATTGATTAATGCAAGAGTTTTTTTGCGGAGATGATTTACAGGTCAAAAAAAATTCAAGTGACGAATGACGCCGTTTTTGTAATACTTCGAAAGATGAATTTTAAAGCGCAACACTGGCTCTTTATATTGATCTGGGGATTAGTGATTCTCGGGATTGTGATGATAACGAGCGTGAGCGTGTATGAATCGCACACCTTAATGGTGAAGATCAACGGTGAGCAGTATTGCGAAGAGAATAATTGTAACGGGTTTTATCTATGGCGTCATTTACGAAATATTCTGGTGGCGGTGCCGGTGTTTTTTGTGGGGTATTTTATGCCGATCGCCTTTTGGCGCAAGCTCGCTCTGCCACTGTTTATAGTTTCGATCGGATTACTACTGTCGCTGTTTGTAACGAGCATAGGAGGCGAATGGGGTACGGCACGCAGCTGGATCAACATTCCGTTCTTGCCGAGTATTCAACCGAGTGAGATCGCCAAAGTCGCTTTGATCTTTTACCTGGCGATTTGGATGGAGCGCAAAGAACGCGAGATCCGCACTTGGGGCAATGGTTTTGTGCCGTTTGTGATTTTGATGATCCCACTCGTTTTTTTAATCGCTCTACAGCCCGATTTCGGTAGTTTGTTGGTGGTAACCTCAATTGCCGCCGTGATGTTTTTTGTGAGCGGCGGAAACCTGCTACATATTATTCTTGGTGGAGTGGCGGCGATTGCGGTTTCGCTACCGGTTATTTTAAGCTACCCGTATATTCGAGAACGTTTTATGGTGTTTTTTAATCCGGGTGTCGATCACGAGGCGAGCTACCAAGTGCAACAAGCACTGATGACCGCCGGCAGCGGCCGTTGGTTCGGGCAAGGAGTGGGTGGCTCGGGTCAGCGTCATGGTTGGTTGCCCGAAGTGCAAAGCGATACGATTTTTGCCGCTACCGCCGAAGAGTTCGGTTTTTTACGGATCATTATTATCGTCGGTGCATTCGCGGCAATTTCGATTCTTGGCTACAGCGTGGCAAAAAATGCCCGCAACCGGTTCGAGATGCTGGTAGCAGCCGGCGTTACCGGGTGGATCACGTTTCAAGCACTACTCAACATGTCGGTCACCCTTGGTATGTTTCCACTAACCGGCGTTACCCTGCCGTTTATTTCGTATGGAGGAAGTTCGCTGATGATGCTGTTGTTCGCTGCGGGAGTACTGCTACACATTGCACGATTTAATCACGAACATGAACATAGTTATTCTCGCCGGGGGCTCGGGCGGCCACATTTCGCCGGCTTTCGCCGTAGCCGACGCGCTTTTGCAAAAAGAGCCAAACTGTAGGCTTACCTTCTTTTGCTCGCGCAATTCGATCGACGCCAAGATCTTCGATAAAAGCGAATACAAGTTTTTTCGGTTGTTTTCGGGTAAACTGCGGCGTTATTTTTCGTGGCGGAATTTTATCGACCCGTTTTTTTTAGCAGTAGGATTCTTTCAGGCGTTGTTTTTATTGTGGCAGATAAAACCGGCAGTGGTGTTTTCGAAAGGCGGATTCGTTGCGGTTGCGCCGAGCTTGGCAGCGTATGTTCTGCGAATCCCTGTTGTAACCCACGAGTGCGATACCGTTTCGGGCTTAGCGAACAGAATCACCGCCCTCTTTGCCACCAAACAACTCACCACATTCCCGAATACTTCTGGGGTTTTGGTCGGCAACCCGCTACGCCCCCAAATCGCCAAAGCGAATGCAGAATTCGGCAAACATTTTTTAGGGTTTGCAGATAATTCATTGCCGATCGTGATGGTGATCGGTGGTTCGCAAGGTTCGGCAAAGATCAACCAAACCATTGCCGAGCACGCAGTAGAAATCACAAAACATTGCAATTTAGTCGTCGTGACCGGTGGGCAAGCCACCACCATTCAAGATGGCGACCGCATTCGGACGTATCCATACTTACATAAAGAATATTTACATGTACTTGCTGCAGCCGATATTATTGTAAGCCGCGCGGGGAGTAACTCCATCTTCGAGCTCGCCGCATTGCAAAAAGCAATGATTTTAGTACCACTCGCCTCAAGCGCCGGGAACCATCAATTTATAAATGCCGAGTATTTTGTGCAACAGAACGCCGCTTTTTTGGTACAAGAAAACCAGATCAAAAATATACTCCCGGGAGCCATAAGTCGCCTACTCACAAATGAAGATCTGCGTCATACACTTGCCACCAGCGCATCAAAACTGCATCAGCCGAATGCACCGGAAAAAATCGCCGATCAGATATTATCGGTTGCAAAGAAATGAGCTTGAAATGAGCAAACACGGTTTCGACCCAAAAAGATTGTTTGCATACGAAACACTAAAGATAACCTACCTGAATGCATAAAAATTGCCGAAGACTCCTCTTATCGCCATTATAATACGGGAATACAAGGATGATTTTTCGATGGCACGGCAATGGGTTGTTTTTGCTTTCTATTCGATCTCATGCGATGTCGCCGCTACTGTAACGATGGCTTATTCATCAGAAATCCCTCTCTAATAGCATTTATCAATATAAATACGACGCGGTGCTTTCCCCCTGCCTGCCATTAGCCTTGACGATGAAGGGATAAGGGGGATTAAGCGGTTTGGGGAAAGTTTTGTAAGATTGATATCAGGAATTGCTATCAGCCACCGCAATCGTTCAGCTTTGCAATTTTTAACGGTACAGACATGTTTTTCAAGATGATAGTGTAAATAAAATGCAATTGAAGACAGAATCGCATTTTACTTTGGATAGCATCTTTGTACAATAAATTTGTTCATCTAACGAAAATACTGCATTTATACGTAATTCAACGTATTAATGCAGTATTTTAACGCAAAAAATTCCGCGCCCGTTCACGCAAAGGCTACCAATGAAATATCGGAATAATGATTGCTGTCCCTCAACCGATTAAGACTTATTTGAACAAAACCGCTTTCATCTTTTGCAAATACACCTCGGGCGAAAACTGTGAAGCTTGCTGCTTGGCACCTTTTTGCAAACGTTGATAATATTTCTTATCGCTGAGCAGGTTACGGATTTCGGCAGCAAAGGCTTGCGGTTCGTTTTTGCCAAGGAGAATACCGCTAAAATTATGCTTCACCACTTCGGGAATCCCACCGGTTTTGTAAGAAACAATCGGAACACCGAAGCTTTGCGCTTCGAGCAAGGTAAGCCCAAAACTCTCATATTCAGAGCAGCTTAAATATAAATCTGCCGAACTGTACAAAGCACTTAATTCAGACGAATCTAAAAACTCGGTCAGCAACACATTCTTTAGGTTTAGGTCATCGATCTGGCGTTTGAGGCTTGTCGTATTGCCAACACCCGAAATCACAAACATTGCTTCGGGAATAAGCTTTGCCGTCTGCAGAACCAAATCGAATCGCTTTTCGGCAGAAACCCGCCCAATGCTAATGATGATCGGCTTGTCTTTCTTAATCCTTCGAACTTTACGAAAGTCGGCGCCCGGTTTGGCAAACGGCAAAAGGGGATTATGAATGGTAATCACTTTTGCTTGCGGAGTAGCTTTTTGTAACTGCCGAGCCATTTCTTGCGAGGGAGTGATGAGCGTGACGAATGTGCTCCAATATCGCCATTTAAAATAAAACGGGTTTTTGGTCAGCCATTTGCCGATTTTTGCATGGTGCGCCCATATAATACGGTAACCGAATACCAATGCAAATGGCGTCAGTACTACCTTTTCAATCAGGGTGAGCATTAAAATCGTTTTATATCCTCGACGGCGCAACCGAATCAAATGATAGATCCCTTGTAGCAAAAAGGGGATTGCGTACAGCGGAAACAAGAGCAGGTTTTTTTTCGAAGTGATATCCTGCGCAAAAATTGCAGAAGTAACCGAAAAACCTTGTGCCAAGAAACCAGCCTTTAAATCTGCATCCGGAGTAAAAAGATGCGTCTCAATACCGTTTCTCTGTAATTCTTCCGCCAAAAACAGATGAAGCCGCTCCTCTCCGCCCCAACCGGTTTGAAGTGGAAAACGGGTGATGACGAGCCCGTGAGTACATTTTCGGGAAATAAGGGTTAGAAATATCATTTGCATCGTAGCAGATTCTGATGGCTTTTTCAGCAGGCGCGAATGCGATTGACGAATCAATGGGATTCTTTTATAATTATTTTGAAATGAAAAATAAATTTGTCAATATAACGCTTTCGTTTGTTTTGCTGTTTGCAATACATGGCAATGCTCTTGCCATCACGCTCGAGCAAATGATCAAGCAACAAAACCTGAATAATCCGTATGCGCATGAGAACAAGCCCGAAATCATCAATATCAGCTTTTTCGAACAACGCGAATATGCGGGAGTAAAGGTTTCGCTCAAGGGGAAAAATCTCGGCAAAAAAGGAAGTGGGGTAAAGGTTGAAATACCAACCGCAACCGGCGGATACACCAGTGTCAGTAGTTTTTCGACGCAAGAAGAAGGCTTATTGATATTTAACATGCCTGCCGAAGCCGGACCGGGGCAAGTGTACGTCTCGAATTCCAATGGTAAAAGCGACGGCTATTTTCTCGATTTTCATCCGCCGCGCATCTTGTTCGTTACCGGCGAAGATGGCATTGGCCCCGGTAAAAAGATTAAGATCTGGGGGAAAGATTTCGATGGGGTGTATTCGAGAAATGGTAATCGCAGCGAGTTTGCCGAGATAAAAAACGGTACTCTTGCCGGCGCGAATAAGGCGATCAACGGTCAGCTTTCGGTAATTGAGATGACACTACCCGAACGTAATTTTAAGAAAAAATTTTGGGTCGAGCGCAACTGCGACACGAAAGGGAACAACTGCCTAAAGAGTAACGAGGTTTCGTTCAGCAATGCCATGGCACCGGTGCTGACCAATTTCGGGGTCGATTATTCAAATCGTCGCATAGTGCTTTACGGCAAAAACTTCCCCGATGAATCGAAAGATCTTCGGGTAAGTTTTGGCAGCAAGGCGGTTTCACCTTCTTCGTACAATGCCGTAGAAGGCAAACTTGAATTCACAATGCCGTGCCCATTACCAAAGGCAGCCGAAATCAAAGTGACATACAACAACCTTGAAAGCAACAGCATGATCTTTGTCGCCGACGACAGCCCTGCCGTTAGGGATGTAATAGTGCGTCCGTATGGCGAAGGCTACCGGTTTATACTAAAGGTCGATGATGCCGTGGCGATACCTGAAAGCAATGCCTGTAGCATAAATAGCATCGCTTATGTGGGCAGCAAAGGCTATGCCATCGATAAAGTGCGGCGCGAGTACCACACCGCAACGATCGATGCAAAAAGTGTTCCCGTTTCGGGTACCATCAGTGTTGCGTTCAACGGCGTACAATCCGACCCTATTCCGTTCGAAAGACACACCTATCAAACACAACCGCGCATTTATCGGATACTTGGAAAATTCGGCTTTCGCGATCAGGGGACATTTCAGATCTTCGGTAAAAACCTGGGCGATACCTATGCGATCTGTGGCGAAAAGGGGACTACGATCAACGGGGTCAAGGTTTCATCTGAAAAAACATATTTTAAGATAACCGATACCGAAGATGCCGAAGGATATAAAAAAGAAGAGAAAGAAGGCTACTGCGAGGGCTTTAATCCATCTGTCAGCCCCAATCACATCAAGGGGCAGTTCTTTCCGCCGGCATATGGCACAAAGAGCAGCGGCGAGGCGGAAAAATCGATCACCGTTACGAACGAACTCGGCAGCAGTAATGTCATCCGTGTGCCATATGGCAATCGCAATGTAAAAGTTGCCTACGCCGACCCCACCATCGAGTCGATCTATCACCCCGAAGGCTATTTACGCGGAGACAAAATACACCTCAACGGTTTTGGCTTTGGCAGCAAGCCGCTGCATAATCGCGTTCTGTTCGCCGGTCATGAATTAGTGCCTTTAAAAGCGAATGCCAATGGCACCGAACTGGTTACGGTTATTCCCGAAAACGGGGTGAGCGGCAGTATTTCGGTTAAGCGGCTTTCGCCCGACCCGGCACCATCGAAACCGTTTCCAGTCGTGGTTTCGCCATACGACGAAGAAGTACTGAAAATGAGATTTACCGACAGCGATAATACGACGATAGAGGCAAGTAAATCTTCGGTGCCGGTCGAGCTCGGTACAGTAGAAGTAGAAAACTCGATCGCCCCTCTTTTATTCAAAAGGCTACGCTTTACCCTTCATTACGACGATCATGGTTCGGAGTCGGATTACGCCTACGATGAGATTCGTGCCCTGCCGTTTCAGGCATTCACGCTCAACGCGAACGGCACAAAGGTCGAGTTGCCAGGAGCTATACAAAAAGTGGGTGATAAACAATTCCGCATCGAATTCAACGAATTCACCATCCCCCTTACCGAAAGCCAACCGGCTCGATTAACCATTTCGAGTAAGATCGCACATTTTATTCCCGATGGTGCGACATTTCATCTTGAACTCGATCCCGGTCAAAACGCCGATGTCAAAGTGGTGAACGAAGAAACCGGTCATAGCGAGTTTCAAACCTTTCGCGAACCATCCCAAGGACCGATCACCACAGTGATCAACACCGAATCGATCACCTACTGTATCGATACCGATTCGACGAACATCCATTGCAATCACTATCTCAAATCACGAAACATTGCAGATAATCGTCATTCTGCCGCTCGAACAGAAAAGCAGAAGAAAGAGCCAAAACAGCAACTCAGTCGTGCCGAAAAACGTGAACAAGCAAAAGAGGTTGTAGAAAATGCATCTGCGGAGCGTGCCGAAAAGCTACATATGCAGTATCAAGAAAAACAAGCCGGTACATTGGGCAATCACCTCGAAAAAGTTTTGCAACGATTGCAATACAAACTCGACCCCGAAAAATTCGAACAGGTAAAAGCCGCGCTACAAGCATCGCATAAAAAGCCGGCATTAGCATCGGTAGAGCGAAAAAACAAAATGATAATGCTGCTCAAAAGCAAACTCGCCGCCGAACAACGCAAAGTAAAGCTCGCCGCTGCTCAAAAATTGAGTGTTGCCGAACGCATCAACAGCAGCCGGCTCGATAGCGACCGCGACGGTCTGCGCGATAGTGAAGAAATGTTGATCGGTACCGACCCCTACAAAGCCGACACCGATGATGATGGCTACAGCGATTATACAGAGGTCGAATATGCGATCTCGCCGTTTTTGCATAACCCAAAACCGATTTTTAGCGACATTAAAGGCAGTGTCGCCGCCGGCTCGATTAGCCGTTTGTATTATTTTGGTGCACTGCAAGCAAACGAAACCGGTGGCAAATTTTTACCGAAAGATAGCACCAACCGACTATCTGCTGTTATCACCCTTTCACGATTATTCGCACAAAACCCAACCAGCAGGCAAATCGATTCTCCGTTTGGCGATGTAAAAAAATCGGATTGGTATTTGCCGCAAATCATCGGAGCGATTGAAAACGAAGCGATTGAAGTCGATGAACAAAAAGCCTTTCGACCGTTTGAGCCAGTGACCAAGGCCGAACTGTGCAAAATGATGCTTGCCTACTTACAGATCAAAATCACCCCCGAGCGCAATCGACCATTGCGATATTCTGATACGAAAACACCGAACGAAGATTATGCCGCCGAACGTTGCCATACATTAGGTCTATTAGCCGAAAGCTCAGCCCCGAAAAGTGCGAAAACAATCGAAGAACCGGCTCAATCGGAGGATGCCGAACCAACCGAAAAACATGTTGCCGCCACCGCTGGTGTTTTTGGCACAAACAGAAGAGTATCTCGCGAGAATCTCGCAAAAATGGCTACCAAGGCAATCCGCATTTACGAAAAGAACTCTAACGGCGAATAAGTGCCCGCCACTTTTGTTCGATCAGCCCCGCGACATATCGCAGATCGAAATCTTTGGCACGCTCTCTTCCTGCTATTACCAAACTCTGGCGCAATGATGTGTCTCGTACAAGCTCATCGATTTTTTGGGCGAACAGGGGAGGATTATTCGGTTCGATCAAAGCAGCTTTCAGCGAGGATGAATTGAATATTTCACATGGTCCACCGATATTCGTGGCGATCACCGGCACACCCGCCGCCATCGCCTCGATGATTACCCGACCGAACGGCTCGGGTGCGGTACTGGCATGAACCAGCAAATCGGTTTGCTTGAGTGCAGTCTCAATCGGCACAAATCCGGCGAATTCAACCGCTGTTGTAAGTCGATTTGCCGCAATATATTCTTCCAGTCGCTGCTTAAATTCCTTTGTTTTCGTGTCATGTTCGCTTGCTTCGCCAATAATGATGAATCGCAGATTTTGGTCAGAAGCAAGTAAAATCTTCGCAGCTTTCAAGAAAACATCTTGCCCTTTCCATTCATCTATCCTGCCGATTATTGCAACAGCAATCGCCTCAGGATTTTTAGAGTTTTTTTCTGCCGCGATGCGATCGAATCGCTCTAGATCGATCCCATTCGGCACGACATCGATTTCTTTTCCACGCAAGCCTCGTCGCAAAAGATGATTTTTAACCGCTTGCGAACAAGCAAATACGGCACTAAAAAATCGTAAACCGATGATCAAAAACCTGGGAGCGGTGAAATCGTGGGCGAAAAAGGTTTTTTTGTACGGCAAAAACAGCGCGATCATGCCGCTGCGCACGGTATTGGCATGGATAATATCTGGTTTGATCTTCTGTACAATCGCGCGGATTTTGAGCAACGACGATAAAAAGGCAAAAAATCGAAAGGGGCGCAAACGCGGAAAACCCGTTTGCATCACGGTAACCGCTGCAGGGATTCGATCAAGGTATTCGGCAGTATTCCCCGTTGTAAGTACCGTTATCTCTACATCGGGATTATTTGCAAAAGCTGAGAGCAGATCGAGCGTAAAGAGTTCGGCTCCGCCTACGAAATCTGCCGGGTCGAGGTATACAATTTTCATCGGTTTTTCGGATACTCAAACTTTACCACAAATCACAGATCATGTTCTCTGCAAATTGTTCTTTGCGAATCGACAGGTTTTATAAGCAGATGAATGGCAATCATAATCTTGTCTAAAAGCTAGTTGAATTGACAGCAATTCAAAACTATACTTAATTGGTAAACGAGCATTAAGTAAGTGAGAATGCTCCATAAAAAAGCAACGATATACACTTGTTCAATTGCACTGGTCAGTTTATTTTATAACTTCTTTTCGATAAAGCCATGAATGCGTTTTCAAACATCAGAACCTCCTTTCTCTCTTTCATTCTCTTTGGCTTGGTATTACTCTTGGCGACTGCTTTTTCACCGTTGATCTCATTCGCCGATTCCACTCCCTCCGAGTCGATTTCAATTGTGCAAACCACGGTCGATACCGAAAACCCCTCAGAAGGATATGGAACAACAAACCCCAGTCCACAAATCGGAAATATGTTCGACTTGTTTCGTGCAACGATATGGGTTGGCTTTCTCGTTTTTGGTATTGTCTGCCTCATCACCTTTTGGCAGATGATCCGATTGGCACAACTCTTTTTTCGGAGCAGAGATGAAGACACCCCCGAAGACATAAAGCTCTCGCGGATTCATCCTACGCCACTCCCAAAACCCGAATTCCGCAAAACGAAAATGTAATTCCTGCGCATCGTTTGCTATACTGCAAATGTTGTTTTAAAAAAAATGAGAGTACTTACCGGATTACAACCGAGCGGCATCGCACATTTGGGGAATTTATTCGGCGCAATGCTGCCGGTGATCGAATTGGCACAAAAGCATGAAGGCACGGTGGTAATGCTCGCCGACTTGCATTCGCTAACCACGATCCAAGACGCCGCCAAACTCAAAGAATACACTCGCGAACTCGCCATCGATCTGTTGGCACTAGGATTAGACCCGAACAAAGCAATCTTCTTTCGCCAAAGCGATGTACCAGCGCATACTGAATTAACGTGGATTTTAAGTACAATTACACCGATGGGGCTTTTGCAACGCGCCCATTCTTTTAAGGATAAAACCGCTAAAGGGTTTGAAGCTTCTGCGGGTTTATTCACATACCCGGTGCTGATGACGAGTGACATTCTGCTCTACAGCCCCGATGTGGTACCGGTTGGCAAAGACCAAAAGCAGCACCTAGAAATGGCGCGCGACCTCGCCGAAAAGTTCAACCATATCTATGGCGAAACATTCAAACTGCCTCAGCCGCAAATCTCTGAAGCAACCGGCGTAATACCCGGCACCGATGGGCAAAAGATGTCGAAAAGCTACGGCAACACGATTGAGATTTTTGCGAGCGAGAAAAAACTCAAAAAACAGATCATGGGTGTTGTCACCGACTCAACACCCGTAGATGAGCCAAAAGAACCTAAAGGGAATAATGTTTTCGAACTGTACAAATTGTTCGCCGAAAAGCGCCAACTCGATGAGATGGCAAATAGATTGCGTGCAGGAGGATACGGCTACGGCGATGCCAAGAAAGCGCTTTTTGAAGCGGCAAATACGTTTTTAAAACCCTTAAGAGAAAACCGTGAGATACTTGCTAACTCGCCCGAAATCGTGGATAAAATACTCGAAGATGGAAAACAAAAAGCGGCAGAAATCGCCGATAAAAAATTAGCAGAAGTAAAAAAGCGAGTGGGCTTGTAAGTTGACGCATGTTCATCAATCTTTTAAAAAGGGGGTACTTTTTTTAAATGATTATGAGCTTAGATGCAGATATTCCAAGTCGACAAACAATCGAGTCGAATAATAATTCAGCAGACAGTAATGAATCTATTGGAGTAATTTTGGATTCCATGGGTAAAGAAATGGATCAGTGGAAAATTGACGCATTGCAGAGAGATGGACTTGACCCAAATGAATGGGATGTCTGCGAGGGTGTAGACAAGGATACCGGCAAACCGGGTAAATTTGCTTTTCCTAAGGATTGGGATGATCAGTTCAAAGTCATTGGCTAATCAGCTTCAGTCACACGCTAGCTCTTCGGCACAAAAAATACGGCATTTAAACGCAACTCACCGTATTAATGCAGTATTTTGTGGGTAATCATCACTGAAATACGTTAATAATGATGCTCCAAATAACTCATGCCGGAGTGAGTGCCCCAGGGTGCAAGCTATCAGAACAAGCTGTCGAAATCTCAAGCGAAATAAGTATGGGCACCCGCTCCAAGACGTTTCATTTAGAAAGGTTACACATAGAATGATGGTTATTTCTAAAGAAAAGTCTGTAAAACTCAATAATCCGATTTCCTTAGCACCGAGCAAAGATGTCGGGAAACTCTGATAAATTTCGAAAGACAAGGAAGCGAGCCGAAATCCTAGCGAGGTGTGCTAATGGTACATTGAGTGGATTTCGGTGAAGCTGACACAGTATTTCGGGGTTTAGCAGGGTTTCCTAAACTTTAATATGGCTCACCGCTCTAAACCGCTTAATATATTTGGTGCAACAAGACGACTTCGAGAGACCCCGGTATTTTGCTGATGAAGCACGCGACACTCAGTAATAAATATCACAGCTACAAGCTTGGGCAAAAAACCGGGGAAGCACATCGAATCGTTTTTGTAGTTTTCAGGATATTAAAGAGTGAAATCACGCCGTAATATACTGGGATGTATTGCGAGTTTCTGATGCAAAGATAAAATTGAGAATTGCTCTTCCGTATCGAAAACCGCCAATAAACCGGTCGGTTAACGAGACTACTGCTCACCTCATCTCATCTGATAACTGACAGTAGATTTCTGATTACTGCTAACCGACCCCTCTGGTACTAAGCTCGTCCAAGTCTTTCCGCATAGATCGCAACAAATATCGACAAAAATCCAATGCATTGACCGTCTTGCAATTGACTTGGACACACCAACAAGGAGGAACAAACACGAGAGATTAGGAATTTTTACATACAAGATCTGTTTGCGATATATCCGAATAAAATCCGATAACTGCTCTGATTACTGCTAACCGATCCTCTAATATCGATACTCCTTCGGCTTAAACGGCCCCTCTTGCGGTACACCCAATACTCGGCTTGTTCTTTACTCAGGGTACTCAATTTCGCACCGACTTTTTCTAAATGCAACGCCGCCACTTTTTCGTCGAGCTTTTTCGGCAAAAGGTATACGCCCGGGTTGCGATAGGTTTCGGGTTTGGTGAACAATTCGATTTGCGCTAATACTTGATTCGTAAACGACATGCTCATTACATAACTCGGGTGACCGGTTGCACAACCCAAGTTTACCAAACGCCCTTCGGCAAGCAGAATTATCGATCTATTCTTGTCGACGACAATCTTATCGACTTGCGGCTTGATATTCTCCCATTCGAATCCGCGCAGGCTTTCAACATCGATCTCGGTATCAAAATGACCGATATTGCAGACAACCGCCCCGTCTTTCATTTTTTCAACGTGCTCTTTGGTGATGACATGCTTGCAACCGGTGGCGGTAACGAATACGTCCCCTTGCGGTGCGGCCTGCTCCATCGTTACCAATTCAAACCCCTCCATACTCGCTTGCAACGCGCAAATCGGGTCGACTTCGGTAACGAGCACCCGACAACCATTATTGCGTAAACTTTGGGCAGATCCTTTGCCTACATCTCCATACCCGGCTACCACCGCCACCTTACCACTAAGCATAACATCGGTCGCCCGACGGATCGCATCGACCAAGCTCTCGCGGCAGCCATAGATATTATCGAATTTCGATTTTGTCACGGCATCGTTCACATTTATCGCCGGAATAGCCAAGCGACCATTTAAATACATCTCTTTTAGGCGATGCACCCCGGTTGTCGTTTCTTCAGAAACTCCCTTGATGTTCTTGAGCAACTCGGGGTAGTTACAATGCACCACTTCGGTGAGATCGCCGCCGTCATCGAGGAGCATGTTCGGCACCCAGTCATCAGGCCCAAAAATCGTTTTTTCAATACACTGCCAATATTCTTGCTCGGTCATGCCCTTAAAGGCAAATATCGGAACGCCTCTTTCAGCGAGTGCTGCTGCAGCTTCATCTTGGGTGCTGAAAATATTACACGAACTCCAGCGTACTTCAGCCCCCAGCTCGATCAAGGTTTCGACCAACACGGCGGTTTGTACGGTGGCATGAATACAACCGGCGATCCGCGCTCCTTTTAATGGCTGAGTTTTTTTATATTCTTTGCGAATCGCCATTAATCCCGGCATCTCTTGTTCGGCTAGTTCTATTTGCTTACGCCCTGCTAAGGCAAGACCGATATCACGCACATTAAAATCACTTTTCATCGCTGTAAAAATTTATTACAATGTACTGAATTTTTTTTGAAATGAGTAGTTGCAAATCGTCTAAAAGTTATTTATAATATATTCGATATTGATTTTCTTTATCAAAAACAAAATGAAATCAAAAACCCAATCTCGTGTTAAGTGCGTGCCGATCAGCATCCTCTTGCTCCGTAATCTGTGCCGTAAACACAAGGTCGATATGATCGAGTTTCACGACAGGAATATGATTGTGATCCCGAAGAAAAAAATCCGCAACTTGCCACGTGAAATCGCACTGGCGGTAAAATTCTATGCCAAGGTACTCCAAAAACACGGGTATCGAATTTTGGTAGGGAACAAGCCGGCGTTTTAAACAATAAACTACTCCTGCTGACCCGATGGCAGCTGCACGCATTCGGCTCCGTATTGCATTCCGAGCTGTATTGCTTGTTCAATACTGTTTCGATTCGCCAACTCGGCAAGCAGCCCCGCCCGAAAGGCATCACCGGCACCGGTAGATTCAACGACGTTGTTTACAGGATTCGCGACAAATTCTTGTAGCTTCTCGTTTCGTAATAATCGTACGCCGTTTTCACCAAGCGTTTCAATCACCGTTACATGCTCGGGGATTTGAAAACCGGCAACCAATTTGAGCTCCATATCGTTCAGCACTAAATAATCCGCTAATGTGCAGCACTCGATGAATGTATCTTCAGAAAACAAATTCGTGACTTGTCCGGGGTCGAAAAAAACAGTGGCATTCTTATTAAAAGTACGAAATTCTTGTAAATGTGCCAAAAACGAATTTGGTAAACCGGGTGAGAATACGGCGAATGCAAACGCCGCCAGCTCTTCTTTTGAATAATGATCTGTCAGTTTTTGGCTATAAAACGCATCGTATGCATTCGGCTGCCATATGATCATTTGCTGATGCAACGGGTCGCTCACCATATATGCATGCGCCGAGAAATCTCCTGTATACCCACGAATCTCGTGCCCATAATTTTCTAAACGACTTTTGTAGCCCTTTTGTTCAAAATCTTTGCCGTAAGCGGTAATGATTGATGCCCGAGTGTTCGTTCTTGCAAGCCAATGAGCTATGTTCCCGGCATTACCGCCAAAAAACTCTTGTTTGCCATTGGCAACATAACTCGCACTAAATGATCTTTGCCCCTCTTCGCCTTGCAAAAAACCATCCCGAAAATCATGTGGAATCGAGAAAATGATATCGAACGCGACTGAACCGGCAAGGAGGATGCTAGGTGATGAATTCATAAAAAAAGCATACATCGAAACAAAAAAAAATCCAGTCAAAAGCAATATGATAGTGATAATGATAATCAATTAAAAGATGATAATCATATCAAAAAGCGCTTTTGTCCATTGTTTCGCTTATGATATATCGAACAATAATTTATTGTGAATTAATATATTATCTCACCAAAAAATTAATATGTAAAATACTTGTTTTTTGAATCTATTAGCTGTATACTAAAATGATAACAAAAACAAATATGAAACTTCTGATGCTCGGTTGGGAATTTCCACCACTTCACTCCGGTGGGCTGGGAGTCGCTACAAAAAACATTGCCGAGGCGCTGACCGAAAATGGAGTGAACGTATGCTTTGCCTTGCCGAAGTTCGTTTACACGCAGTGGAAAGAGAAGGGGAGCGATCACCCACCATTCGAAGTGGTATCGCATCAGCCGAATTTTGAGGTGGTAAAAATCGCCAGCACTTTGCAAACCCCATATGCCACAGTAACCGAGTATGAAGAGTTTTATCGCCAAATGATAGAGGAAGGGAATGTCAGCACTTTGTACGGAAACAATCTTTTTGCCGAAATAGAGCGCTATGCGATCGAGATGGAACATTTAGCAAAACAACGCGAATTCAGCCTGGTACATGCCCACGATTGGTTGACGTTTCCGGCAGCGATGCGCGTTAAAAAGCAGCAAGATAAACCATATGTCGCCCACATCCATGCCACCGAGATCGACCGCACCGGAGGCGATGTCAACCAAGAGATCTACGACCGCGAGCGCAAAGGGCTCGAAGCCGCCGATAAGATCATCGCGGTTAGTGAATACACCAAACAGATTTTGCATAAGCATTACGGACTCAAGCATAAAGATATTTCGGTGGTGCATAACGGCACCGAAAAAAACGATAAAGGCTTCCGCTGGATCGATCCGCGCTTTAAAGAAAAAAAACGCGTCTTGTTCTTGGGCAGACTCACATTGCAAAAAGGACCCGACTGGTTTGTAAAAATCGCTAAAAAAGTGATCGAAAAAGATCACAACGTTGAATTTTTAATGGCGGGCACCGGCAACATGCTGCCCGATATTCTAAAAGAAGTTGCCGCATGTGGGCTCAGCAATCATGTGATTCCGCTTGGCTTTTTAAACGAAGCCCAGCGCGAAGAAGCCTTTACCCACACCGATCTGTATGTAATGCCGTCGGTAAGCGAACCGTTTGGCTTAAGCGCCGTCGAAGCCGCCCAGCGCGGTATTCCGGTGGTTATCAGCAAACAGAGTGGGGTAAAAGAAGTATTGCAAAACTCATTAGTCGCCGACTTCTGGGATGTCGACAAAATGGCGCATTTAATCCTCTCATCGCTGCATTATCATAAATTGCACAAAACACTTTCGCACAAAGCCGAGAATGAATTACAATCATTAACGTGGAAAAGCCAAACAGCGAAGATGCATGAGGAGTATAAAAAATTGTCTTCACACTTTTAATTTCCTAAAACAATGGTAAAACATAACTTCAATAAGCATATTTGCTTCTATTTTCAGGTGCACCAACCTTTTCGCCTCCGCGAAATATCGTTTTTCGAAGATGATCCGCAAGACATCTTTCGCGGGCCCGATGCCTACAAAAACGAAGATATTTTTCATAAAGTCGCCGATAAATGTTATTTGCCGGCAACAAAAATGTTTTTGCGCCTCGCCGAGACGAATCCCGATTTTAGAGTTGCCTATTCTTTAAGCGGTGTCTTTTTAGAACAGTGCGAGATGTACGGCGAAAAAGGAAAAGAAGTGTTAGATCTGTTCAAGCGCCTTGCCGAAACCGGCAGGTGTGAGTTTTTAGCCGAAACATATTATCATTCACTTTCATATTTATTCTCGAAAGAAGAATTTGCCGAGCAGATTCATCTTCATTCAAAAAAGATCAAACAGTTGTTCGGCGTTACGCCAAGAGTCTTTCGTAATACCGAGCTTATCTATCGCAACGATGTTGGCGAGTTCATTCGTCAAATGGGGTTTGATGGTATGGTCTGCGAAGGCTGGGATCACTATTTGCATGGCAGCAGCCCCTACAGCGTGCGCAGCACCGTAAAAGGCGATATACATCCCGAAGATAGCCGCATTGCGCAAGATAATGCTATTTCGAAAACAGCGAAAGAAACGTTGCCGCTCTTACTCAAAAGTTATCAGTTATCCGACGACCTTGCCTTTCGCTTTGGCAACAAGGGCTGGCCCGAATGGCCGATGACCACCGATAAATATGCTCAGTGGCTCGATGATATTTACGGCGAAACGATCAATTTATTTATGGATTACGAGACGATCGGCGAGCACCAATGGGAAGATACCGGCATCTTCCACTTCTTCGAGCATCTGCCCGAAGCAGTAAAACATAAAAACATCGGCTTTCGTACGCCATCCGAAACCATTGCCGCCTTGCCCGAACGCGGCGAATATAACGTACCCGATTTTCTCTCGTGGGCCGACAGCGAACGTAATTTAAGCGCCTGGGTCGAAAACGACATTCAACACGGCGCGCTCGAAGAACTCGGTCATCTTGAAGGATTATTGCATAAGCATAAAAAATCGAAAAAGCCTGAGGTTAAGCATTTGCTCGATCTGTTTCGAAAGCTCAGCACCAGCGACCACTTGTATTACATGTGTACCAAATATTGGAGCGACGGCGACGTACATAAATACTTCTCGTGCTACGAATCACCCTACGAAGCATACATCACCTTTATGAACGCCATGCGCGTGGTTCAGAAAAAAGCGAATGAGTTGGGGTGATGATTCCCATTTTGGTTGTTTGATTGCAAATCATTGGGAAGAGGAAAAGAATTACGAATGTTGATTTTGAATTACGATTGATCGATAATCTCTTTCGAAGTAATGCGACGTCTTCCCAGCCTCGTCTATGACCATATAATGCTCAAAGTCAGTGATTCCGCCACAACAAAGCGTGGCTGAACGGGGGCAAAGAAAAATCGCAAGAAGAAAAAAGGTTGCTGATAATTTTAATTATTATGGTTAAGTGGATGAAAAGTATTTTAACTATCCAATGGGATAAAATCATTGTTGGCAAAAAGACATATAGGGAATTACCGACTTCTGATGGCGACATAGATTTATGTGCTTTTCCAACATTTACAGGTTTTAATTACAACAATAGCGAGAATTATATAGTACTTAATTTTATTGAAGACAAAGAGAAAAATTTTGAGCTGAATGATGGAGGCAAGACAACAAGGGTAATATCTGCACATCTAATTTTTGATAAAATAGTTTTTTTAAAAATGAGTGATAGAGACTCATTGATGCCACAACACGAAGACTTATCACTTGAATATTTTGTTCTCACAGATAGATCTGATGGTGATTATCATTTCTTATTTAGTTATCATGGTGGGCGTGAAATATATATCAGTGCCAAAACTGTAAGAATAGCAGTAGGTCTTTAATGTTGTTTTAAAAAATGGTGTGATCAACCGCCCGTGACTGATTTTCTGCGTGAACAACTGTAGAACTCCGCCGGAGCCGGGATGCCTGCGCTCTACACGACAATTATCGCAAACCGTAGCTGAGAAGTACCTCCCAATCATAAACAGACTCCCTGCTCCATATGTTTCTCAGGGTGATCGACGGATGTCCTCACCAGAGCAGATAACCATGATCATGTTCTTTCCGTACAACCACTCCTGCTAAGCACCTCTTTTTTTCAAGACACATTGCTATTCAGGAATAACACCAAGACTTGCTTTTTTTATAACACCTAGTAGAATGCCATAGATTCGGGACATTTTTTCATCCTTAACTCCCGAAGGCCAAAAACCTTATACTCTTTATGGATTGGATTTTCTTGTCATTGCTCGCTCCGCTATTTTGGACGTGTTCGGTTTTTATCGATAAATTCATCCTCCATAAATACGATCATGGCTATTACGATTTCATCTTCTTCTGTACGACCACGGCATATTTGGTGGTGCCGGCGATATTGTTGTATTTCGGGTTGCCCGAACTCTCTGCAATGTCGCTAATACCGATCGGTTGTGGCATGCTGCTGATCTATTCGTACTTGCTCTATGCCAAAGCACTCGATACCCGCGACGCCTCACTTATCATCATCCTTTTTAAATTAACACCTTTGTTTACGGCGGCGTTTGGATTTATCTTCTTGCATCAAAAGTTGAACGCGTTAGAACTAACGGCTTTTTTGATTATTTTTTGCGGTGCCCTTGGCGTTTCGCTCAAGCCACCGCGGCTGGAATTAAAAAAGGGGATTATCCCGATCGTGATGGCGATTATGGCATGGTCGCTGATTACCGTGATTACCGACTACACGCTCGATTTTCTTCCATTATGGGAGTTTGTCCTCTTTACCAACATTGGTGTGATTTTTGCCGGTTGGCTTTTGTTGATACTCCCAAAAACCCGCTCCGAGGTCATTGCCGGCATCAAGCAGGCAACGACTAAAAAAATTGGCTGGTATACCGGAAACAATTTGCTCGATCTAACCGCCAATGTCTTGTTCGATGCCGCCCTGCTCCTCGGCCCTTCAGCAGGCTTGGTTTCGGTGGTGGCACAAGTACAATCGGGCTACGGTATTCTGCTTGGAATTCTTCTCACACTGCTTTTTCCTGCAGTTTTCGATGAAGATATTCGGCGCAAGACTTTGATCAAAAAAGTACTCGGCATGATGGTGATGTTTTTTGGGGTGGCACTTTTGTGGTACGCTGCGTAAGCCCTGTTACCAGTAAAATGAAGATGTTCCACTTCCACCGTCCGGGCGGCATTGTGTTACCGGCAGTAATCATTATTTCGTTGCTCTGTTTTACAGGGATTTTTATGTCGGAAGCCTTTCGTGATGCAAACGAGCAAAATCTCGATGAGCGGCTGTTTTTAAGTTTTCGCAATCCGGCAGATATAACAGATCCGATTGGTCCACATGTATTCGAAGAACTAATGCGCGATATTACCGCCTTTGGTGGTGCCGCGATTTTGGGGTTTCTTACGATTGTCCTTGGTTTGTATCTGGTTTTTATCAATCGCAAGCGTATGGCGACATATTTGGTTTTAAGCATTAGCGGGGGTATTGCGCTGAGCTTACTTTTAAAAGAACTGTTCAATCGCCCGCGCCCCGATTTAGTACCGCATGAATCAATTGTGATTACTTCGAGTTTTCCCAGTGGGCACAGCATGATGTCGGCGATAACCTATTTAACCATCGCCGCGATTTTAGCCCGCGTAGAACCCAGGCCGCATTTAAAACTGTACTTTTATTTGCTGGCAGTTCTGCTAACGTTTTTGGTCGGCGTATCGCGCGTATACCTGGGCGTGCACTGGCCAAGCGATGTTTTTGCCGGTTGGGCGTTGGGCGCGTTATTCGCGCTTATATTCCGTCATTTTGGTATTTCGCTGCAAAAGAAAGGGAGGATAGAGCAAGAAGGGGTGAGAAGTTGAATGACGTGTTGAGGTTTGTAATGAGACAGTATGGAAAAGAGATAGAGATGAAATAGGTGATTTAGGATTTATGATTTATGAATCGCAAGCGAGCAGATGGATCCACTTGCTCACTTGCGTCGTACTCTCCGAAATATTTGATAAAGGCGGAAGCCAAACGCGGCAATCTAATAGTCGGTAATCATTTTTTAATGAATATCGAGTACAAATGTTGACCGATAGTTGTTAACTGCTGCCTAACCGATAAAAGTCTTTACAAAATATACCCCCCGGGGGTATATTTATTATGGATTATCTAATAATATGACGAAAAAAGAGCAAATCATTACTCGACTCAATCGCGCCGCCGGGCAAATAGAGGCACTCACCAAGCAAGTTGCCGATAAAAATGCCGATTGCACAAAAGTATTCTTGCAATTCAAAGCTGCCCAAGCTGCCTTCGATAAAGCCTTTGCCGCATACGTAGAACGTAATCTCAAAAAATGCATCCGCAAAAACGACCTTAAATCACTCGATGAAGTGGTAGAACTGCTTACCAAAAAATGAATTTTTTAAATACTATGAACTACTTTTTTCAATTCGGGCAGATCATCCCGAACCTCGAGATCAACGGCAAACCGGCACCCTACCCGGTGTTAAACGAAAGAGCGGTTCGCGCCGGCGCCGGTATTATGTTCGTACTTGGGATTATCGGCTTTACCTTTGCTTTTTTCGACCAAAACTTTCTGCCGCTCAAATTCGTCGTTGTTTTCTTTTTCATCGACTTTTTCGCCAAGGTGATCTTAGGCACCGCTTTTTCACCGGTCAGCCAATTCGCCAACATCATCGTTAAAGGGCAAAAGCCCGATTATGTCGGGGCGATTCAAAAACGCTTCGCCTGGAGTATTGGTCTTTTCATGGCGAGCTTGATGATCTTGCTCCTTTTTGTGTTCGATGTTCGCGGCGTGGTAAACCTAACCGTTTGCACTATTTGCTTAACGTTTATGTGGCTTGAAACAAGCTTTGGTATTTGTGTTGGCTGCAAAATGTACTATGGATTGATGAAGCTGGGGCTGGTAAAAGAGCCGGATATAAAACCGGCATGCCCCGGTGGTGCGTGCCCGCTTCCACAACGCAAATGAGATTGGACATTATTATTATATTTTTCTTCACTAAGCGAATCTAAATACAGAATACGCGTTAAGCCCATGAGGTGTGTGATGTTTAAATCCCTATTCGATAATGCACGTTTTCAAATCGTATTTATAGTTTTTGTCATCATCAGTGCATTTGCTATACACTTTATCAATAGTCATGCGGCAACATCCGTTGGCTTGTATCTAGAGTTTGGACTCGAAGCAGCACTGGGGTTTCTCATCGTTACTTGGATTTTTGTAAACCATAAAATCCTCAGTGTTGCAATAATCCTCTTCTGTATTGCAATGGGATGCGCCTGTTTATATCTCAGTTTTGTGTCATCGCAAAGCCTCCCATTTATCGACAGAGGAGAACTCGTTGTGATTGCCATATTCTACTATGGCTTTGGCATAATCTTTGCTAAGCGGCTAAAAATCCATAAAAGAGATTTTTGGCAAAAAGCACAAT
>CAZOZW010000005.1:0-7477 GCA_964584385.1 uncultured Candidatus Peribacteria bacterium
GTAGAACCGTAAGATGTCTCTCTGGCAGAGCCGGAGGTTTACTGGTTGTTAATTAAGCTTTCTCCGGGTAGATTACTACCCGGAGAATTTTTGGTATAATCTATTTACATATCCAGTAAGGTCATGAACACAAAAGAAATGTCAGACGAAGAAATATTACAGTTTCATGTTGAGCAAAGCGAAGCCTCGCTCGCTCAGCTCAAGCCGCAGTTCGAAGCGTGGTCGGGGATTGAATTGACGATAACACCGGAGGTGTTACAGCCGTTGTATGAATGGTACATGGCGTTGATCGATGGAAATGTGGTATTTGACACAGGTGATCTGCCGGTGCCGTATTGGTTTGATGAAGAGAGCGGGAAGTACAACGGTGTGTATATCGTGAATGACCTACCAAAGGCAGTGCTGTATGTTGTTATGGGGATGGCGTTGGTATTCGACCGACTCTTGCAAAAGGCGTATCCGAATACGGTTATGAGGGTTTTTAACCAAGCAACATGGGATAAGGCACTTATCGGTATGCCGTATTTGGATGGGATTCCGAACCTGAAATGGACCCAGAACACTGTGCTGCAGCTTCTTGTTGGTGCAGGTCAGTACACTGATAAGCCTGACCACTACGGCAAATATGGCTTCAGAAAGAAGTATCAGTATTTTATTAATTTGAATAAACACTAATTCTTTTCATCAATTGAACTTTCTCCGGGTAGATTACTACCCGGAGAATTTTTTATCGACAAAATTTATTCTTGTACATCATGGCGTATAATCACGCTATTATGTACATTTTTTACATTCTTCGTGGTGATGTGCGTATCGATCAAAGTACCGTAATCCTCTCTCGTAAATACGATTTACAAATGGTATAATAGAAAATGATAGATTCAACCGAACATGAAAAAACAAAAAACAGATGTCGCGATTATCGGCTTTGGCACTGCAGGTATGCGTGCTTACGCCGGGGCGAAAAAACATACAGATGATATTGTGGTGATAGAGGCGGGAGCGTATGGCACCACCTGTGCGCGGAGCGGCTGCATGCCGAGCAAAATGCTGATCGCCGCTGCCAATGCCGCCAATGCGCTCGATGAAGCACCGAGTTTTGGCGTGTATCCGGGAGACAAAAAGATCTACGGCAAACAAGTAATGCAGTCGCTGCGCGATCTGCGCGATCATTTTGTGGGTCGGGTGCAGGGTAAGGTTGAGCGAATCCCCGCAGAAAAACGCATCAAAGGTGCGGCGCGTTTTACCGGCCCCAATACGTTGGTGATTGGCAATGAGGTAGAGATCGAAGCGAAAGCGATCGTCATCGCCACTGGTTCACGTCCGCGACGCATTCCGCAAGATAAGGAATTAGGAGACCGTTCGATTGTAAACGATGATGTGTTCGAGTGGGAAAAGCTGCCAAATGCCGTAGCGGTATTCGGCACCGGGGTAATTGGCATGGAGTTGGGGCAGGCGTTGCAACGCCTCGGCGTAAAAACCACGGTGTTCGGGCGCAGTGGCAATGTAACCGCCTTTACCGACCCGGCTTTGACAGAGCTGGCGAAAGAGATTTTTCATCATGAATTGGAGGTGTTTCCGGGAGCGGATGTGCATGAACTAACACGCGTGGGTGATACGGTGCATGCCAAGTTCACGAGCATGAAAGGGGTCGATTACCAAGAGACCTACGACTACGTGCTCTCGTGCATTGGGCGGATTCCGAATGTTGATGGGCTGGATTTAAAAACCACAGGGATTGAATTGGATAAGCGCGGCCTGCCGCTGTTTGATCGAAAGACGATGCAATGTGGCAAGAGTTCTATTTTTATCGCGGGAGATGCGAATAATTTTATCCCGTTACAACACGAAGCGGCAATCGAAGGATACATCGCCGGTGGCAATGCGGCGACGTACCCGAAAGTAGATCCGCATACTGCTAAAACTCCTGTCGGGATTGTATTCACCGATCCGCAGATCGCAATGATCGGCAAAAGCTATGGTGAGTTAGAGGAGGGAGGTTTTGTAATCGGCAAGGCAGATTTTAAAGAGGCAGGGCGCGCACGGGTTAATCGTAAAACCAAAGGGCTGATTCATCTGTATTTCTCAAAACAGACGAGTAAACTGCTCGGTGCCGAAATGATCGGGCCGGAGGTTGAGCATTTATCGCAAATTTTGGCATGGATGATGGAATACGACAGCGGCATTGAAGAACTGCTCGCAATGCCGTATTATCACCCCACGCTCGAAGAAGTAATACGAAGTGCGGTGCTAAGTGCCCGCTCACAGTTAAAATAATTGTTGCCAAACAACTATAACAACTGCTACAACCGGTAGGCGAAAAATTATGAGACTAAATCTATTCAAGAGAACTCCGGCAATTGCAACCATAAAACCGAACGGCGATGCGCCGATAAAAATTGCCGAAGCGGATGAGCTAACCCAAAACGGAACTGCAGCAGATGCGGTATTTCGTGGAAGGAACAAAACCAAAGCCGCCCATTGTTTTTTCGATGATGCAAAGAACGTAGAGGCAACACTGAACTTGCGTTTTACAAAAGCAAGCGAGCGATTGATTTTTTTCCGCGCCGAACATTTTGAAACCGCCAAAACGGAATTTAAGATTACTGCCGAAGCCAATTCGCAAACAACGATTGTTATGCATGTTGCCGGAAAAACCGCGAGCAAAGCCGTGCTTACGATTAGCGGTGAGGTTCAGCAAAATGCTAGCTTGACACTTTTGGTCGTCAATTTGAGTGAAGGCGAATTAAATACCGATATTTCGGTAAAAGCAACCGGACTTGGCGCCAAGTCAGAAATTCTGCTTGCCGAAGTCGGTCGTAAACAAGCAAAGATGCATACCCGTATCGAGAATATTTGCCAAAGCTCTCTAACAAGCGGCAATATTATTACTTATTCGATGATGATGGATGAGGCGTTCTCACAAGTACAAGGGGCACCGGTCGTTGAAAAAAATGCTGCCGATTGCGTAAATCATCTTTTACAAAAATCGATGCTGCTGAGCTCCAAAGCGCGGATCGACCTTGTGCCGCTGCTGAGTGTTGCCAACAAACAAGTGCAATGCAGCCATCGCGCCGAAATAACACATTTATCTGATGAAGATTTATTTTACTTTGCCAACCGCGGTATTGCCGCCGAATTTGCAAAACACCTCTTGCTCGACGGCTTTTTAAATACCTTGTTGCAACGAATCGGCGAACCGGGGATTCGCGAGTGCATCGGCAAAAACACACATCATTTTTTGCAGCGCGGTGTTTCATGAAGCAGAGATCAAGCGGCAGTTCCCCATTTTACAGCAAGCGGATTTAGTGTACCTCGACACCGCTGCCAGTAGCCACATGCCGCAATTCGTGCAACAAAGAATAGTAGATTTTAATACATCGACTTACTCAAACATTCATCGCGGGGCGCATTTTTTAGGCGATGGCGCAACCGATGCCTACGAAAATGCCCGCAAAAAAGTAGCACGATTTGTTGGCGCACAATCGCCGCGTGAGATTATTTTCACAAAAAACGCCACAGAAGGGATTAATCTGGTGGCGCATAGCTTGGGCGAACAAGAGGGGGTTTTCAAC
The DNA here is from genome assembly GCA_964584385.1 of uncultured Candidatus Peribacteria bacterium. GTDB lineage: Bacteria > Patescibacteriota > Gracilibacteria > CAIRYL01 > CAZOZW01. The sequence continues at coordinate 3,576 of CAZOZW010000005.1, forward strand.
GAAGGTGATGCGATCATAGTTTCGCGAATGGAGCACCACGCCAACTTGGTGCCTTGGCTGCAGCTAAGGAAACGCAAAAATCTGCAATTAAGATTTATTGAATTGACCAAGGAAAAAGAACTAGATTTAGCGTCTTTAAAAGATCAGTTGGATGAAACCGTAAAACTCGTTGCCGTGCCGCATGTTTCGAACGTATTGGGGACGCAGGTTGCGGTTGATGAAGTGTGCAAAATGGCGAAGCAAAATGGTGCGTTAACATTGATCGATGGTTGCCAAGCGGTAGCGCATCATACGGTAGATGTAGAAAGGATCGATTGTGATTTTTATGTGTATTCGGGGCACAAGATGTACGGACCCAGCGGGATTGGTGTGGTATATGGCAAAAAAGAGGTTTTGAAACAAATGCCACCGTTTTTAGGTGGCGGCGAGATGATCCGCGAAGTACGGTTTAATGGCTTTGAACCAGCAGAAATACCGCATCGGTTCGAGGCGGGCACACCGCCAATAAGCCAAGCGGTTGGATTAGGTTTTGCAACAGAATGGCTGAGCAAGCTTGGCTTGAAAGATGTTGAGCAACACGACAAAGAACTTTCGCAAACCGCGCGTGAGTTGCTTTTAAAAATCCCGGAGGTTGAGGTAGTGTCGCACGAACAGGCAAGCGGCCTGGTAACATTTGTTGCCGAAGGCGTTCAAAGCTACGACATAGCAGATTATTTGAGCGACAACGGCATTTGCGTGCGAGTTGGCTTGCATTGCGCCGAACCGCTTCATGATTATTTAGGGCTTAAAACAACGGTTCGCGCCAGCTTTGGCGTGTACAACACCAAAGAAGAAGTAAAGCGATTTGCCGAAGTTCTGCAAAAAGGCATTCAGGAGCTGTAGTGGGTTATATTCTAATAGGCTAGTATACTTGACTTGACGTAAGGTTGTGTTTTTTGAGTATATGGATATAGAATGATATTTGTATTAAGCTCAAACCAGCTTGAATCTAGAATTCTTATTACATTTTTTATAAAGATTACCAATGAACCAAAGTTATAACAATAATTTGGAAAGTCGCCATCGGAGATTACTTGAGGAGATAAAACAAACAAATACCAATGGCATTGAGTATTGGAGTGCCAGGGATTTACAACTCGTCTTGGGATACAAAACTTGGGAGAATTTTGTTGGAATAATTGAAAAAGCCAAAATATCTCTTACTAATAGTGAGCTTGATATAAGCGTTTCCGTAGCTTTTCGTGATTCCACGAAAAGCTACAAAGGCAAGAATCGTTTCGGTGAATTCACTTCTGAAAAGCATGATTATCATCTTAGTCGGTACGCATGCTATCTAATCGCCCAAAATGGTGACCCAATGATCCCCGAAATAGCATCAGCACAGTCATATTTTGCAATTCAAACATACAGACAAGAACAAATGGAGGATATGAGCGAAGAACAAAAGCGCCTATACATTCGTTCGCAAGTAACACTAGAAAATAAAAAATTACATAAGACGGCTCAAGACAGCGGAGTATATCGTTTTGGGAAATTTAATGATGCGGGCTACTTGGGCTTATATGGTTTGCGTGCTCAATCAATTACTGAAAAGAAGGACTTAGGCAAAGATAAGATTCTTGACAGAGCTGGTTCCACAGAATTGGCTGCGAATTTATTCAGAATAACACAGACTCAAGAGAAGCTACAAAAAGAAATCGATACAGGGCAGCGAATTGGTGAATCAGCTGCTACGCATACCCATTTCATGGTTGGCGGTAAAGTGCGTCAAACAATCAAAGATATAGGCGGAACCATGCCAGAAGATTTACCACCAGCCGAAGACATTAAAAAACTAAAAAGGCGTTTCGATGCACAAGATAAGCAGATTGCTTCTGGTAAGCAAAAAACACCAGAAATAGAATAGGGCATTTTAGCACTAAAACCCGCTCGCCGCCGCCGAAGGCTTGTTTGTGATCCCTTCGCGCAGGCGCCAGATCATTTCTGCCATTTCGGCACGGGTGATATTTTCGGCAGGAGCGGTTAACGACGTAGGGATTGCGTTCTGATCAGCAAGAAATTCGATGTACGGTCGATACCACGGATCGGCGGTGAGGACACCGGATTCGTAGGCAATAGCGAGGATTTTGGCGGCTTCGGCAAACGAGACCGATTTGCCGGGGCGAAAGGTGCCATCGGGGAAGCCGTTTAAAATATCGTTCCGGACAGCAACACAAACATATGGCGTAAACCACTCGCTTGCCGGGGTGTCGCTAAATGGTACGGCGTCGCAATTGCCAATCTCGGTTGCGCTGAATTCGGCTTCAATGATGATTTTGGTAAACGCTGCGCGCGAAATCTCTTTTTCGGGGCGAAAAGTATTGTCGTCAAACCCCTCGACGATTGCTTCATCTCGCAAATACTCAATAGCCGAGAATGAGGGATTGCTGTTTGAGACATCGTTAAATCCATCGCCAGAAGGTACAAAACTATTTGGGTTAGTAGCGGTAGAGCATTCGCCATCGGCTTTATAAAACGCTTCGGCGACTTGAAGTTGGCACAAATTACCATATGTGACATCTTCGGGGGCACACACACCATCGGCGCATGCATCGTATACGCGGCCGCAAACCGGGTCATACTGCATGGTGCACATTTTTACATCGTCGGTTACTACTTCGAACGAATCGCCGGCAAGCGGGAACGATGCCACCACCGGTGCGCTCTCGCCCATTGCCGTTGCCGAGACCTGAGTCTCGCCCTCGAGAAGTAGATGAAACAGTTCGTTCAGCTGAGCATCTGGGCGAATGTTGGCGTAAAAAGTAAGTACCATTGGCACATTTTCACTGAGTCGGATCGGGTCTTTGATCAAAAAGGTTTGTTCGGTAATTGTTGCGCAATACTTTTGCCCGGCGGCATTTTGCGCAAAACCTTCGGTTAATAAACGGTCGAAGCTTTGGTTGTACAGCAATTGCAAACGGTCGATGCGCGCATCACCATTATGCGCCAACAGTTCGAGTTGTAAAAGCGGTACTTCGGTTTCGCCGCGCTTTACTTCTTTTCCGCGTAGCGGCAAGCGATTGATCGATACATACTCATTGCGCTCACTTCGCTCTAAGAGCTTCATCGCCGGGGTTTGCAGTGGAAAATCACCGGTTGCCTCGGTTACGAATCCGCCGGCGATATCTCGCGAGGAGATTTCGGCGGCATCGCTAATGCTAACACTCGGGGTGCGGCTGAACTCGGCGGTAAAAGGAATATCGACCACAAAAGAGATCGGTGGTGAATCATTCGTAACTCCGAACGGGTTTTGAAAGGTGAGTTTATTCCCGTTTATCTGCGGATTCTCGGCGATCACCCTTCCGGTATGATCGATTAAATGCGGCTTGGCAAACACTTCAGCCGGGTCGACCCCGCTTACGGTAAAAGTGATTTCAGAAACCTCGATCGCCTCGGTTTGTGAGGTGAGTTCGATTTTCGCCAGGCGAACGTTATTGGTGCCGGGCAACAGGAATTCAGCCTGTTGTTCAAGATCAACCGCCAATGAGTTATCACCACTGCCGGCTACGGTTCCGCTGGCAACATTTGTTGCCGAACGCCCGGTTAGAGGGATTTCTGTTCCGCGGATGGTTTCGACAGTAGCATCATCAAATTCGCCAAGCTTAATGCCGAATGTCGTGTTCGCCGGCGCGTCGGGGCTTAAGTCGGCAAGAATTTTGTAGGTTGCGGTTCTGCCGGTTTCGAGCCGGGGTAAGTCGCCGAATTCAATAACTCGCTCTACTTTGCGTTTTGGCGTGTAGTTACGATTCGAATCGGTGTTTTGCAGGCGGTAATTCGTTAAAAATTCCTCCGGTAAAAAGCCGGTTTGCTCAAGGATGATTCTTTCGATGATCGCGTCTTCGGCGATTGTGGTAAATGTCAAT
>CAZOZW010000005.1:7487-12756 GCA_964584385.1 uncultured Candidatus Peribacteria bacterium
CCGCTGGCGCCACGCCCAACACTCCCACCTGAAACACCTTTATTGAGTACGACCTCAACCCGGCTCCCGGTTACTTCATGAAGCGGAAAGCGGATTGGGTATTGCCCCGAAAGATCGATTGGTTCGCCACCGCTTACCACAGTGATATCTTGCGCACGCGGGATTTCGAAAAACACACTATTGCCGCTTTTCGCATTCGCCGAGATGTCTGCCAATATTTGGTAGCTTTGCGATTCGCCGGCAGCTAAGTCGATAGTGGTTTGCAGATGTGCCACTCCGTCAGAGATCGAAACGGCATTGCTCGCCTCGCTCCCGGTCATTGTTACAAGGCGGATGTTACTGATCGCAACATCGCTGAGGTTGCCGGTTTTATCAAGATAGATATCGGTGATCTCGGCGTCGTCACCAAAGGCCGAAAAAGTAATGGTGCCTAAATCGGCGGTTACCCCGGGGGCAACAAACACGCTTCCGTCGGTTGCTTTTAATTCGTACGAAACAAGTGCGCTTGCTCCTGCCGCGGTGATCGTTTTTGGGCTGATCGAACGCACATCACCAAAGACAACATCTTTTTCGTGGTACTTCTGTTCTTCGACATGAATCGCATTTTCGTCGAAGAGGACCATCCCCAGTGTTTTACCGATATCGGCACTTAAGCTCATCTCAATTTCAATGAACAAGGTTTCGGTCTCACCATCGCGAATCACAATCGGATTCGGGCTGGGGAAGATAATCGTTTCTTCTTGGATCGATCCACTACTGATCAAGGCGCCGTTTTCATTAACGAGGATTGCCCGGCGAATATCGTCGCCAGTGCCGGTGCCGGTTAAATGTACGGTAACTCGTTGCACTTCGGCTTTTTCGCCTTCGCTTGTAAGCGTGATTTGAGCAAACCGTAACGCTTCACTGCGTTGGAGTGCGGCCTTATTCGGATTCGCATCGCTCAGCTCGGCAGTAACAACAGTTTGGCTAGAGGCGAATGCCACGGTGAACAGTGTTGAGGCAAGGAGCAAAAGGGTGATTTGAAGTAATGATTGGAAGCGGGTCATGGGAGTGAAAAAATTCGCTTGCATAGTAGAGAAAATGCAAAACATTATCAAAATAAAACGTTTTTTGAGGCAATAGAGGCGTTGCATGCAACGCCTCTATTGAAACCGATAGATGTGTTTTTGCAGATCAACAACCTTGCCGTTTTCTATCTCAACCCCTTCTTTTTGTAGGCGTTCTATTTTATCTTCGTTCCCCAGCGCAAACCCGCCGATCTCGCCGGTGCTTTTTATTACTTTGCAGCAGGGGAAAGTATTGGGATCGGGGTTTTTATTAAGCAGATTGCCGATTGCCCGTGCCGCTTTTGGTCGCCCCATTGCCCGCGCCATTTCGGCATAGGTCACCACTTTTCCCTGGGGGATTTGTATGAGCAGTTGTTGCATTTCGGTAATCGAGAGTGGTTTGGTTTTCATGTTGAGAAAAATAGTCCGTAACAAAAATATGCGCTTTGTTTTTCTTTCTGCAATACGAAATTTTTATCGGCACCCTACTCCCTCATCCATGTGCTTAATAGGCTCCGGGTCTGCGCCCGGAGTGACAACCAAACGATTACAGAGCTCGATGTGAATTCCTTGGTTTGCCATATTGATGACTTCATTGAATTGCAGTCACTCACAATAGGAAGAGTGTCACCACACGCTCGTCCAAGTCTTTTCACTACACACCGGTTACTGAAGATGCCGGTAAACCATCGTAATGATGCATTGCCGTGACTTGGGTGTTATGCCGCTACGTTTTTTTTGATTCAGGAGTATCTAGGTCACCTGCTTCTTTTAATCACTACCTTTATTCTTTTATGAGGAATCGTGATCATGCAATAAGACTTGGACAAGCGGCATGAGCTGGAACCAGCTTGTAGCTGGTTTCTTACGCTTGGTTCTGCGCGGCAAACAACCTCTCACCAATATGATTGAAGAATGAGTGAGATCGAACTACAGGGTTGAGAGTGGCAGAGACGCAATACATTGCGTCTCTATGTCATGATGCCTGAGTGTCTGCAATTATTGTGGCGGGAGAGAAATTGATAGCCTTTGTTGCAAAAATATCTTATCTTAATAAAATATAGATTTTCTTGTGCAACATGGCGCAGTTTCACGGTTTAATATAGTGGATTACACAATCACTTTGAAAAACAACACACAACATGCCATACTCAGCGCCGCAAAAATATGGAACAGATCTACCAAAAACTCAACGAGCTGAATATTGAATTCAACAAACGCGAACACGCGGCGGTGTTCACTGTACAAGAAGCCGACGCGCATTTTAAAGACGTTAGCGGCGGGCATACGAAAAACGTTTTTTTGCGCAATAAAAACAAATCCCAATACTATTTAGTGGTGCTCGAATCGAAAAAGAAGCTTGATCTGAAATCACTCGCCAAACAACTTGGCGAAACACGCTTTAGCTTTGGTTCACCCGAAAAGTTGCAGCATCTCCTCTCGGTGACGCCCGGTTCGGTTTCGCCGTTCGGGCTGATGTTCGACACCGAAAAAGAGTTGAACGTGATTATCGATCAAGATCTGTGGAATTATGAGACCTTGCATTTTCACCCGAACATCAACACTGCCACACTTGAAATACAAAGCCGTGATCTGCGAAAATTCTTAGACCACTGCGGGCACCAGGTGCAGACGCTTTCACTACCGGTGATCACTTAAATCCGGTAATAAATCTCTGCTCAACCCACTTGTGTTCCTTTTTTTACGATGAAATGAGCCGTCGGCATTTTTATACCTAGGTGCCGTTGATACATATCGATTTCCGCCAAAAATCCTTATTGTAGCATTACGATAAATCCTCACTGAGTTCATGTTGCGTCTGAGCTTGTGTTTCTAAAAGTTGATCAAGTGTGGAGTATCCTTTTTCGATCTGTTTATGGAGGTCGCTGGCGAGTTCAGAGAATTGACGGATTTTAAGATGATCGTTTTCTGAAGCGGCGATTTGCAGCGCTTTGGTATTTTCGAGATTCTGTTGTTCGAGTTGCTCGAGCTTTTGCTCAAAATCTGATATTTTGCGCTCGGTTTGCCGCAGAATGCGTTGGAGTTGTTTACGACCCTCGCGCTTTAAGGTGTTTTGTTTTAATGGGTTTGTCTCATGCGTTTTTATCTGCGCAAGTTCATCGACTTCGTCTTGCCAGCCGATTTCATCTAAAAAGGTTTGATAACCGGTTTCGTAGACCTTTTGACTGCTGTTCTCAAAAACAACGAGTTTATTGGCGACCTGTTTTAGAATATTCTCATTATGCGAAACAATCACCACTGCGCCTTTAAAGTGTGTAAGCGCATTGCCGAGGGCATCGCACGATTCCATGTCGAAATGATTCGTTGGTTCGTCGAGCAATAAAACATGTGCGGGTTTTAAGAGGAGCTTGGCAAACCCAACCCGGCTTTTTTCACCACCAGAAAGTACTTTTATTGGCTTGTGCACCGCTTCTCCGGTAAACAGTAAACTAGCGCAAATTGTACGGATATCTTGCTCGCGTGCGGTGGGGCTAATACCCGAAAGCTCTTCGAGGATCGTTGCGTTCGGGTTTAATGAGTTCGTGTTCGACTGGGCGAAATAGCCGACTTCGAGATCGGTTTTGAGTTTGATCGAACCCGAATTCGGTTGCAACTGGCCGGCAAGGAGTTTGAGTAAGGTGGATTTTCCGGCGCCATTGCGACCGATGATCGCGATCTTGTCGCCGGGGGTAAGATTCAAGGTGCATTTGTCGATCAGTGGTGGAGTTTTTTGGTCGTAGCCGAAGACGATATTGTGGCCGCCGATCATCACTCCGGCGTAAAACGGCAGAGTATCGAAACGAAAGCGAATCTCGGGGATTTTTTCGAGCTTTTGGGGAATCTTTTGTTTTTCGAGCATTTTAATGCGCGACTGCACCAGCCCCGCCGAACGCGCGCCGGCACGGAATTTACGGATGAATTGTTCGGTTTTTTGTTGCTTTTTTTGCAGGGCATGCATGGTTTGAGTATGAACCGATTCTTCGGTCTCGATCTGATTATAGGCAGCGGCAGAATCGCCGGGGAATTTTTTGACCTGTTGACGATGGATGATCAGAGTACCGGTACAAACGGCATCTAAAAAATCGCGATCGTGAGTGATAAGTAAGAGTTCACCCGACCAGCGTTGTAAAAAACGTTCAAGCCAACGCAGGGCAACGATGTCGAGATAATTCGTCGGTTCGTCGAGCAGGAGGAGATCGCACTCGGCAACCAAAAGCTTGGCAAGCTGGATGCGGATTTGATAGCCGCCCGAAAACTCTGCTGGGCTACGCACAAAATCTGACTCTGTAAACCCCAAACCCGATAAAACCATTTCGGCCTGCCAACGCTTTTCATCGGCGGCTGCCCCAAGCGCACTACACACTTCTTCGATGATCGAATCAAATGAAAATAAGAGGTGCTGGTCGAGTACCCCGACTTTGTAAAACTTCGGTGAGATTATCTCACCACTATCGGGTTCTTCCTGACCGGCAATAATCTTAAGCAGTGTACTCTTCCCGTATCCATTGCGACCGAGTAAACCAAGCCGTTCTTTTTTATGAATCTGAAAGCCGACATCTTCAAATAATGTCTGATTTCCGTATCCCTTCGAAACACCGACAACTTTAATCATACCTCAATAATCGATTTGTAATGATTGTATGGGTTTTAGTAGGATTGTGCGAGTTAAAAGCCGACCTGTAAAACAAATAACTTCGATTTATCGATCAAAGTTGGCGCAAGCCTGGGTGATGCAAAATCATTTTAGCTACTCGCTACAATATTTACACACGAACTGCGTGCTTGTTGCTCGGGAATAAACTCACACCATTTACTGTCACCTTCGGTTTTGGCGAGTTGAAAATAGTAGTTCTTCGATTCTTCACCCGCCATTTGTAGACAAAGATCCTGCAAGTTTACATCACTGATCTCATTACACAACGCCGGTTGATACTCGCGCCGTGCCTTTGTCATCAGTGTTCGATTAACACAGAAATTGCGCACTCCTTCATCGGCAATAGAGTCGCACCCCTCGACGTCGGCGTTATCGATATATGTTGATGCCTGCTCACGGCTGAAATGACGAGAAAGATGTTCCAAACACTCTTGGCGTTTATCATCGTTTGTAAACTGGTCGCACGCCGCCGGATTTTTATTATCTTCGGCATCGGCAACGATGATTTGTGTGCGGCACTGCTGACGCGCATTATCTGATTCAATCCTATCACAAATATCAAGTGATT
>CAZOZW010000005.1:12794-20906 GCA_964584385.1 uncultured Candidatus Peribacteria bacterium
CTTCGATCGCCTGAATCGTTAAAAAATGATTGGCACACAAGGTTTGCTTATCTTCGGTAGATATCGAATCGCAATCATCTAGTGAATTTGCTTTTGCCAACTCACCGGTTGCCCGCCCATCGAGACAGCGGGTTTTGATCGAGCGGCTTTCAATCTCATCGCAACGGCTATATTCAGTAAAATATTCTGCCTGAGCAAGTATGAGCTGATCGGTACAATATTGTTTTCGAGACTCATCGGTAATCTCATCACAGAACGATTCATTCATGTCATCTAGAGCTCGCTTTAGTTGTAGTGAGTCTTGGCATTCTGTTTTCATATCATCGAGTGGTATGCGGTCGCACAAAAGAATGTTTTTCGTGCTGATCGCATTACGGATGATATCTCGTGAGTCATTCCAATCTTTCGCTTGTTGTTGTTTCGTTCGTTCCTCATCAGTCAGATCATCTTGAATAGGTTCGGGTTCAGGTTCCGATTCAACAGGAGTAAGAGTTATTATCGGCTGTTCGGGGTTGTTGGCGGTTCCCGAAAGAAAGTAAAAAATTACCCCGATCACCATGGCGAGAACCAAGAGAAAGCCAAAGAAGTAGAGGAGCCATTTCAAAAAGCTATGATTACAGGATTGATAATTTCTTTACGTTTCAAGCAATTGTACCAAAATCGATGAAAATGAACAACTTTTTTCTTGACTTTTGCCTCAAACTAAAGCGAAAATAATTTCACGTTAATTTTTCCCATTTTTTGTCGAAACGCTTTCGTAAAAACGACGAAATCTCCACCTCAGAGGTTTTCCTGGTAAAGGAAGAAGGTGAGCCGATAGGTAAGGTGTCTCTTGAAAAAGCGCTTCAAATAGCCCGTACTCAAGATTTAGACTTGGTAGAAGTAGCCCCAAACGCTAAACCCCCGGTGTGTAGAGTTATGGATTTTGGCAGCTTCGTCTTTGAACAGAAGAAGAAAGAGAAAGCACAAAAAAAGGCGAAAAAGGTGACCGAGATGAAAGGAGTCCGCTTCGGTATCCGTATCTCACAGCACGACCTCGACGTAAAACTCCGTGCCAGCCGTAAGTTCCTCGAAAAAGGACACCCTGTAAAAGCAACACTTCAGTTCCGCGGCAGAGAAATCGTTCATGATGACCTAGGGTATAAAAAGATGGAGGAGTTTAAGCAAGGTCTTGCCGACATCTCAAAAGTCGATCAACCACCGCGCAAACAAGGGCGCCAAATCGTGATGATACTCGTGCCACAAAAGAACATGAAAAAAGTTGAGAAAAACGACGACGAATAATATTCCATTTTTATAACATCAATGCCACTTACAAAAGGAAAAACCGGAAAAATCCGCACCAAAAGTGCAGCTAAAAAACGCATCCGAAAAATGGGTGGGAACAAGCTCGCTATCGAAAAGCCGGCTCATAACCATCTCTTGTTGCAAAAGAGTAAGCGGCAAAAAAATAAAGCGAGTAAACCAATCGCTCTTACTGGTGGAGACTTACAACGCATTTCAAAAATGTTTTCAAGCATTAAACGAAAGGTAAAAGCAAAAGTAGTGGGCGAAGAAGTTGAAGCGCCAAAAGCAAAACCTGCTCCAAAAAAGCCGGTTGCGAAAAAAGCTACTCCCAAGGCGAAGACCGAAAAGAAACCAGTAGCGAAGAAAACCGAGAAGAAAGCATAATTTTGTAATCTAAATATTCTATGAGAACCACAAACAGTGTTGCCCGTAAACGTCGGCATAAAAAAGTCTTAAAGCTCGCTAAGGGGTATAGATGGGGGCGTAAGAATCTCTATCGATTGGCTAAAAATGCCGTTATCAAAGCAGGGCAAAATGCCTACCGCGACCGTCGTCGTAAAAAACGCGATTTTCGCCAACTCTGGATACTGCGCATTAGTGCCGCACTTCGAACCCACGAGGTTTCGTACTCACGATTCATGTTTAACATGACCGAGAAAAAAATCGTGATCAACAGGAAGATGCTCGCCGATATCGCTGTTAAAAACCCAGAGGTATTCGCCGATATTGTAAAAAAGGCGATGGCGTAAACGTCATAATCAAGATTGATAATTAAAGTCACTCATGCGGGTGACTTTTTTTGTATTTTGTAAAAATGCTACATTAAAATACATTCTACTGTTTTAATGTAGTGTTACTGATCATAATCAATCGAAACAGTATAAGCCTCTTTTTATTGAGTATAAAAAGAGCAGTACTACGGTTTACTCCCTGCGGATACTGATTTTTTATTGCAGCAACTCAACAATCGTGACGTAGAGACGCATTGCAATGCGTCTCGCTAAAAACATCTTAAAATTGATTGTGGATCTTATCAGTCCCGGTTTTGAGACGTTTTACCAAAACGTCTCTACCGCAAGCGAGAAATGTATTTCTCAATGAGCAAAACACTACATTAAAACGTAAATTGCCGCCTTAATGTAGTATTCCTAAAATTCTAAGAACTCATTTTAATGAAGATCAAACTCGTAGATTCCGCTCTTGTTACCCTACTGGTTGGCTTATAAGTTCTTCGCTGAAGCAGGGTAGCACCCATCACCTCTTGCTTGGGTAAAGCGGATGAAAATGGTAGATTCGTTGCAATAGATTCTAGGAGCCATAACGCTTATGAAAACAAATAGCCAAGCTTGGTGATGTGATCATAGAACACCAAACAGAAGAAATCGGCAGAAAGCTGGTTCTCGTTAACCCACCAGTTAACTGGTGGGTTAACGAGAACTCCCGAGCGCCAGAGCAGGTGTCCCACAGACTCCATCATCGTCTTTCATATCTGAGATTTCGATTATTGTGAACACAGGCAACCTAGTCCGAAACGTTTCCCATTCTTATATTATGCGATGATCCAAATCTTGCGTTCTGTGCCAATTCGCGCGTCTTAAGCGCGAATGAACCATGCTTCGCCAAAAACAACACAGGTCGAACTCTCAGTTTTTTAGCTGCAGCAACTCAATAACCACGACACAGAGATGCATTGCAATGCATCTCTACCGCAAGCGAGTAATGAATTTTCCAATGGGGTAGAATACTATATTAAAATGTGACTTGCTGCTTTTATGTAGTTTTTTTTATCCTGCTCCACGCCGATTCCCGTCAAAGCGGGAATGACCCCTGCCCGCTAGCGAGTAATGAAAAAATACTGCATTTAAACGGGGTTTCTTGTTTTAATGCAGTATTTTCTAATATCAACTTATATTTTTTTACTCACAAACCAAACAACATCTCTATAAAAAACCATTGAAACAAAAAAGTTTATTATGAAATAATTTTTTCATGATTGCAGCACAGCTTTTTTCTTCAACCAAACTTTTTCGGCAAATCCTGATCGGGCTTTTCATCATATTTGCGATTGTTTTGTATCAGCTCTTCGTATTAATCCAGCCGGCGAAAATCGTGTTTTTCGACGTGCCCGGTGAAGCAATTCTTCTGCAAACTCTAAGTGGGCATCGTATTCTAATAGATGGCGGAATGACAAAAGAAGTAGAAGAGAAAATCGCCGCCGACCTCCCCTTTTATGATCAAACCCTTGATGTGATCATCCTCACACACCCCGATAAAGATCACCTCCTTGGAATCACTCAAGTCATCAAGCGATATAGTGTAAAAAATGTCTTACTCACGGGTACTAATCAGCAATCCGGTTTATATGCAGATTTCTTACAACAGATTCAAAACCAAGAAACAAAAGTAATCTCTCTGAATCGAAAAACGGATATCAAGCTGCCGGGGGTTGATATTGATATCCTTCATCCCATAAACCCTTTAATCGGGAAAACCGCAGCTCCGAATAAGAGTTCGGTAGTGGGGCGGATTACCACCAATAACCACAGTCTGCTTTTTACAGGTGATATCACTAAAAGTGAGGAGATGAAGCTTTTGCGTTCACCGCAAAAATTAACTGCCAATATTCTTGATCTTGCGCATCATGGTTCGAACACCAGCTCTGTGATTGATTTTATTAAAGCTGTGCAACCTACTCGGGCACTTGCTTCGGCTCATAAGAATAATCCGTATAACCACCCACATGGAGAAGTTTTGGCGCGGCTAAATGATTTAAAAATCCCCTTGCAAGTAACCGGAGAAAGTGGTGATATAGCATACCTATTAGATACCCGTTCTTTTCTTTCTTCTCTTTTTTTATGAACCCCCAAGTCGTTTTATTGGCAGCCGGTAAGAGTACACGAGTGTGGCCATTGTCAGAAAAAATCTTTTTTGAGTTTCTTGGAAAAACCGTCCTCGAACACCAGATCATCACTTTGCTTAATAGTGGATTACAAGATATTTGCGTTGTTGGGAATGAAGAAAACCTGCCGCGGATTCAGGATATTTGCGCTTCACTCCAAGGAAAATTCACCTTTGCCACCCAGCAAGATCTTTCGATGGGACAGCGCGGTGGTATCTTGGCTGCGGCTGAAAAAATCGATCACCAGAAGCCGGTTTTAGTAGTTTGTAGTAATGATATTGTGGATAAAAAAGCAATCCTTGATACGCTCTACCAAGCCAAAAATACCGATTCCGAAGTTTATTTTGTTGGTAAAAAAGTGGATAAATATTTCCCTGGTGGATACCTCAGTGTTAATGGGGATAACCAAATCACAGGGATTGTTGAAAAACCAAAACCGGGGACTGAGCCGAGTGATCTCGTCACTTTATTGATCCATCTCTACCAAAAACCAAGTGCGCTTTTTGAAAAACTCAACGCCTGGCCAAGTGATGACGGGTACGAAGAAGTACTCCAGCAATTATTCGATGATGGCGTAACTGCCGAAGCAGTGCCATATAACGGGTTTTGGCAGGCGATCAAATACCCGTGGCACCTGCTGGATGTTGGACAATATATGATTTCGAATATTTCCACCCAGTCGATCCATCCGACCGCCAAGATCAGCAAAACGGCGATCATCAAAGGAAATGTGATCATCGAAGAAGGAGTAAAGATCTTCGATTATGCCGTAATCGTCGGCCCTGCTTTTATCGGGCGCGATAGCGTAGTGGCGAACCACGCTTTAGTACGCGAATCACATATCAGCGCACAATGTGTGGTAGGACAAGGGACTGAGATCGCACGAAGTGTATTACAGAGTAAATGCTGGACACATCGTAATTATGTCGGAGATAGCATCTTCGATCGCAATGTTTCACTCGGATCTGGAACGGTAACCGGGAATTTTCGATTAGACGAAGGTGAGATATCATCGATGGTAAAAAAAGAGAAGGTGAGCACACAACGCAATAAATTCGGTGCGGCGATCGGGCGGAATGTGCGCTTCGGGATCAACTCGAGCATTATGCCGGGGGTAAAGATCGGTAGTGGCTCGTTCATCGGTGCAGGGCTCACACTTGAAAAGGATGTAAACGAAAAACAATTCACATTTAAAGAAACCGCTCTCGTAAGCAAAGAAAATACAAAAGAGATCACCGAGCGCGAAGATTTTTAAGTTATTCACAACGAACCGTTTTTGTACTCAATCGATCCTCGGGTTTTCAAGCGAAGACCCGAGGATTTTTTATTCATTGTTTCATCTTTATTCACTGTGTTTCGCAAGTCTTCATCTACCCTGTTTCGAAGCGAGAAAAACAGCTGTTCCTTTTGTATCTTTTTTGTATTCAAACCCACCACAATGGTTTTACTGAAACATAAAACGAATGATATATGATTTTAAAAGGAAACCGATTTTTAAAAAAGCCGTCTTTTAGTATTAAGAAAAATAAAAAAAGATTAAAATAGAATTGAAAGAAGCGAAAAAATCTGAAAAAATCCTTTTACTATCAAGGTGTGATTCAATAATGAAATTTTCTTGCCAACAACGGGATATCTTACGAGCACTCACGATCTCGCAAAAAGCAGTGGGAGCAACCGGTGTATTGCCGATTCTTGAGAATATCTTACTCGAAGCGAACGGGCAAAAAGTCGAAGTATTGGCGACGAATCTTGAAATATCGATCAGTACGACGTTTGCCGCAAAAGTAAAAAACGAAGGCAAGACCACAATCCCCGCAAAAACAATCGTTTCATGGGTAAGCCTGGTTGGCGAGGGTGATGTTGAGGTCGAAAAAAGTGAAGGTGAGAACATCAGTTTTAAAACCAAGGGGTCGAAAACGAATATCAAAGGCATCTCGGCCGATGAGTTTCCGGCGATTCCGGTGGTAGAACGCGAAGATGCAGCAGTTGTGAAGATCAGTGATTTTAAGCAAGCCTTGCATCAGGTGGTATTTGCCGCCGCCAGCGGAGGAACACGCCCAGTGTTATCGGGGGTGTTGATGAATGCGACTGATGAAGGATTGGTGCTGGTAGGAACCGATAGTTACCGCCTAAGCGAGCGCGTGGTTTCGTGGGCGAAGCCGGCAAAAGGTCGGTTTTCGTGTATTGTTCCGGCAAAAACTTTACAAGCTATCGAACGGATTCTGCCGTTGGTTGATGATTCGGCAAAAGAGATCGAGGTCGTGTTTTCGAAAAATCAGATCATGTTCCTGTTTGAAGGGGTGCAGATAACCTCGCGGTTGATCGACGGGCAGTTTCCGAATTATCAACAAATCCTCCCAAAAGCCCATAAAAACGAGATCGAGGTCGATCGCAAAGAATTGATTCAGGTAGTAAAGCGGGTTGGGATTTTTGCCCGTGAGAATAGTAATAATATCAAACTCAGTGTAAAAGGGGATGAAATGCATATCACCACCGATGCAACCGAGATCGGTACCGAGGATGCGGCAGTGGCGATTAAAAATAGCGGCGAAGAGAATTTGGTTTCACTCAATGCTCAATTCTTGCTCGATATTCTACTCGTACTCAATGGCGATAAGGTCACCTTGCGAATCGGTGAAAAATTGGCGCCGGTTAGTGTTTCATCCAGTAGAAGCGATGGCTTCTTGCACATCATCATGCCGCTGAAGAGTTAGTGAAACATCTGAGTAATAAAAAGAAACGCATAATCATTTTAGGGTCAACCGGATCTATTGGAACGCAAACCTTGGATATTATTCGTAAATACCCGCAGCAGTTCGAGGTGGTTGGCTTGGTGTGTGATCAAAATATTTCACTACTCAACACACAAGCGCAAGA
Source organism: uncultured Candidatus Peribacteria bacterium (assembly GCA_964584385.1). Lineage (GTDB taxonomy): Bacteria > Patescibacteriota > Gracilibacteria > CAIRYL01 > CAZOZW01. The sequence continues at coordinate 19,858 of CAZOZW010000005.1, forward strand.
AGTTAACGTGCAAAATGTATTTGTGGATAATTCAGGACAAGCGGAAAAACTTATGAGACAGAATAAGGATTTAAAAGTTTTCTGCGGTGATGAAAATATCACTGAATACATCGCAACTACCAAGCCCGACCTTGCGGTTTTGGCGACCAGCGGTGAAGCGGGGCTTATATGGGCAGAAGAGTTGATCGGTCAGCAGATCAACATCGCGCTCGCGAATAAGAGGTGCTACTTTGTAGTAATGGCGAGGTTGTGAAAAAAGCCCAACAAAAGAAAGTTGAACTCTTACCAGTCGATTCCGAACCATCGGCGGTATGGCAAGCCCTGCGGAGCGGGCAGAGGTCTGAGGTGAAAAAGATATGGCTGACATGCTCTGGTGGTCCGTTTTTAAACGCGGAAAAGTTTCCAAAGCAGTCTTTCTCACAAATCACCCCGCAAAACGCCCTGCGGCATCCAAAATGGCAAATGGGGCAAAAAATATCGATCGACTCTGCTACACTCATGAACAAAGCCTTTGAGTTGATCGAGTTTGTGTATCTGTTTGATTTTTCACCCGAGCAAATCGAGGTCGTCATTCATCCCGAAGCGATGATTCATTCGGCGGTTGAGTTCTGTGATGGTTCAGTGGTCGCCCAAATGAGCGAACCAGATATGCGAATCCCGATCTCGCATGCCTTATTTTTTCCTGATCGAGCGCCACAATCATTTCAATCGTTTTCGTTTTTCGATCAGCAGTATACTTTTACCCGGGTGGATGAGTCGCGGTTCCCGTCGATACGGTATGCACGCTTGGCTTTACAGCAGAATAAATCAGCTGAACTATGCCGCGCCAATGATGAGGCGGTAAAAGATTTTTTAGATGAAAAAATTCGGTTTGATGAAATATTTATGAGGATTAAAGAGGTGTTTGATTGTTGAGTTTTAATGGTTTGTTGTGTGAGGCTTGGTTTTTTTAAAAAAAACTACGGGATATCGGCTGCCCCGTGAGTCCAGAAGGCTCCACTATCACCACCGCTGCCGCTGTCACCCTCACCCTAGTTGCCGTATTCGGC
>CAZOZW010000005.1:20995-22488 GCA_964584385.1 uncultured Candidatus Peribacteria bacterium
AGTGTCGACTCCGCATCGCATCCGCCGGTTGCAGCACCTCCACCTTAAAACCCTGCTTTTTGAGATGCCCGGCAGTAGCGCGGTATATCTCCCCCGAAGGGTCGGTCACCACGGCACTCCCTTGTAATACCAACAGATTCGGGATCACATAGCGGGTCGTCTTGCCACTACCGGTGGGGGCCACCAAAGCGAGGTTCTTGAACGATTCTTGCGGGGTGATACGACGGCCTTTATGGAGTACCAACCCGTCATTGCTTTTACCCAAGAACCGCCGCCGTTCATACCAGTTCATCCAGCGGGAACGCCCGTGGATATTCCGTCGTTCCCAGTTGTCGACGAGCCAGTGACGGAGGGTGTTGAAGGTATCCATCGAGAGGGGGGATGGAAGGACCAGATAGAGGTTGTTCTCAGCTTCCTCCGTTCATTAAAAAAAATCAATAAACAAATAATAAGAGATGGGTTTCTATTGGCATGAACACAAAAATGGCTCATTCAAGTCATTTTCTTGATGGGGCATAATTATCATTTAGAAATCATACAGATAATGACCCCTGCAGCCGGAATCCATTGCCCCACATTTTGATGATTTGTCGATTCTGCTAGACGTGTCAAGCCGGATTATTTGACACTCTTGGCTGATACAGGAGAATCAGAGTTAATTTCACATTTCTCCCATGACCTCTTCTCATCCTTTAGGTGACACACGGTTCCGCCGTCAAGTGCCACTTGTTTTGATCATCATCTCCGCTGTTTGTGCAGGAGTGCTCTTCTGGATATCCGGTGGAACATCCGATGCTCATGCCGACACCAAGCCGACGAAAGAGCAGCGACTCGAAGCCAAACAAAAGGTGAGACAACTGCGTCGTGAGGCGAAGGAAAAACCCGTTGTACGGGAGAAACTCGATACTCTGAGATCAAAACGAGCCGAGATCGTCACCGAATTGAACACCGGTGACCTCGATGCGAAGACCAATGAAGAAAAACAACAGCTCAAACAGAAATTGCAAGAACGCAAACAGGCACTCAAAGAACTCAACCAGACACTAGAAACCGAGTTCGAACAGCTGGCGATGAGCGAACTCACGCCCACCGAAGAGGCTGCTGCTGAGATAGTCGAGCCGGATTACATCTACGAGACACAAGAGTTCGTGATTCCCGACGACACTGAGTACCAATCCCAATGGGGACTCAAGTATATCGCTGATGGTGTTTTCAACACAGATACCCCTACGGCGGAGAGAGCTCTCGTCGCAGTGATCGACACCGGGGTCGACTTCACCCATCCCGACCTTACCGGTGTGCAATGGAACTCCACCGGTTGTGTCGATACTGATGGTGAGGCTATCACTGAAGGATGTACCAACGGCGGCTACGATTTCGTCGATGACGATACCGATCCCGCACCGGATCAAAACACCTTCTCTTGGCATGGCACGGCTGTTGCCGGAGTGATTTCTGCTGTCAGCCGCAATAGTAGCGGTATTGCCAGTTTT
>CAZOZW010000005.1:22571-23346 GCA_964584385.1 uncultured Candidatus Peribacteria bacterium
CAAGCCATCGAAGCCGCATTGGTCTATGCCGAGGAGAACGATGTGCTCGTGATCGGTGCCGCCGGGAACTACGGTACCGATAACGATAGTGACCCGATCTATCCTGCGAACTACGATCTCGCAAACATCATCAGTGTCGCCGCGCATAACAGCGGTGGGAGCTTGGCTGGCTTTAGTAACTACGGTGCCACCACGGTCGACCTTGCCGCCCCGGGTGTCGATATCCGCACCCTCGGTCTCAACGGCCAGATCAATACCAAGAATGGTACCAGCTTCTCCGCCCCATTCGTTGCGGCCGTTGCCGGCTACCACATGGCGCAAGACCCGGCTGCAACCGATGAGAGCACAAAAACCTTTCTGCTTTCAGACGATGGTTCGTTTAACAACAGCGCCCTCAATGCTTCGGTGAATGCCAATCGTACTCTTAGAATCGCAGCCTCGTTCGAGGATGATGACCAAGACGATGACGGATCTGACACCGGAGATAATGGTGATACCGGGAGCGATGAGGATGAAAACGACGGTGATGATGGAAACAGTGGGGATGACGACGGAAACGATAATAACGGTAGCACCGATACATCATTCGATATCTCACCATCATTGCGATATGCCGTTGTAATGCGTGAGATCGCCGACGTAAAAGAGAAAAGAAGAGATGCCGGACTCGAGAGCCAATCGGCACAAGTGAGTGAGCTGCTCGGCAAAAAGGATGCCTTTCTCAAGGCTGAGCAGGAGCGACTTGTCGGCTTAGGAGTATCGCAAGAGAAACAGG
>CAZOZW010000005.1:23371-23583 GCA_964584385.1 uncultured Candidatus Peribacteria bacterium
CTCATCGATCGCCAATTCGATGCCCTAGAAAACCCCTACGCAGCCGATCTCCAATCGGCAGAGACCCTGAATGTCAAGATTCCCCCAAAACCATCGTCATTTACCAATATAACCGAGCCGGTATTCGAATCGAAGGTACGCTCGTTGCCCGAGGAGGGTGAGGAAGGTTTTCAGGCGCTGTCGTTGACAGAAGAACCAACGGGTGATGACCC